>ONIQ01000040.1:20698-27261 GCA_900317925.1 uncultured Bacteroidales bacterium | reverse complement strand
TGTTCGATCCAGGAGAAATAGCCGGGCTCGGTCTGGAAGACCTCGCGGGCCGTCTTGCCCTTGTGCTTGCCGAAACTGATGACCGGTTCGCCGGACTTCTCGTCCATGATCAGGCGGGCGGCATAGTCCACGGCCTTGGAGCGGCCGCCGAAACCGGCCAGCCACGTGACGTCGTTCTTCAACTGGTCCCCGTACATGTCCAGCTGTCCTTTCAGGACCTCGTAGGTGGCCACGGTGTCGGCCTCGGCCGTATGGGCATTGTCAAAGTCCTTGCCGCCGCAGTAGAAACGGTAGGCGGCCTTCAGGTTGCGCGGCTCCATGATGTGATAGATGGTCTGCACGTCAACCATCTGTTTGTCATGCAGGTTGATATCGATCCGCGCCATTTTCTGGCGGGCCTTTTCCCGCGCTTCCGGCGAGGCCGTGCGGTCCTTCAGGCGGCGGGCGCAATAGGCACGTACACGCTCGATTTCCTCGGCCAGCATCGGAAGGTCGAATTTGGCGGAGTTGTAGCCGGCCAGGTCGCTGTCCTGCAGCCATTCCACCACTTCGTCCACCACCTCGATGAAGCGGGGACAATCTGCCAGATCCTCGTCTTTTACGCCATTTACCTCCGATGCGCCGGGCGTAATGGGCCGCTGGCAGTGGTTCTCATAATCCCACGGCCGGATTTTCCAGGTTTTGACGCGCTGCTCTCCGTCCGGAAAAACCTTCACGAAGCTCAGTTCGATAATAGACTCGGTGACAATATTAAGGCCCGTGCTCTCAATGTCGAAAAAGAGCAAAGGCCTTTGCAGGTTCAGTTCCATACGCGTTTATGCAATCATAATAGGCATGATGATGCCGCAGATCTTCTCGCTGGCAGCCTCTTCCTCCGAAGGGACGATGAGGGCGGCGCGGCGCGAATCGGCAAACTTCATGACCAGTTCCTCGCAACCCATGTTGCTCAAGATCTCGGTGAGGAAGGTGGATTTGAAGCCGATGGTCAGTTCGTCTCCGCTATAGTCGCAGGCAATCTTTTCGTAGGCGGCGATGGCGAAGCCCAGGTCCTGGGCGGAAATCTCCAGCTGGCCTTCCTTCAGGTCGAACTTGATGTGGTTGGACGCCTTGTTGGCGCACACGGCCACGCGGCGCACGGTATTCAGCAACTGGGTGCGGCTGATGCGCAGCACGTTGGCATTGTTCTGGGGAATCACGTCGCGGTATTTCGGATACTTGCCCACCACCAGACGGCAGACCATGGTGGTGTTGCCGCAGGTGAAGACCACGGTCGAGGAATCGAAGGCAATCTGCACCGGATTCTCGTCCTTTCCCAGGATGGCGCGCAGCACGGCGGCCGGTTTCTTGTGCAGGATGAAGGACGATTTCTCGGTTGCCTTCACATCCGTGGTGGTATAGCAGATCAGTTTGTGGGAATCCGATGCCACCAGGGTGGTGGATTCCAGGTCGATATCGAAGAAAATACCGTTCATCGCGGGGCGGATCTCGTCGTCGGCGGTGGCATAGACCGTGCCGGCGATGCCTTCTACGAGGCTCTGGGCGGGGAATTCCACCTTCAGCGCATCCTCCTTCACCGTCTGGATGGCGGGGTAGTCCGCGGCCGGGAAGAAGGGGAGGGACGAATTACCGCTGGACCAGCTGCACTCGAAGGCCGAGTCGGAGGTGGTCCGGATGGCGATGGGCTGGTCCGGCAGTTCCTTCAGCAGGTCAATCATGTGACGGGCGGGAACGGCGATGCTGCCTTCCTCCTCGGTATTGTCCACCTCGATCTGGGTGCGGAGCGTGAGCTCGCTGTCGGAAGCGGTGACTTCCAGGATGCCGCCTTTCAGGTCGAAAAGGAAGTTTTCGAGAATCGGGAGCGATGTTTTCACGGGAATCGCCTTGGAAATATCCATCAATCCTTTCAGCAGCTCGGAACTTGAAACATTGAATTTCATATCGGTTCTATTTTTTGTATTTCAAATCATTTTGTCCGCACCGGCGGACAGTCTTACAAATATAGGTAAATTTTTCTGAAATATCATCTTTTTTCTCATCCCTTCTTTGGCACAGGATTTGATTTTTCCTCTTTTCGGTGTCCGGGACCTCCCGGCCTCGTTCGCAGGGAATGAGGGAGTATGCTCTCTCGACCGGCAGGTCCCGGACGCCACCAGAAGAAATGTAAAACAAAGTATAAGTATGAAAAAGAGTATTTCCGTAATTGTGCTGTCGGTGGCGCTGAGCGCACTGACGGCCTACGGCGTGGTGCGGGCAGCCGATGCAAACCGCACGTCGCCGAATACGACGACCATCGTTTCCGACGGTTCTATGTACCGGACCGTCAACCTGAACCAGACCGAGTATCCCGATTTTACCTATGCTGCCGAATCGGCAGTGGATGCCGTGGTTTTTGTCAAAGTGACAATCCGCAACGAGCAGAACTATGACATCGACCCGTTCCTGCGGTATTTCTTTGGTTTCGGCAACGGTGCGCCCCGGGAGCAGCAGGGCAGCGGTTCCGGCGTGATCATCCGCCCGGACGGCTACATCGTCACGAACAACCACGTGGTATCGGGCGCAACCAAGATTGAGGTGACGCTGAACAACAACAAGACCTATGAGGCCAAGATCATCGGGACCGATCCGGCTACGGACGTTGCCTTGATCAAGGTGGATGCCGAAGGACTTCCTACCGTTCCGTTCGGGGATTCCGACAAACTCCGTCTGGGTGAGTGGGTGCTGGCCATCGGCAGTCCGCTGGGCTATGAACTCCGCGGCACCATCACCGCCGGCATCGTGAGTGCAAAAGGCCGTTCGATGGGTGCCAGCCGCGATCCGCGCGAGCAGAACCAATTGAAAATCGAATCCTTTATCCAGACCGATGCGGCCGTGAATCCCGGCAACTCCGGTGGCGCGCTGGTGAACAAGGCGGGCGAACTGGTGGGCATCAACACCGCCATCGTTTCGCAGACGGGTGCCTACTCGGGTTATTCGTTCGCGGTTCCGGTGAACATCGTCAAGAAAATCGTGGATGACCTGATTGACTTCGGATCGGTCCGCCGCGCCGTGCTGGGCGTCCGGATGGGAACAGTTACCGAAGAAATGGCGAAAGAATTGAAACTTTCTGTCAATAAGGGCGTATATATTGGTGAGGTCAGTGCCGGAAGCGCGGCCGACCAGGCCGGAATCAAGAAGGGAGACGTGATCCTTTCTGTGGACGGTGAGGAGATGAAGGAAGCTTCCGAACTGCAGGTGAAAGTGAACAGTTACCGTCCGGGCGATACGGCCAAGGTGCTCGTGAACCGGGACGGCAAGGAGAAGGAATTCACCGTGACCTTTGCGGGAACTGCCGAGAAGACCGGCACCGTGGATTCGGAAGGCCTGGTTGCCTTCTACGGATCGAAACTCCGCAAGGCATCGGACGAGACGCTCTCCCGCCTGGGCATCAAGCAGGGCGTGGAAGTGGTCTCCGTAGGTCCCGGCAAACTGCTTGATGCAGGTGCCGCCGAAGGGTTCGTGATCCTCCGTGTGAACGATGAACCTGTAAGCACGCCTCAAGAGGTGGTGAACCTTGCCAAGAAGGCCAAGAGGACAGTTTATATCGAAGGCGTAACCGTTTCCGGCAGAACTTCTTACTTTGCATTCGGCAAGGAAGAATAGGAAAGTTACGTTACGATATAAATGAGACAGTTAAAGATTACCAAATCCATTACCAACCGCGAGAGCGCATCTCTGGATAAGTATCTCCAGGAGATCGGCCGCGAAGAGTTGGTGTCACCGGAAGAAGAAGTTGAGCTGGCCCAGCGCATCCGCAAGGGTGACGAAGTGGCGCTCGAGAAACTCACCAGGGCGAACCTCAGGTTCGTGGTTTCTGTGGCCAAGCAGTACCAGAACCAGGGCCTGAGCCTCCCGGACCTGATCAACGAGGGGAACCTCGGTCTGATCAAGGCGGCCGAGAAGTTCGACGAGACCCGTGGATTCAAATTCATATCCTATGCGGTATGGTGGATCCGCCAGTCCATCCTCCAGGCCCTGGCCGAACAGTCCCGCATCGTGCGGCTTCCGCTGAACCAGGTGGGATCGCTGAACAAAATCAACAAGGCGCTCTCGCAGTTTGAACAAAAGAACGAACGTGCCCCGTCGAACGAGGAGCTTTCGGAGATGATCGATGTCCCGCAGGACAAGATTTCCGATACGCTCCGGGTGTCCGGCCGGCACGTTTCCGTTGATGCTCCCTTCGTGGAAGGGGAGGACAACAGCCTGCTGGATGTGCTCCCGAACGATGATTCGCCGATGGCCGACAAAGGTCTGGTGAACGAGTCGCTGAGCACGGAAATCGAGCGTTCCCTGCAAATCCTGACCCCGCGTGAACGGGAGATCATCAAATCGTTCTTCGGCATCGGCTGCCAGGAAATGACCCTGGAAGAGATTGGCGAGCGCCTGGACCTGACCCGGGAGCGCGTGCGCCAGATCAAGGAGAAGGCCATCCGCAAGCTCAAGAAACCGTCGGCCAGCAAGTTGCTCAAAACCTACCTGGGATAATGACGGCAGAACAGTTCCTGGCTTTGAAGGCTTCAGAAGCCGTCAAGGCCCTTTACGGAGCGGAAATTCCCGCGTCCGACTTACAGGTACAGGGTACCCGCAAGGAGTTTGAGGGGGATTATACCTTGGTGGTTTTCCCGCTTTTACGCGTCTCCCATGCCGCACCGGAAAATACCGGAAAGGCTATCGGCGACTATCTGGTGGCAAATGTGCCCGAGGTGGCCTCGTTCAATTGCGTGAAGGGATTCTTGAATATCAGCCTTTCTCCGCTGTATTGGAACGAGGTGTTTTCCGCGGTGGCGGGCGATGCTTCGTTCGGCCAGCTTCCCGCTACGGGACGCAACATCATGGTGGAGTTCTCCTCGCCGAATACCAACAAGCCCCTCCATCTGGGGCATATCCGCAATAACCTGCTGGGTGACAGCGTGTCGTGCCTGCTGAAGGCCTGCGGCAACCAAGTCATCAAGAGTACCATCGTGAATGACCGCGGCGTGCACATCTGCAAGAGTATGTACGCCTGGGAAAAACTCTTTGACGGCGCCACGCCGGAATCGACCGGAAAGAAGGGCGACCACCTGGTGGGCGACTGCTACGTGGCGTTCGACAAACTCTACAAAGAGGAAGTGAAGCGCCTGATGGCGGAAGGTCTTTCCGAGGAGGAGGCCAAAAAAGAGGCGCCGTCCATCCGGGCCGCGCACGAGATGCTGTTGAAGTGGGAGCAGAACGATCCGCACGTGCGGGAGCTCTGGTCGATGATGAACGGTTGGGTGTACAAGGGCTTCGATGAGACCTATGCCTCCCTCGGCATCACCTTCGACCAGGTTGACCACGAGAGTGAGACCTATCTTCTGGGCAAGGAACTGGTGCAGAAGGGCCTCTCGGAGGGCGTCTTCGTCAAGGACCCCGACGGCTCGGTCTGGTGCGACCTTACGGCCGACGGCCTGGACCGCAAGCTGGTGCTGCGCGGCGATGGCACATCGGTCTATATCACCCAGGATCTGGGTACCGCCGAGCGGCGTTTCGAGACCTATCGCCTGGATTCCCACGTGTACGTGGTGGGGAATGAGCAAGACTATCATTTCCAGGTACTGAAGTTGATTCTCAAGAAGTTGGGCTTCGACTGGGCCGACCAGATTTACCACCTTTCCTACGGCATGGTGGAGCTTCCCGAGGGCAAGATGAAATCGCGCGAAGGAACGGTGGTGGATGCCGACGACCTTATCGAGAAAATGTACCAGGAAGCCCGTTCGGCGGCCGAAGAAAGCGGCAAGCTGGACAGCGTCCCCGAAGAGGAACGTGAGGCCCTTTTCCACATGGTGGGCCTGGGCGCCTTGAAGTACTTCATCCTGAAGGTGGATCCGAAGAAGACGATGCTCTTCGACCCGAAGGAATCCATCGATTTCAATGGCAATACGGGACCTTTCATCCAATATACCCATGCGCGTATCCGCTCCATTTTGCGCAAGGCATCGGAGCAAGGAATCGCCGCTACGCTGGAGAAGGGTATTACCTTGAATGCCAAGGAAATCCGCCTTGTCAAACTGTTGAGCCAGTATCCGGCCAAGGTGGCCGAAGCGGGGGCAGCCCTGTCGCCCGCCGTGATTGCCAACTATGCTTACGAACTGGCCAAGGAGTTCAATCAGTACTATCACGATACGCCGGTGTTGCGCGAAGAAGACGCCGCCCTGCTGTCGATGCGGCTGGTGCTCATCGATACGGTGGCCTCGGTGCTCCGGAAAGCCATGGCAATCCTGGGCATCCAACTGCCTGACCGGATGTAATTTCCTGCCGGTATGGCGGAGGAGAATGCCTATATGATTCCCACCTCCAAAAAGGAGGTTGAGGCCCTGGGATGGGATTACATCGATGTGATCCTTTTTACGGGCGATGCCTTTGTGGACCATCCATCCTTTGGATCGGCGTGCATCGCCCGTTATCTCCAGAAGGCCGGTTATCGCGTGGCGGTGGTCCCCCAGCCGAACTGGCGGGACGACCTGCGCGATTTCAAGAAACTGGGCGTTCCGCGTCTGTATTTTGGCCTG
>ONIQ01000040.1:0-20654 GCA_900317925.1 uncultured Bacteroidales bacterium | reverse complement strand
TGGATTCCATGGTGAACCATTATACCGCGTCCAAACGGCTGCGGCACGACGATGCCTATACGCCTGAGGGAAAGGCCGGTGCGCGTCCCGACTATGCCGTCACGGTCTATACGCAGATCCTGAAAAAACTCTTCCCGGAGATTCCGGTGGTGATCGGCGGGGTAGAGGCATCCCTTCGCCGGCTTACGCATTACGACTGGTGGCAGGACCGCCTGCTGCCGTCGGTGCTGGTGTCCAGCGGGGCCGACTGGCTCTGTTACGGAATGGGGGAGCGGCCGATGCTGGAACTGACCCGGGCGATTGAAAAGGGGTGGAACCGCCGGCAGATGGAACAGATTCCCCAACTGGCCTTCCTGCGGACCGGAAAACCGGCCCCCGGCGCGTTGACGCTGCATAGTTTCGAGGAATGCCAGAAGAGCAAGCGTGCCTTTGCGGAAAATTTCCATGAAATTGAAACCCATGCGAATATGCTCCATCCGGCAACCATCGTGGAACCGGTGGGGGAGGGTTACGTCCAGGTGAATCCGCCGTACCCGCCTGCCACGCAGGAGGAGATGGATGCCTGCTGGGACCTGCCATTCACGAAGCTGCCGCATCCGCGCTACAAAGGGAAACGGATTCCGGCCTATGACATGATCAAGTATTCGATCATCACGCACCGGGGCTGCTTCGGAGGATGTAATTTCTGTACGATCGCCGCCCATCAGGGCAAGTTCATCCAGAGCCGCAGCGAGGCTTCCATCCTGAAAGAGGTGAAGCAGTTGACCGGATTGCCGGGTTTCGCGGGGAACATTTCCGACCTGGGTGCCCCTACGGCCAACATGTACGGAATGGTGGGGAAGGATCCGTCGCTGTGCGCGAAATGCCGCCGAAAATCCTGCCTGTGGCCCGCTCCGTGCCCGAATATGAATCGATCGCATGCCCGCTTGATGGAACTGTATAAGAAGGTTGATGCGGTGAAAGGCATCCGCCATTCCTATATTGGCAGCGGCATCCGTTACGACCTCTTTCTTTCCGAAGACGGCTATGTGGACAATACCTCCCGGCCCTATCTGAAAACGCTGGTCCTGGACCATACGTCCGGCCGGCTGAAAGTGGCGCCGGAACATACGGAGGACAATGTCCTTTATTATATGGCAAAACCTTCGTTCAAACTATTCGTTAAACTTCGTGCCGAGTTCGACAAAATCACCCGTGAGGCGGGCCGCCGGACCGGTATCGTTCCGTATTTCATTTCTTCGCATCCGGGGTGTACCTTGAAAGATATGCAGAACCTGGCCCGCAATCCGGCCTTGAAAGGCCTGTATATGGATCAGGTCCAGGATTTTACCCCAACTCCCATGACGACTTCTTCCGTGATGTTTTACTCGGGTTTGGACCCGCGTACATTGAAGCCGGTTTTTTCCGAACACGATCTGGAAAAGAAAAAGAAACAGAAATCGCTTTTTTTTAGCAAATAGCTTAGAATAAGCGAGAAAAAAACTAAATCCTTTTAAAAAAAAACGTTCAATCCTTTGTTTTTTTTCAGAGGTTTGCTTAACTTTGACCATGTTTACTGAATACTTATGCGAAAAAAGTAATTATTTACTCTATTATTATTAACTAAAATTTGTTTTCTATGAAGGTAAACAAAATGCTTGCTGCATGCGCAGTTGTGATGCTCTCCCTGTTGAGCTTTGCTGCGTATGCACAGAACCGTGCTTCCGGTACGGTTGTGGATGCCCAGGGCAATGCCGTTCCGGGTGCCAGCGTTGTCGTGAAAGGAACGATGACGGGTACCATGACGGACGCTCAGGGTTACTTCGCTATCCAGGCTCCCACCGGAGCGACGCTGGACATTACCTGCATCGGTTATGCTTCCCAGTCTGTCCCCGCCGGTCCGAACCTTCGCATTGTCCTTGCCGAAGACAACGAGTTCCTTGATGAAGTCGTGGTCGTCGGTTTCGGTACGCAGAAGAAAGTCAACTTGACGGGTGCCGTTGCGGCGGTCGATGTTGACAAGACTTTCAACAGCAAGCCGATTACGAACGTATCGAAAGGCCTCCAGGGCGTTGTCCCCGGTCTGACGATCTCCTTCACCTCCAATGACTTGGGTGAAACCCCGACGATGAAGGTCCGTGGTACGGGTTCCGTGAACGGAAACAGCAACCCGCTGATCCTCCTCGACGGTGTGGAGATTCCTGACCTCTCCTTCGTGAACCCGGACAACATCAAGAGCATCTCCGTGCTGAAGGATGCGGCTTCCGCTTCCATCTACGGTACGCGTGCTGCTTTCGGTGTGATCCTCATCACGAGCAAGGACGGTTCCGGCATGAAAGACCGCGCAACGATTACCTATTCCAACAACTTCTCCTGGAATACGCCGATGGGTCTTCCGAAGTACATCACGGACAAGGAAGGCATCCTGGCCCAGCTGCAGGAAGGTATTACCGCCCAGTTGAATACCGATGGTTCCGATATCGAGGCTTTCGGTATGTATTTCAAGAACATGCCCGACAAGGTCGCTGCCTGGTTCGACGCCACTGCCGGCCAGTCCCTGGACGAGACCTATGTATATGGCCGTGACTGGGAAATCGTCAATGGAACGCCTTACTATTATCGTGTTTCCGATCCGAACAAGGAACTCTTCAAGACCGCTTTCCAGCAGCAGCACAACCTGAGTGTTGCAGGAAACGCCGGTAACACCCGTTACAACATCAGCCTGGGTTACAACAAGGAAGAGACCACGCTCCGCTATGCAAACGACAACTATGTCGAGCGTTACAACGCCAACCTTTCCACGAATACCCAGGTGACCAAGTGGTTGAACGTGGGTACCAAGGTTATGTATGTGGAGAAGACCTTCAGCTATCCTTACGGCTACGAGGCTTCCAACAGCACCATGGGCCTGCTCTACTACACCATGCGTTTCCCGACCTTCTTCCCGTTCGGCCGTTCCGACGGTGGTCTGACTCCCAACGGTTCCTATTTGGCTCCGGATGGCAACACCTATTATGATGCCCGTACCTATGGCGCCAAGGGACTCCTCTTCCGTCATGGTAATGTCTATGTCGCCAACGAGGCCAACTGTAATTCGAAAGACCAGTACCTGACCCTCGGCGGTAACATCAAGGTGGACATCGTCAAGGGTGTCACCCTGTATGCCGACTACACCCGTGGTCAGTACAACTACATCAACCAGACCATCCGTCAGCCGTACTACACCGCGAACTGGAGCTTCCCTGCCCGCGCTGCCGTTACGACGAACGATTTCTCCCGCCGGACGGTCGTTCACCGTGTCACCAACACGATGAATGCCTATTTGGACTGGGTGTTCGATTTCAACCAGGAGCACAACTTCGCGCTCAAGGTGGGTTCCAATGCCGAGAACCTCACGTACAACTACCTGTACATGAGCTCGAACGGTGTCCAGAATCCGGATATGCCTACGCTGAACCTGACCAATGACGCTTCCGGCAAGGCTACGGTTTCCGAGCAGCTCCGCGACCGCGCCAGCGTTGGTTTCTTCGGCCGTATCAACTACAACTACAAGGAGAAATACCTCCTCGAGTTGAATGGCCGTTATGATGGTTCTTCGACCTTCCGTCCCGGCAAACAGTGGGCGTTCTTCGCTTCGGGTTCCGCTGGTTGGAAGATCTCCGAGGAAAAATTCTGGGATAACATCCGTCCGTATGTTCCCCTCCTGAAACTCCGTGCTTCCTACGGTTCCGTGGGTAACCAGGCTCTTTCGAGCGCTTACGCTGCCAACACCCAGTTCTATCCCTACATTCCGATCCTTTCCTCCGCCGATTCCGGTTGGATTGGTACGGACCTGACGAACCAGAAGACCGTTTCTACGCCTGCTCTGGTGAATGCCGACATGACCTGGGAGCGCGTGACCACCTTCGATGTGGGTTTGGACGCCGGCTTCCTGAACAACGAACTGAACGTCGGTTTCGACTGGTACATGCGTACCAACAACGGTATGCTCGTCCCGGGCAACGCCCTTGTCGGTTACATGGGTGCTGCTGCCCCGCTCGAGAACGGTGGTGATATGCGCACGACCGGTTGGGAACTCCAGATCGACTACAACCACGCTTTCCGCAACGGCCTTGCCGTTTACGGTACCTTCACCATGGCCGATGCCAAGGCTAAGATCACCAAGTGGAACACCGCTACGAATGTGCTGACCGGTTGGTATGAAGGCAAGGAAGTCGGTGAAATCTGGGGTCTCGAGACCGATCGTTTCTGGAACAAGAGCGATGATCCGAATACCATCAAGGCTATGCAGGGTGGTATTGCCATGGGTTCCTTCTCCTATGGCCCCGGTGACATCAAGTACAAGGATCTGGATGGAAACGGTGTGATCGACGGTGGTAACGGTACCATCGAAGAGCACGGTGACCTTACCCGTATCGGTAACACCATGCCTCGTTACGAGTATGCGCTCCGTCTGGGCGCTGCCTGGAAGGGCTTCGACGCTGAAATTCTCTTCCAGGGTGTCGGCAAGCGTGACATGTGGTCCTACTCCTCCCTGTTCACGACCCACACGGCCGGTGCGCAGATGAACATCTTCGCCGACCAGCTCGACTACTGGACCGAGGACAACCCGAACGCGAAGTACCCTCGTCCGTTCATCAACAGCTCTGTCACTTCTGCTATCAAGGGTCTCCCGAATACGGGTAACAACAACTTCTATCCGCAGACCAATTATCTGGCCAACCTGGCTTACCTGCGTATCAAGAACGTGACCATCGGTTACACCCTGCCGCAGAAGCTTACCCAGAAGATCCTGATTGACAAGGCCCGTATTTACGCCAGTGTCCAGAACCTCTTCACCTTCGATCATATCGGCGGTGTGATGGATCCTGAGTGCACGGGTGGTTGGTCTTCTACCTATTATGATGGTATTGACCGTGCTTATGCCGGCCGTGCCATGCCGTTCAACCGTCAGTGGTCCTTCGGTGTCCAGATTACCCTGGGTGCCTCCCATTCTTCGGCCTCTGGCGCTTCTACTTTAGCCGCTGAGATCCGCGAGGCTGTTAAAGAAGCTGTGAAATAATTAAAAACGAAAGGAATATGAAAATCAATAAACTTATTGCAAGTGCATTGATGGCGATGACCATCGTTGGTCTGAGTGGCTGCAATAAATTCTTGGACAAGACGCCGCTCGATGCCAATTCGGATGCGACCAACTGGACGTCCGAGGCTTCTTTGCAGACCTATTCCTGGAACCTTTATGGTGACTTTGATAGTTTTGCTTACGGTTCCGGATGGACGAGAGGCCGTTACCACAGTGATGTCCTCTGCGATGATTACACTGCCGACTCGTTCAACGAGTTCACCAAGAACGTTCCCACTGCCAGTGGCAGCTGGACGACTCCTTATGAAAGAATTCGCAAAGCGAATGTCCTCTTGGCTCGTGTAGACCAGGTTCCGGATCTTTCCGCCGAGGCTGCGAATCACTGGAAGGGCGTTGCCCGTTTCTTCCGTGCTCTCCATCACTTCGAGCTTCTTAAGACCTATGGCGATGTCGTTTGGATTGACGAAGAAATCCAGGACATCACCAGCGATGAGGCCCGTCTGAAGAGCCGTGACTCCCGCGTGACGGTTGCCGACAACATTGTTGCCGACCTGAAGTTCGCCGTGGAGAACCTCCGTACCCCTGCCAAGGCCGGTGCCAATACGGTCAACAAGTATGTCGCCGATGCCCTCCTGGCCCGCGTGGGCGTGTTCGAGGGTGCCTGGGAGAAATATCACCAGACTGCCGGTGGTCATCCCAATGACTTCTACACCGCTGCCAAGAATGCGGCCAATGAAATCATCTCCAGCGGCTTGTATGATATCGTGGATGGCGGTTATCGTGCCTCCTTCAACACCCTTGACCTTTCCGGTAGCAAGGAAGTGCTGCTTTATCGTGCTTATACCGTGGCCAACGTGAATGGTGGCAAAGTGGGTTCCGCCCACTCCATGCAGGGATGGAGCAACTCCTCCACGCCTACCTGGGGCCTTACCAAGAGCGCTGTCGAGAACTATGCCCAGCTGAACGGTCTGCCGATCGACAATACCTATGACGATCAGACCTTTGAGGGTGTATTTGCCAATCGTGACAAACGTATGGCCGCTACCATTTATGACGTGGCTCCGTATGCGACGGGCTTCGCCGGTGACCGTGGTATCGTATCCACGACGGGCTTCTGGACCTACAAGTTTGTTTCCATCGAGACGCGTGATGCGATGAAGAACAACGGTACCTGGGATGCTCCTTCCAATGACAGCGACGCTCCGATCTTCTCCTATGCCGAGGTGCTCGAGAACTATGCCGAGGCGTGCGCCGAGTTGGGTAACTGCTCGCAGGCCGACCTCGACAAGTCTGTCAACATCCTCCGTGCCCGTCATGGCGGTATGCCTGCCCTTACCCTTACCGGTACGGACGGTTGCTCCGTGAACGGTACGCCGATTGCCCTTACCGATTATTATAAGAATATGGAGAATGTCTCCAGTGTCCTGATTCAGGAAATCCGTCGCGACCGTCGTAGCGAACTGATGGCCGAAGGCTTCCGTTACCTGGATGTCAAGCGCTGGAAACTGGGCAAACTGCTCGACCTTGCGGAGAACAAAGATGCCAACAAGGGTATCTCCAAGGCTGCTTACAAGGCTTATCTTCTGGCTCATGGCGTGACCGAGGCAGACTGGAACGGTGATCATAACGATAAGAATCCGGGTATCGAATGGTCTAATTTCTGGACCAGCGATGGCTACAAGGCTTCTTACTTCACCAATGATGTCGATGCCAATCCGACGCAGACGGGTTCCCGTGTAAGCCGTACTTGGAATGACAAGTACTATCTGGAGCCGATTCCTTCGGGCCAGATTACGCTGGATAAGAACCTGGGACAGAATCCGGGCTGGTAATAGTCATTTTCTGAATATTCAAAAAGTCCGCTCCGGGTACGCTGGAGCGGACTTTTTGTATTTATATTCGCAACTTGTTGAGGTTGAATCGTTTTAGCTAAAATTTTTTTAAAAAAACTCTTGCATTATTCAATTGTTTGGATAACTTTGCAACAGTACAACGTATTTATGCATCGCAAACTGTCCATATTCTATCGGCAGATAAAGTCCAAGCGCTGGCGTCTTGTTGCCCTCGGGCGATAAGGCGCGACCTCTGCGTGCTGTCTCGGTGAGACCAGGCGCAGGCTTTCCGGAAGCCGCGGTCCAGACCTCCGGGCACAAATACAAAATCAATTTTACAATTTAACGATACAGCCTCATGAAAAGGTTATTTTTAACCGTGGCCTTGGCCACCGAGGGCATACTATGCCTTGCCCAAAACCCAACGAAGACGTTAGCCGATACCCTGTCGTTGGATGAAGTTTTTGTCGTTGCGTATGGGACAGCAAAGAAAAGCAGCTATTCCGGAAGTGCATCCGTGGTCCGATCTGAAGTCCTTCAGGGCCTCCCGGCAGCCAGTTTCGAGGGCGCCTTGGGCGGCCGTGTGGCCGGCCTGCAGGTAACCACCCCGTCCGGCCAGGCCGGAAGCATGCCGCAGATGCGTATCCGGGGCATCGGCTCCATGAACGCCTCGAACGAACCCCTCTATGTAATTGACGGGGTACCGGTAAACAGCGGCGACGGCGGTCAGATGAGCGATTATACCTATTCTACCAATAACCTGTTGAACAACTTGAATCCGGACGATATCGAGTCCATCTCGGTCTTGAAGGATGCGGCGGCTTCGTCGCTGTATGGTTCCCGTGCGGCGAACGGCGTGATCCTGATTACCACCAAGACAGGTAAGGAAGGCCGTCCCACGGTCCGGCTGAACATGTCGGTGGGCATTACCCCGTCCTGGGCAACGCGGAACTACGAGGCTGCGGGCGTACAGGAACAGGTGAATATGCTCTACACCGTGTTCCATGACTATGCCGTTACCGGCCAGGGCAAGTCCGAGGCGGATGCCAATGTGGCCGCCCTGAACCGGCTGAACAGCAAATTCAACAAACACGGATACGCGTTCAGTACCACGGAAACGGGGGCCTATGCTCCGGTGACGATATCGGAATATGACCATTCCGGCCGCGAGGGTCGCTATTTTGACTGGGATGACGCCTATTTCCGCACCGCCGTGTATCAAACCTATGACCTGAGCGTGAGCGGCGGCCAGAACGGAACGACCTATTATGCCTCCCTTTCCTATACCGACGACCAGGGCCGTCTGCGCATGAACGCTTTTAACCGCTACTCCGGCAGGGTGAATGTAAATCAGCGCATCGGAGAGTTCTTTGAACTGGGAACCAATGTAACGGTGAGCCGTACTTCCCGCAGCGGATACAACGATTCCCGCAACACCGGATCCAACCTCTTCATGCAGACGCGCAACCTTCTCTGGGGCCTGTACTGGCCTACCGATTACAAAACGGGGGAGGAGTGGACGGCCCGTTATGGCAGCTACGCCCAAAATGCCCTCTATTATGACCATGAGTGGGACAACCAGGCGAACACGCTGCGCGCGGCCATCACGGAAACGGCCCAGCTTCACCTGTTGCCCGGCCTGAATCTGAAATCCATTTTCTCCTACGACCATACCACTTCGGCCGAGAGCCTGTACTACGGAGCCAACCACTTCAACGGTTCGTCGGTCAACGGACGCATCCACGAGTTCCGGACGCTGTACGCGAAAATGGTATCCTCTACGACGATAGACTGGCACTGGAACCACGACGGCCACTCCCTGGCCTTGCTGGCCGGCTTCGAGGCCGAGAAGAATACGACCGACTTTACCCGTTCCACGGGAGAGAACCTGCCTACCAGCACCCTGCATACCGTGGGTACGGCCGGAACCCTGTCGGCCAACGGATACAGTTGGGGTAATTCCATGGTTTCCATCCTCTCCAAAGCTGATTATAACTGGGAGGAACGGTATTTCCTGTCGGCTTCGTGGCGTCGTGACGGCTCGTCCCGTCTGAGTCCGGAAACACGCTGGGGCAACTTCTGGTCTGTCTCGGGTGCCTGGCGCCTGAATCGCGAATCTTTCCTGGAGAATGTGGACTGGCTGAACAACCTGCGCCTGCGGGCATCGTACGGTATCAACGGTACGCTTCCGTCCGACGATTACGGTTACATGAACCTCATGTCCTACGGCAACGCCTATATGGGCAATCCCGGCAGCGAGGTCGTGTCTCCGGTGAACAATTCGCTGACATGGGAAAGCAACCATACGCTTAACCTGGGACTCGACTTCGGTTTCTGGGGGAACCGCTTCCGGGGAACCGTGGAATACTATAACCGCGTTTCGGAAAACCTGCTGCAGGATGTCCCGATCTCGCAGATCACCGGTTTCTCGTCCACGCTGCGCAACCTGGGCCGGATCCGCAACAGCGGTATCGAGGTGGAACTGGGTGGCGATATCATCCGGACCGGCAACCTCCTGTGGGATGCCACCGCGAACATCTCCTTCCTCTCTTCCCGCGTGACCGACCTGTACAACGGGGCCGATATCATCTGGTACGATCCTACCGGAGAGGACGACCGCGCGCAGTTTATCTACCGGGAAGGGGAGTCTCCGCTGGCTTTCTACGGCTATGAGTGGGCCGGTGTAGATCCGCAGAACGGAAAAACGGTGTGGTACACCAATAACGACGAGGCACCGATTACGTTCAACGGGCGCAACGCCTCCTACGATTATCGTGATGCAGATGAGATTGTCATCGGCAATGCCGTTCCGTTTGCGACGGGCGGCCTTTCTACCACCCTCCGCTGGAACGGCTTCGATTTCGGTGCCCATTTCCTCTTCAAACTGGGTGGAAAACTCTATGACGGCGCATACAAGGACGTGGCCGATGACGGCTACTACTGGGAGCGTATCCGGGCCCAAAGCTACTATGACAATATGTGGACGCCGACCCATACGGACGGCAGCCAGCCTGCCCTTTCCGGCATGGACCTGGAGAATTCGATGCAGTACAGTACGCGTCACCTGCACAATGCCACCTTCCTGCGCCTGAAGAACCTTTCGCTGGGTTATACGCTGCCCCGGGCCCTGACCCGCCGGGTATGCATCCAGCGTGCCCGGGTTTATACCACGGCATCCAACCTGTTTACGCTGTCCAGTTACCATGAGGCCGATCCGGAGGTGAACGCCTTCGGTACACGTGGCTGGGAGACCCCGCTGGGCAGGAGTTTCGTTTTTGGCATCGAGTTACAATTCTAAAGAAGACAACACCATGAAAAGAATCGTTATCCTTGTGATTGCCAGTGTGCTGGCCGTGTCCTGCAACGACTTTTTGGACATGCAACCTACCCGCTCCGCCAATGCCTCCCAGGCAATCGGTACACCGGATGATGCCCAGGTAGCCCTGAACGGTATTATGCGCAGCCTGACCGGTGCATCCCTGTACGGCCGCAACCTGATGCTCTACGGCGATGTCCGTGGCGGTGACCTGACCATCTATTCGGCCGGCCGCGGTCTGGACGGCCTGTATTCGTTCAACCATTCGGCCACGTCCAATTCGTTCGGCGGATTCTGGTCCGATGGCTTCTTTGTGCTGATGCAGGTAAACAACCTCATCGAAAACATCCGTGCCCTGCAGGCGGAAGGAAAGACGGGATTTGACCGCCACCTGGGCTCGGCCCTGACGGTGCGCGCCATGCTTACCTTCGACCTGGTACGCCTCTATGGCCGTCCTTATACGCAGGATCCGTCGGCTTTGGGTATTCCGGATGTCCGCCGTACCCTTTCGGCCGAAGAGACCCTGGGCCGGGTAACGGTGAAGGAAAACTATGCCGCGATCCTGGAAGACCTGAAAGAAGGCGAGACCCTGCTCTCTGCCGACAAGACGCAGCGGAAGGGCTATCCCGGCTATTATGCCAATCTAGCCCTCCAGGCCCGTGTGAGCCTGTTTATGGCCGATTATGATACGGCCCTGGCCCGTGCCAAGGCGGTGATTGCCGGTCCTTTCTCCCTCTATGAACCCGCAGACTGGTGTGCCTCCTGGGCCCAGCAGTGGGGGAGTGAGTCCATCTTTGAACTGGGGGTGGATACCGAAGCCGACCTTACCACCGCTTCGTTGGGATATTATTATATGTGTTACCACTTTGCCGGCCTGACCACCGCCATGGGCTGGTTCCTGGCCAGTGATTATTTCCTGAACCGTCTGGGCGAGGATCCGTCCGATGTCCGCTGGGGCGTGATGGGCATAGATGAGTCGGTGGAGAGAGGTGAAAGCACGAACCGCCAGGGCGCCTGCTACAAATATGTTGGCGGCGCACCGGCTTTGGGCGATGGAAAAGAAACCCGTACGGCCGTGAATATCAAGCTGATCCGTCTGTCGGAGGTGTATCTCATTGCCGCCGAGGCTGCCTTGAATGCCACGACGCCGGATGCAGAAGCGGCTGCCGGCTACCTGAACCAGATCCGTCGGCGCAGTCCGAACCTCGCGCCGGCAACGGCCGCCACCGTATCGGACGATATGATTCTGGCCGAGCGCAGCAAGGAGCTTTTCGGCGAGGGACACCGCTTCTTCGACCAGATCCGCCGCGGACGTTCCATCGAATTTAACGACGATTTCCAGGATGTGCCCGTAAGTGGCCGTCAGAAGGTGATACAGGCTGATTATCAACGCAATATTCTTCCGATTCCGCAGTCCGAAATCCACGCCAATCCGGTTATTGCCAAACAACAAAATCCGGGGTATTGAATAATTCAGAAAAATGTCCTAATATTGCACTGTAAAATGTAATAGCAAAGGACAAAATGGATCAGAAGAAAAGACACGTCGTTAGCTACGAGAATATGTCTCCGGAGTTGGCTGCCGCATTCGCAGAGAAGTATCCGAAGGGGTTCAGTGATTACCTGGCCGACCTCGTCAAATATACCAAACCGGACGGTACCCCGTTCTATGCCGTAACCATCGAAATCCCCGATGCCATCTACCTGGTAAAGATCAAGGTGAAGACGGATGACATCGAAGACCTGGAGCGTTGGCTAGAAGGCGAGGACGATGCCGACAACGAAGATGTGGCGGGTTCCGCCGCGACTTCGGGCGACACGGGCAGCACGCTTCCGGACGACAATATCTCGCAGTACAGCACAGGAGACGACGATCCTGATAATGCATAGGAAGCTCCTGTTGCTTTCCCTTGCGGTAGGAACGGCGGCCGGAGGTGCCGCCGTCCTGCTGCAGTCGGTGATCCGCTGGATCCGCACGGGCTTGAACGCCCTGACCGGCAGCGCGGGAAACGGGTGGATGGTACTGGTCCTGCCGGGAATCGGCATGCTCCTGTCCCTGATCTTCTGCAAATACATCATCAAAGACAATATCGGACACGGTGTCACGAAGGCGCTGGTGGCCGTTTCCAAAAATGACTCGCGCATCCGGCCGCACAATATGTGGTCCTCGGTACTGGCGAGCGGCGTGACCATCGGTTTCGGCGGTTCCGTGGGAGCCGAGGCGCCGATTGTCTATACGGGAGCCGCCATCGGTTCCAACCTGGCCCGGTGGACGGGGATGTCGTACCGGAACATGACCATCCTGTTGGGATGCGGAGCTTCCGCGGCCGTGGCGGGCATTTTCAAGGCGCCGCTGGCCGGCGTGCTGTTTACGCTGGAGATCCTGCTGTTCAACATTTCCATGACCTCGATGATTCCACTGTTGCTCTCTACGGTGAGCGCAACGGTGGTTTCCTATCTTTTCCTGGGCCCTCAGACGCCTTTCCAGTGTACGCTGAGCGCCTTTACCATGCGGAACATCCCTTTCTATATCCTGCTGGGTCTGTTCTGCGGGGCGTGCTCCATCTATTTTATCCGCACCACGCTGGGAATGGAAGACTGGCTGGGAAAACTGCGCAACCGCTATGTGAAATGGGCCCTGTGCTCGCTGGGACTGGGCGTCCTCCTCTTCCTCTTCCCGCCGCTCTGGGGGGAGGGGTATGATTCCCTGGGTGTCCTGCTGCAGGGCGGGGAACTGGGCCTGGAAGGGAGTTCGCCGCTGTCGTTCATGCTGGAAAAACCGGTGCTGGTCCCCGTTCTCTTTTTGCTCATCCTCTTGCTGAAGGTCTTTTCCATGACCTTTACCAACGCGGGCGGCGGCGTGGGCGGAACCTTCGGTCCTACGCTTTTCGTGGGCGCGATTGCCGGTTTTGTTCTGGCCCGGACGCTGAACCTCCTTTCCCTGGACGTTCCGGAGCAGAATTTCGTCCTGGTGGGCATGGCGGGCCTGATGGCCGGCGTGATGCAGGCCCCTATGACGGCTATCTTCTTAATTGCAGAAATATCAGGCGGCTACGAATTGCTGGTGCCGCTCATCCTGACGTCTGCGGTGTCGTTCGGCGCCACCCGCCTGGTGGAAAAATACTCCATCTATACCAAACGGATTGCCATGACGGGCGAACTGCTCACCCATGACAGCGACCAGGCCGTGCTGACCTTGCTGAAGCTCGATTCCCTGGTGGAAAAGGACTTCCAGCCGGTCCGGATCGATGATACCCTGGGCAGCCTCGTTGAGGCGGTTTCCTCTTCGCAGCGGAACCTTTTCCCGGTTCTGGATGAGAAACAGCATTTCCAGGGATGTGTCTCGCTGGAGGACATCCGCCGGGACATGTTCCAGACCCAGCTCTATGCTTCCAAACATGTTTTCAATTACATGCATTCCGTGCCGGCCTATATCTACGAGGGCGAAAACATGGAAAGCGTGATGAATAAATTCGAGACGACCGGCGCCTGGAACCTGCCCGTGGTGAAGGAAGACCGGACCTATGTGGGATTCGTTTCCAAATCCAAGATTTTCTCTGCCTACCGGGACGAACTCCGGCTGGTTTCTGCCGATTAATTTTGTAAATTTGCGATATGAAAGAATTGTACATCCAACATATCGCATCGCGCGTCGGGGTGCAGCCCTGGCAGGTTGAAAACTGTATCCACTTGTTTGAAGAGGGGGACACGATTCCCTTCATCAGCCGGTACCGGAAAGAAAAAACCGGCGGACTGGACGACGTGGCCGTGGCCGAGGTCCGGCATTGGAACGACGTCTTTACCGAGATGGAAAAACGGAAGGAGACCATCCTCGCTACCATCGAAGAGCAGGGAAAACTGAGCGATACCTTGCGTGAGCAGATCGTTTCCTGTGTTGAGGCCGCCCGGCTGGAGGATTTGTACTTGCCGTATCGTCCCAAGCGGCGTACGCGGGCTACGGTCGCCAAGGAAAAGGGTCTGGAGCCCCTGGCCGATGCCATGTATGAGGTGAAGATTGCCGATCCGGTCCGCGAAGCCCGCCGCTATGTAAAGGAGGGCGTGGCCGATGAGGAAGAGGCGCTCGCCGGAGCGCGGGACATTATCGCCGAACGCTTGAGCGAAAGCGCGCCGGTACGCGAAACCGTCCGCGGCATCTATCGGACGCGCCGCATTGTCTCCAGCGTGACCAAGGCGGGAAAATCCTCGCCGGAAGCGGCCAAATACCGGTCCTATTTCGATTTTTCCATTCCGCTCTCGCGCGTACCCGCGCATAACCTCCTGGCCATGCTTCGCGCGGCCAACGAAGGCTATCTGAATTTGAAAATCGATGCCGATGCCGAGAAATGCGGCAATAAGCTCTACTATGATTTCTGCCACGAGCGGCGTTATCCTTCCGCTTCCCTGGGCGAGCAGATCCGCCAGGCCGTGGACGATGCCTATGACCGCCTGCTGGCTCCGTCGATTGCGAATGAAATCCTGAAGGAAGCCAAGGAAAAGGCCGATTTGGAATCCATCCGTGTTTTTGGGGAGAATCTGCGGCAGTTGCTGCTGTCCGCTCCGGTGGGACAGAAACGGACGCTGGCCATCGACCCGGGATTCCGGAATGGGTGCAAGACGGTCTGCCTGGATGCCCAGGGGAACCTGCTGCATCACGAGATTATCTTCCCGCATCCTCCACAGAATGAGAAAGTAAAATCCATCACGGCCCTTTCCGCGATGGTGGAAAAATACAAGATTGAAGTGATTGCCATCGGCAACGGAACGGCTTCGCGCGAAACGGAGGATTTTGTGCGCCGCGTGGGGCTGCCGGAATCGGTCAAGGTCTTTACCGTGAGCGAGGATGGGGCGTCCATCTATTCCGCGTCCGAAGTGGCCCGCGAGGAGTTTCCGGACGAAGACGTGACCGTGCGCGGTGCGGTTTCCATCGGCCGCCGGCTGATGGACCCGCTGGCAGAGTTGGTGAAGATCGACCCGAAATCGCTGGGAGTCGGTCAGTATCAGCATGATGTGGACCAGAACCTCCTGCGCGAGAAACTGGACAACACCGTGGTGTCCTGCGTGAACAGCGTGGGCGTGAACCTGAATACGGCCAGCCCGTACCTCTTGCGTTACGTGAGCGGAATCGGACCGGTCCTGGCCGCCAATATCGTGTCCTGGCGTACGGAAAAGGGGAATTTTACTTCCCGCAAGCAATTGCTGGACGTGCCGCGGCTGGGTGCGAAGGTCTTTGAACAATGTGCGGGCTTCCTGCGCATCCGCGGAGCTGCTAATCCGTTGGATGATTCTGCCGTCCATCCCGAGCGGTACGCCGTCGTCGATAAGATGGCGGCCGATCTGGGTGTTACCACGGCTCAGCTGGTGGGCAACGCCGAACTCTGTGGCAAGATCAAAGCCGAGGATTATGTGGGGAAGGATGTGGGTCTGCCCACCATCCGCGATATCCTGCAGGAATTGGTGAAACCCGGCCTGGACCCGCGCGAAACGGCCCAGGAGTTTTCGTTCGCGGAAGACATCCATTCCATCGAGGACCTGCACGAGGGGATGGAACTGCCCGGCATCGTGACGAATATCACGAATTTCGGGGCGTTTGTGGATATCGGCATCCATGAAAACGGCCTCCTCCATGCCTCGAAGATGCAGGGATTGTCGCTGAAACTGCATCAGCGCATCAAGGTGCGGGTAACGAATGTGGATTTGGACCGCCTCCGGATTTCCCTGGCGCCTGTCCGGTAGTGTTTTTGAGTAGATGAGTGTTCGTTCTAAGAGTAAAAAAATAGCGGTTTATACAGTCTCCCTGCTGGCGATTGTCCTCTGGGGAATGTCGTACATCTGGAACGACCGCCTGTTGCGGTTGGGAATCCCCGTCGAGTATTTCGTGTATGTACGGGTGCTGATGGCGGGAATGCTGCTGTTGCTGTACAATATTGTCGTTGGACACAACATCCATATCCACCGGAAGGACTCTTTTAAATTCCTGGCGCTGGCGGCCTGTGAACCCTTTATCTATTTCGTGTGCGAGACCTATGGCATCCAACTGACACAATCTCCCACCTACAGCGCCCTCATCATTGCTTCTACGCCGATTTTTTCGATGGTGGCAGGTATCCTGATCTTCCGGGAGGACCTTTCGCTGCTGAATATCCTGGGGGTGCTGGTTTGTCTGGGGGGACTGGGGATGGTCACCTTCTCTTCCAGCGAGACCGGTGAGTATTTCTTTCTGGGTATCATCCTGTTGCTGGTAGCGGTGTTGGCCGAGGTGGGGCATGCCTCGTTTACCAAATCCCTTTCCGGCAACTACCGGGCCGAGGTAATCGTGATGTATCAGTTTCTGATCGGGTCGGCCTACCTGATGCCGCTCTTCCTGACCCGGGGCCTGAAGAATTTCGAGTACGACCTGTATCTCTCATGGGCCGTGCTGGAACCGATTCTCTGCCTGGCCCTGCTGTGCTCCAGCCTGGCCTTTACCCTGTGGGTGAGTTCCATCAAAATGCTGGGCGTGGCCAAATCCAGTATCTTTATGTCCATGATTCCGGTGGTGACAGCCGTCGCCGGTTATCTGGGCGGGACGGAAATCCTCTCCCCGGTGCAGTGGGGCGGTATTCTCATTGCTGTTTTCGGGGTGGTATTCAGCCAATGGGCTTGTAAACGAGCGGCTGGCCGGAAGGCGAAGCGCTAAGGGTTTCCCCGTTTTCTACGACTTTTTCCCCGCGAAGCCAGACCTGCAGGATCCGGCCGGTGAACGTCATCCCTTCATAGGGGGTCCAGGCGCATTTGTAGGCCGGTTTCCCCACGGTCCATTCCATTTTCGGGTCGATGATCACCAGGTCGGCATCATAGCCGGGGGCCAGTTTCCCTTTGTTTTGCAGGCCGAAGATACGGGCGGCGTTTTCACTCATGAGCGCGGCCACCCGCGTGAGCGGAAGGTCGGTCCGGGCTGCCAGGGTAAGCATAGCGGAAAAGGATTCCTGGATGGTGGGCATGCCGGACGGGCAGGCTCGATAGGGACGGGCCTTCTCGGCCGGCAGATGAGGAGCATGGTCGCTGCCGATGGTGTCGAAAACCCCGCTTGCAACGGCTTCGCGCAAGGCTTCGCGGTCGGCGGCGGTCTTGACGGCCGGGTTGCATTTCAGCCGGCTGCCCAGCCGGTCATAATCGTCCTCGCAGAACCACAGGTAGTTGGCCGATGTCTCGGCGGTGATGCCCGGGTTGTGGAGCTTGGCGGCCCGGATCATCTCGGCTTCCTCCTTCGTGGAAACATGCAGCAGGTGCAGCCGGGTGCCTTTTGCGATGGCCATTTCCAGGGCGGCTATCGTAGAAACGAGGCAGGCGCGGCGGGATCGGATGCTGCTGTGGAAACGGATGGGAATATCCTCCCCGAATTGTTCCAGCGCCTTTTCCAGGTTCTCGCGGATGGTTCTCTCGTCCTCGCTGTGCACCAGGATTTCGCGTCCGTTGATGCCGAAGAGGGTCTCCAGCACTTCCGGGCGATCTACCAGCAGATTCCCGGTCGAAGAACCCATGAATACCTTGATGCCCGCTGCTCCGGGAATGCCGGCCAGACTGGCGGCATTGTCGGCTGTGGCGCCGATATGGAAACCGTAATCGGTCCAGAACCGTCCATCGGCCCGCGCCAGTTTGTCCTGCAAGGCTTCGGCCGTGGTGGTCGGGGGAAGGGTGTTGGGCATATCGATGCAGGAGGTGATGCCACCCAGCAGGGCTGCGCGCGATTCGGAGGCCATATCGGCCTTTTGCATCATCCCGGGTTCCCGGAAATGGACGTGGGCGTCGATGCCGCCTGCCATCAGCACTTTCCCTTGCAGGTCAATGACTTCCGTTCCTTCCGGCAGGGGACCGCCGCAGGCTTTTTCCACGGCGTTCTCTCCATAACCGATTCCGCAGATGCGCCCGTTATCTATGGCAAGGGCGCCTTTTTCGGAAGACGCCCCCGTTACAATCTGTGCCTGGGTGAAGAGGATCATTCCTGTCGGGGTTGCAGGTCGCGGAACCGCAGTTTGATGACGCCCCAGAAGGCTTCTCCGAAGATACCGCTGCTCATTTTGGATTCCCCCTCTTTGCGGTTGATAAAGATGATAGGGACCTCGGCAATCTTGAAGCCCAGCCGATAGGCAGTATATTTCATTTCAATCTGGAAGCCGTATCCTTTCATTTCGATGGCGTCCAGGTCGATGGCTCGCAGCACCTTGCTGCTATAGCATTTGAAACCGGCCGTGCAGTCGAACACCTTCATGCCCAGGATTTTCCGGACATATACCGAGGCGAAGTAGGACATGAGGATGCGGCCGATGGGCCAGTTCACCACGCTCACTCCGTCGCAGTACCGCGAGCCGATGGCCAGGTCGGCACCGCCCTGTGCACAGGCCTCGTACAGGCGTTCCAGGTCGTCGGGATTGTGGGAAAAGTCGGCATCCATCTCGAAAACATAGTCGTAGCCGTGCTCCAGCGCCCATTTGAATCCGGTGAGGTAGGCGGTTCCCAACCCCTGTTTCCCCTTGCGTTCCAGCAGGAACAGCCGCTCCGGGAACGCTTCCTGGAGGGCCTTGACAATGCCGGCCGTCCCGTCGGGGGAGCCGTCGTCAATGATCAGAATATGGTATCCGCCCGCAAGGCTGAAAACCTTTCGGACGATTTTTTCAATGTTCTCCTTCTCATTGAAGGTGGGGATGATTACCAGTTTGCTGTGATGCATGACACAAATATACGAATAAATATTATGATTTTTGACAAATAAATATTAAATTTGTAAAATTAAAAGATTATTTATGAAGTCTATTTCATGTTTTATTCCGTTACGGGACCGTGCCCAGGTTGGGGCGACCGTTTCGTGCCTCCTGGCAGAAAAAGAAGTTGCAGAAATCTATCTGCTAAAGACTCCGGAAGTGGAAGCTGTGACGATAGAAGGCTGCAAGGTCCTCGACGTCCCTTCCCTGAATGGTACGGAAGCTGTGAAAGCGATGGCATCGGTTTCCCAGACGGAATTTTCTTTGATCTATACCAAATTCACGACGCTGAGTTTCGGACAGTATGCCTTGGAGCGGATGATTGCCCTGGCCGAGGATATGAACGCGGCCATGACGTATGCCGACCACTTTAACGTTGCGGACGGTGTCCGTACGCCGGCTCCCGTGATCGACTGTCAGCCGGGTGCGCTTCGGGACGATTTTGATTTCGGTTCCGTCCTCCTGTATCGGACCTGCGTCTTGAAAGCGGCGGCTGCGCGGATGGATGTATCGTACACGTTTGCCGGTATGTACGATCTTCGTTTGAAGGCTTCCCAGATTGGTCCGCTGGTGCATATCAGCGAGTTCCTGTATTACGATACCGAGACCGATACCCGTGCATCGGGCGAGAAGCTCTTCGACTATGTTAATCCGAAGAACCGTGGTGTCCAGGTGGAGATGGAACAGGTCTGCACCCAGCATCTGAAGGATATCGGCGGCTACCTGGCTCCGCATTTCAAACCCATCGTATTCTCCGACGAGGCGTTCGAGTACGAGGCTTCCGTGGTGATTCCGTGCAAGAACCGTGTCCGCACCATCGGCGACGCCATCGCATCGGCTTTGAACCAGAAGACTTCCTTTAAATATAATGTCATTGTGGTGGATGACAATTCGGACGACGGTACCGTGGAGATCATCAAGTCCTTCCAATCGGATCCGAAGCTGATCTATATCGCCCAGGATACTACCTGGCACGGTATCGGCGGCAACTGGAATTCCGCCCTGCATCATCCCAAATGCGGCCGTTTCGCCCTGCAGCTGGATTCCGATGATGTCTATGCCGATGAGAATGTGGTCCAGCGTTTCGTTGATGCCTTCTATGCCCAGAATTGCGCCATGGTGGTGGGTACCTATCGCCTGACCGATATCGACCTCAATACCATTCCTCCGGGGGTGATCGACCACCGCGAGTGGACGCCGGAGAACGGGCGGAACAATGCCCTTCGCATCAATGGCCTGGGCGCTCCGCGCGGTTTTTATGTGCCGCTGATGCGGGAACTGAACTTCCCGCCCACGAAGTATGGGGAGGATTATGCCGTCGGGCTCCGCGTAAGCCGCGAGTACCAGATTGGGCGTATTTACGACGTGCTTTATAACTGCCGCCGCTGGGACAGCAATTCCGACGCGGCCCTGGATGTGGATAAGGTGAATGCGAACAATTTCTACAAGGATAAAATTCGCACGTGGGAGCTAACAGCGCGTATCGCATTGAATCAGAATAAGTAAAGATTTTGGCCCTCGTTTGGGGGCCAATTTTTTTGTCTTTTTTTTGAAAAAAGTTTTGGAGGTTAGAAAAAAAGGTGTACCTTTGCATTCCCGTTCGGACGACGAGCGGGATTTTTTGAGAAGTTCATTGAAAAGTTTGGAAGGAAAGTACAAGCAAGTACCGAAAAAGTACAAGAAACGAGAGCGTCAATTCTAAAAGG
>ONIQ01000029.1 GCA_900317925.1 uncultured Bacteroidales bacterium | reverse complement strand
CCGTCGGTGTTCCTGCTGGCACTGGTGATTGTGGGGGCGTTGTGTTCGGCCGTGGTTCTGTATCACTATCTCAAGACCGCCCGGATGAATCCGGCGGAGGCGCTGAAGGACGAATAATCGCCATTCAGATGAAAAAAAGACCCTGAAGGGCCTTCTACAAAAAAAATCGAAAAATTTGCTGTCAAACTCCCAAATATAAAAAATTTTCCGTATATTTACATTCCGGGAAAGTAGCCACACCGCTTCAGCCCCCTGTCAGGAAACTAACCAATTAGATTATTGCCGATATGATAAAAAAACCTCTGAATCCCGCACCCCGGTCTTATCGGATACCGGTTTGCGAGCTTCTGGGCGCTGCTCCGGAAGAGTTTTTCTGCGTAAGCGGAAACGGTACCATCGAAGATGTTGCCGAAGAAGAGTGGGGAAACTTTTAAACCGACGCACGTTATGAAAAAGTTATTCCGCTCCCTGGTTGCCGTGGCCGCTGCCGCCGCAATGACTTCCTGCGCCAAAGATATGCAGGAAATATCCGCCGGAACCGGCGCATCCTTTCATGTCACCCTGCAGTCCGCCGGGACCAAAGCCGTTTTCGGTACGGCCGACGGCTCCGGGTATCCTGTATTCTGGCAGGAAGGGGACGAGGTAAAAGTCCTGGCCCTCAAAACGCCCGGGTCAGAAAACGTACAATCCGTCACGGAAGGGAAGAAATATGCCGTTGCCATAGCAGACGGAGGCAAAACGGCTTCTTTCCTGGCCGAAGTCCCTGCCGGGGCGACGGCTCCCTATCAATTCTTTGTTCTCTCGCCCGCCGGCGCGTTCGCCAGTTGCGGTGACGATGCCGCGGACAAGGATTATATCCAGTACACGATTCCCGCTTCCCAGACTCCGACGGCCACCTCCGTGGATCCGGCCGCCATCGTTACGATGGGTGTTTCCTCCGTGACGCCGGATGTTCCGTCTTCGGTCAGCCTGACTTTCAATCACCTTGCCGCCTACGGTTTGCTTACCCTCAGCAACCTTGACACGGGAGGAAAGGCCATCCGCTCCGTCACGCTTACCTTCGACGAGAGCCTGGGCGTTTCCGGCCGCTGGATGTATCATCCTTCCACGGCCTCCTCCGCGGCCAAAAGCAAAGGCAATATCATCACCGTCAATACGGACAGGACCGAAAACATCTTTTTTGCCTGCGGTCCCGCGGATATTTCCGGCACCACCCTCAAGGTCGCCGTTGCCGTCGAGGGCGGAAGCCTGACCCGGGAAGTCACCATTCCCGCCGGCAAGGAATTCAAGGCCGGCATCATATCCCGGTTTGCGATAGACATGACCGGCATCACGGTAGAAGACGGCCTTGCCCCCTTCAAGGGAAAGGGTACCGATGCCGAGCCTTTCCTGATAGAGACCTCCGGCGACCTTGTCCGCCTTGCGGAGCTTTGCAACGGTCCGGAATCCGCCGGTTTCCTGAACAAGTCGTACAGACAAATCGCCGACATTGACATGAACCTGGTGGACCTGCAGGCCATCGGTTCCGTCAAGGCCAAAGCCTTCCAGGGCAAATATGACGGCGGCGGTTATACCCTTTCCAACCTCGCGCCCGTACCCGCAGGGGGTGCGGCCGGACTTTTCAGCTACGTTGACGGAGCAGAAATCAGCCGACTCAGGATAGACGGCTACACCAATGCCGGAAAGACGGGCGAGCAGGGCGTGGTTGCCGGCAATGCGGTGAATGCCACATTCAGCGATATCGCGGTCAAAGCCCATGTCCGCTTTGCCCAATGCGCTACCGGAGGCGTCGTGGGTTTCATGGAAGGCGGAAACGTGGAGAACTGCCATTTTGAAGGCAAGATCCAAAATGAAGAAACGGGCACGTTCCAGGGGGTTACGGTTGTCTCCTGCGTCGGCGGCATGGTGGGTTATGCCAGCCGGGCCACCATCAAGGACTGCTCGTTCAAGGGCGACGTGACGGCCAGGGGGGAACAGCTCGGCGGCATTGCCGGACAGGTTTCCGAATCCACCATTGACAACTGCCGGGTTCTGCCCGGATCGACCGTTGTCGGCGACAACTATTATGTCGGGGGCATTGCCGGAGAAATGCTCAAGGGCGGCGTGATATCCAACTGCGAGGTCCAGGCCCACGTGGCTTGCTGGTATCCGGGCGCAGCGGGAATCGTGGCCTGGGTCCAGAGCGGCGACATCCTGAACTGCACCGTGGGCAGGAACGCCCTCGTCCGGACAGGACAACACCAGGCCGGCGGCATCGTTGCCTACATTTATCATAAGGATACGGCCCAGACGGTCAATATCGGAAACTGTACGGTTCTCTGCGATGTCGCGGCTTCCTACATCGTCGGCGGTATCGTGGGTGAATGCAATCCGTCCCATTCCGACACAAAGGTAAACCTGTGGAACTGCGCCTATATGGGCGGAGAACTCATCGACGCCGGGTACGCCGCTTCGAAGTGGACCATGGTCGGAGGAATCATGGGCTGGGCCCGCATGGGAAATACTTCCGCCACGCTCAACATCGTTAACTGCTTCAGTGATCCCTCCGTCATCCGCTGCGATTTTCCCCATGCCGCCGAGGTGGATATGGGAGGCTTGATCGGCGAGCAGGGCGGGGCGAATGCCAGCGTCAACATCCAGGGCTGCTACAACACCCTGGCCCCCGGGCGCGTCGTCATCAACGGCAAGCAGGACATTCCTTCCCAATACTATAATTATGCGGCCCTCATCGGTCTGCCGAACACCGCCCATTTTGACCACGTCTATTACATCAACGGATTACCCGCTTTCGGAAAGGCCAATGCGGGGACTGCCGTCGAATGCAGGGGACTGGCCATCGCCCAGATGACGGACGGGACCCTTTTGGAGGCCCTCAACGAGTTTGTTACCGGTTACAAAGGGGACCTGACTTTGAGGAGGTGGACAGCCGGGGCCAACGGCTATCCGGTGCTGGAAGGCATGGATACGGGTTCCGCGGAAGGGAAAAAGAGGCCGCTCCGCGTCAGCCTTATCGGCGACTCGCTTTCGTCTTTCGACGGATATGCACCCCATGGATACCAGGGATCCCGCGCCCCCAACGGCTATCGCTGCCATTACCCGACTTCCGACGGCGATGTTACCACGGCGGCCCAGACATACTGGTACATGCTCACGTACGATTACCTCAAAAACGCCGTATGGGATACCAACCTCGCCTTCTCCGGAACGGCTGTGACCCGTTGTACGGACAGTTCCAAATCCGGCCAGTACTGGTACGGCCAGGATTTCTGTGCCCGCTACATCGAGAACGGAGGCATGGGCTCCCCCGACATTATCATCATCAACGGGGGTGCGAACGACTGGGCCCATAACTGCTACAACATCCTGGGTAACCAAAAGCTGGAGCGATATCCGTCCGGAACGCCCCGCTGTCCCGACGATGCGGCGATGAACGCCGTCTATGCGGTTGCGGATGCCTGCAAGACCCTTGACGAGGCCAGAGCCCTGCCTGACGCGACATTCGTGGAAGCGTATGTCAAGCTGGTGAAGATGATGACGCTCCAGTATCCTTACGTCAAGATTGTCGTGCTCATCCACGATACCCTCACCCCGGATGTGGAAGAAGCCATGCTCCACATTGCCCGGCACTACGCCAGCCATTGCCGCGCCGTCGATCTTTACCAGGTCAACGGCTTCAACGACCTCGGCTGGAATTTCGAATACCTGGACAAGGGATTCCAGCCCAACATGCCGAAACACGACTTCGACTGGTCCAAGAAAATTACGACCGGAGACCTGAGGCAGAACTGCAGCGACCATTATTCTGCGGTAGCGATGAAGTTTATCGCCGAGAAGATTTACAACGAGGTCGGTTCCTGGCTGGAAGAATCCGCCGTCTATAACGAGAACGGCTCCGGTTCCATCAGCGATTTTGAAAATGTAAACGGTAATTGGTAATGAAAACACACAAATATATCGCGGCCCTGCTCATCGGCACCGCCGCCCTTTCGCTTTCCTGTACCAAAGAAAAGCAGGATCCGGCAGAGGAGACCGCCTATGAAATCGTCACCTTGGAAGCATGCTTTGCGGAACCGGCCGCGACCCGGGTTCACTTCACCGGAGAGACCGGGCTGACTACCTTGACAGGCTGGGAGAACGGCGACTGCCTCTGGGTCCGCAGCGATACGCAGCCCATGTGGGAGCGGGGAGAATGTTTCCGCGCCGAAAATATCAGCCCGGACGGCCACACGGCCTCCTTTACCGGGCGCACCCGCAAGGACGGCCGCCTGGCGGCCATATATCCTTTCGGAAGCGTTCTGGACGGCTCCAACAATGACCTTGTCAAAATAGACGTTCCCCAAATACGGACGCTCCGCGACGGCGACTGCCCGGCGGCTTCGCTCGTGGCGGCCGGTTTCCTGACCGACGGCGGGACAGCCCTGTCAATGGAATTCGCCGTAGGTGCCGTGAAATTTGCCATCAGAGGCAACGGAGAGGAAGTTTCTTCCTTCGAACTCACCGACGAAGACGCAAACCAGGCGCTTTGGGGAACCCTTTCGATAACGCCCGATGACCAGGCAAAAGCCATTGCCGGGGCCGTCATGGCCAATGTACATCCTGCCCGTAACCGCGTCTTTCTTGAACTGGAAACGGCGCGGACGCTCGGCCCCGCGGCAACGGTGTTTTATTTTGTCCTTCCGGAGGGCAGTCTCTCCCGGGGATTGACCCTCAAGGCCTATGGCCCGGACGGAAGCCTTGTCGGCAGTGTGATCAGCGATAAGGACAACCGCATATCCCGCGGCAAGGTGGTGCGGATGCCAGAGACGGCGCTGCAATCCGTCTCCGGAGGCACCGCTTTTGAAGGAAGCGGCATCGACTCGGATCCTTTCCTGATCAAGAATGCCAACAACCTTGCTTATCTTGCCCGGGTGCTGGCTTCCGAGACAGACTATCCGAACTATGCCGGGAAGTATTATGTCCAGACAGCAGACATAGATATGACGGGCAAGGAGCTGGCTCCCCTCGGAACGGCTGCCCGCCCGTTTACGGGCCACTACGACGGAGGCGGCAAGTCCATCGCAAATCTTGCAACCGGCGGCATCAACGAGGAGAATCCCGCCAGCGGCCTCTTCGGTTATGCCGAAAACGCGACCATCACAGGTCTGACCCTTGTCAACCGCTCCGTTACCGAAGCGTACGGCAAGACCGGCGGGCTGGCAGGTTTTGCCCGCAACTGCACCATCTCCGGCTGCCATATCACCGGCGGGGAGCTGGCCGCGACGGTAAATATCTCCGGCGGTATCGTGGCCGAAATGGCAGGCGGTTCCCTGACCGGCTGCTCGGCTTCCGCCGTCAAAATCAGCAATACCAATAACTATCCCGGCGGACTTGTGGGCTATGCGCATGACGGTGCCTTCATCAGGGACTGCAGCTTGGGAGCAGGAACCGAGGTGAGCGGCGCCAACGAGGTGGGCGGCATTGTGGGCAAGATGGAAGGCGGTGAAATCACGAACTGCACCGTCTCCGAAAGCACTGTCAGTTCTTCCTCCGAGGATGTCGGGGCCATCGGCGGCTGGGTCGTGGCATCCTGCAGCATCCAACAGTGCACCGTATCCGGCAGTACGATCCGATGCGGAAGCAATTACGGCGGCGGCATCGCGGGCCTGCTGGAAAAATCGACGGTCAGCGGCTGCCGTGTCACCGGCGGGACGGTTGTCACCGGGACAAAGAGCGGCATGGGCGGTATCATCGGCTATATGAAGAAAGCCGATGCCTCCCTGCTCAGGAACTGTACCGTTGACGGGGCCGCGGAAATTTCCGGTAAAGCGAACGTGGGCGGCATGGTGGGCTGGCTTGACGCCGGCACCCTGAACGGCTGCGTCGTCGAAGGCAAGGTGAAGGTGAGCGGCACAGCCGACGGCGTAGGAGGCCTGATCGGACGCGCTATTTCCAAGAGCGGCAGCGACAACATCATTGACCGTTGCGCGGTACGGGGCGAAACCCTTATTACCGGTGCCTACAGCCTGGCCGGCCTGGTCGGTTATGCCTATCCTGATCAAAACGGCTGCCTTTATATCCTGAACAGCGGTGTAACCGAAACCACCATCCACGGCCGTTCCTGTGACACGAACGGCGATCCGGCCAAAGGGGATTGCATGGACGGGGGTATCATCGGCTGGGCCCGCCTGTCCGATGCCGGCAGCAAGGCCTGGATCGTGAACTGCTATGCTTATCTGAATGCCATCCAACTCGATCTCCAGATGGCCCATCCGTCGGTCGGCGGTATTGTCGGATATGGTTCGCTCAGTACAACCGGCGTATTGGAAATCCTCAACTGCACCAGCACGCTGACCCCTGGCCGGATTACGCTGGCGGGCTCTCCCGTCCAGCCGGAAACGCCCCAGGCCGGGACCCTGTTCGGCTCCCTTCCGGACAGGGCCGGAGTCCGCGTGGGCTCTAACCACTATGTCGCGGACGGGGAACTGTCTGTCGGAACCGCAGGAACGGACGCTGTCATCGAGTCCTCCAATGCAGGGCATCCCGAATCGGTGTTCAAGGACGGGACAACCGTAAAGACCGCGTTGAACAGTTTCGTTGTCTCCTGCACCGAATGGCAGCTCGGCAGCTGGACCGCCGCTTCGGGCGGGTATCCTTTCCCGGAGTAACGGAGAGACAAGGCTGTTTTGCCGGCAACGCCGCAGTCGAACGGTTTTATGACATCAGTTTCCGGCTGAAACTTGCGGATGGTAGAGAAGTCACCGAAAATCGGTGACTTCTTTTGTTATTTTCCCTGCTTTTTCGTAAATTCGTGCCGATAACCATTTTGGACATTATGAACCTCAAAGAACCCTTTGTCATTACCATCAGCCGTGAGATTGGCTCCGGCGGACATACCGTGGGCCAGATGCTGGCCGAAAAACTGGACACGCGTTTTTGCGACAAAGACCTCATCCGGTCTTTGGAAAAGAAGTTCAACCTCTCCATGAGCGCCATTGAGAAACTCAAAGGGGAAAAGAAGAACTGGCTGACGGACATTATCAACTTCCTCAAACCGGTCCCCTCTGCCAAGGCCCTGGGTGTGGACCCGAAGTTTACGCAGGAATTTCTGTTAGATGTTACCAGCGACGATATTTACAAGGCAGAGACGGAAATCCTCCAGGAGATTGCCAACGAAGGCTCCTGCATCATTGCCGGCCGATCAGGCTTCCATGTGTTCCGGAATCATCCCAATCACTTGAACGTATTTATCACCGCATCCAATGCCTATCGGGTGGCTCGTGTCATGCGGAAACAGGGACTGCCGGAAGAATCGGCCCAGGTTCTGGTTAAAGATATTGATCAGGCGCGTGAGAACTATATCAAGCGTTACACCGGCACCAGCCGTTACGATGCCCGCAACTACGATCTGACCGTCAACGCAGAAGGTCATACCGAAGAGCAGCTGGTTAAATTAATCCTGGCCTATATCAACAATTAATCCCTTATAGCAGGAGCCTCACCCGGTACCCCCGGGCAGTAGGCTCCTCTACTACTTTCTCACACAGAGACTTCGCCTTTTCAAAGCCCGCCGCATTATCCTGCAGCGGAGAAGTTTGTGCGCCCTCCATCATGAAATCCAGGGAGGTCTCTCCCGATAATTCACTATAGGTAAGACGAATGGTCAGCGGATGCCCCGTCTCCAAAAATACGGGCATGAGTGCTTGACACAACTGCTGGGTCTTGTCCTTCTTATCGGCAATATTGTACTTGATACAGAACTGATTGATACGGGTATCCATTCCCAGGAAATCGAAGTCATCCTGATCAACCTCAAACACTTCCATCCGGATCCGTTGTGAGAACGCTTTGGTAGCGCTGTGCTTCGGATGGCAGAAAATCTGCTCCGGCGTACCATCCTCGTGGATATAACCGTCGTACATGAAGAAAACCCGGGTGCTTACGTCGCGGGCGAATTTCATCTCGTGCGTCACGATGAGCATCGTCATCCCCTCCTTCGCCAACTGCCGCATCACACTCAGCACCTCTCCTACCATGGTGGGGTCCAGGGCCGATGTCGGTTCATCGAACAAAATCACTTCCGGATTCATGGCCAGGCAACGGGCGATGGCGACGCGTTGCTTCTGCCCGCCGGAAAGGCTGGACGGGTACACGTCCGCCTTATCGGCTACGCCCACCTTGCGCAGCAGCGTCATCGCCGCCTCCCGCGCCTCTTCCTTGCTTTTTCCCAGGATCTTGACCGGAGAGAACATCACGTTCTCCAGCACCGTCATGTGGTCGAAAAGGTTAAAACTCTGGAACACCATTCCCATCTTCTGGCGAAGCTTGTGGACGGGATAACCTTTCGCCAGGATATTCTCCCCCTGGAACAGGATTTCGCCGCCGGTGGGCGGGTCCAGCAGGTTGAGCGCACGCAGCAGGGTGCTTTTTCCGGTACCGGAAGGACCGATGATGCTGATCACTTCCCCTTTCTCGATGGTACAATTGATATCTTTGAGGACCGTCAGGACACTTCCATCCGGATTGATGTATTTTTTGCTCAGATGGTTTACCGTAATCATAAGACGCGCGTTTTAGGGGTGGCGAGTTTCACAAGCGTACCCAGCAGCCAGGCCAGGACAAAATAAATGACCGTTACCATCAGGAGGGGCACAAAGGCATCGAAGGTACGGCTTCGGATCATATCGCCCGCACGCGTAAGGTCCTGAATGGCGATGTAACCGACAATGGAGGTTCCCTTCAGCAACGACACGCACTGGCTCTGGAAGAGCGGGATACCCCGCTTCAACGCCTGCGGAAGGACAATATAGCAGAAGGTCTTCAGACGGGTAAAGCCCAGGGCCAGGCCGCCTTCGGTCTGTCCGCGCGGGATGGCGTCCAGGGAGGTCCCGTACACATCGCTCGCTCCGGAGGCAAAGTTCAGGGAGAAGGCGATCACGGCCACGAGGGTGGGATCCAGCCCGCTCTTGGCAAATACCACGTAAAAGAGGATCAGCAGGAGAACCAGCATGGGGATACCGGCCATGAGCCAGTTATAGAACCAGGCCGTGACGCGCAGCCACTTCCGGCGGCTCCGGGTCATCGCGCAAAGGCCCACGCCCAAAATGCCGCCCAGCAGGATGGACAGCAGGGTGATTTTGATGGTTTCCCAAAGACCATTCGTAATATACTTCCAGCGGTCTTCCTTGAGGAGGTTGCTCTCCAGGCTTTTTTTCAAGCTCTTCCAGAACGATCCCTTCGCCGCTTGTCCATCGTGGTCAATGACATAATAGGCAGATCCATAAGCATGGTACGGATTCGCAAAGAGGTATTCCTCCTGCCGTTCCGGGGTGATGAAGATACCGCCCAGCATCACATCGGCCATCCCCGTCTTGAGGGACATCATGCCCGATGCCGAATCATACAATTTGAATTCAATCTTCCGATGGAGCGCCCTGGCCAGTTCCCGGGCCAAGTCCACCTCAATCCCATACCATTCGGCACCCACCATGAACGACAACGGAGCCATGTTGGTGACGCAGGCCACCCGGAGCGGTTCTCCGAACGCTTCTTCCGGAATATGGGTATAATCCTTCTTCTGAAGGTAAACCTCGTCCAGCCAGTAATGCTTGAGGCTGTCCATCCTTCCATCCTGGATCATGCGCTCCTGGATGGCATTCAGGGTATCGATAATGGCCGCTTCGTCCTTCCGGAACACGAGTGCAGTGGGGAAACGTTCCTTCCCCTTGAAAGCGATCTTGATGCCATGCTCCGCCCGGAGTTCGCTGTTCAGGATGGTCTCGTCATGAACCATCACGTCCGCCTTTCCATTCAGGAGGGCCTGCAGGACGTCGGCGTCAAAGGAGTACAGCAACAGCTCGATATCGTTCCGCTTGGACAGGCTCAGATCATAGCAGCATCCGGCGACGGTTGCCACGCGAAGGCCGGCCAGGTCGTCCTCGCTGGAAAACGTCAACGTTCGGGACTCCTGTCGCGCGCAGGAAGCGAGGGCCAGACAGGCCCCCAGAAACAACATTTGTAAGATACGATTCATAGTTTGCAAATATACATATTTTTATTTTTAATCCGACATCAAACATTGCTTATTGGAAGTTTTTCCCTACCTTTGCAGGGATGATCAGGAAGTTCGCCATAGTCCCCAATCTGCTGGCCATGATGATGGTCCTGTTCGCGATGTTCGTACCGCACCATCACCATCAGACCATGATTTGCCTGGTACACCAGATTTGTGTGCTGGACGGGTGCTGCGACGATGAACATACTTCCCATTCAGACGCCCATCAGGAAGAAGATGAGTGCAAATGCGTCTCGCAGGAGAAATTCTGCCCTTCCGACCAGTCTCTTCCGGACGTCACACCCCTTCCTTCCGTTCTCCTGCGTGTCCCCGGACCGGTATTCGCAGGAAGCATTATTCCCCGGTCTTATCCCCTGGATGAATCCATCCTTCATGCTCCTCCCCTCCTAACCTGGCGAATCAATTGCTGATGTATCTCTTTAATACTTGATGTATTTGAGAGATAAACAGTTATATTGATTCAACATGAAAAAAACAGCTATTTTACTGGCACTATGTGCCCTTGTTTCCGCTTGTCACCACCATGGTGTCAAACATGTTCACGACCACGAAGAAGCGTCGGAAGCGCATCATCACGAAGACGGAGGGATTGAGATCTCTCCGGAACGACAGGAGAAACTCGGCATCCTCGTGGAGCCGGTTTGCCGCGAAGCATTCAGCCAGGTCATCCGCACCAGCGGCCAGATCGAATCATCCGCCGGCGATGAAATGACCATCGTCGCCAAGGCCGACGGGATTGTCCGTCTCGGTCACTTGAACGAAGGTTCCGCCGTCGGGAAAGGGAGCCGTATCGCCATCATTTCCACGAAAGAAATCGGTTCGGGCGATGTCCTGGCAAAGGCGGCCATCACCCTGGAAACAGCCCGGAAAGAATATGAGCGAGACCGGCAGCTGAGCCAGGAAAACATTGTGAGCGAGAGCCATCTGGACCAGAGCAGGCTGGCTTATGAACATGCGCGTGCCGCCTATGAGGCCCTTGTTTCCGGTGGCGCCGAAGAAGACGGTCTGGTCGTTTCCAGTCCCCTCTCCGGCTACATCAAAAACCTGCTGGTCAAAAGCGGAGACTATGTCCAGACCGGCACGCCCCTGGCCACGGTGGCCGGCAACCGCCGCCTGCGCCTGCGGGCCGACGTCCCGGAGAAGTATTATCCCCTGCTCGCCCAGGTGCGCAATGCGGAGTTCACCCCTTCCTATGGAGGCAGGACCTACCGTTTGAGCGAATTGAACGGCCGGCTCGTCAGTTACGGCCGCGCTTCGGACGGGGATTGCTTCATCCCGGTCATTTTCGAATTTGACAACAAAGGAACCTTCATCAGCGGCTCATTCGTAGAGGTATTTCTGAAAACCGCCACATCCTCCCCCGCTATCACGGTCCCGATCGAGGCCGTCGTGGAAGACCAGGGCGTCCGCTATGTCTTTGTCCGGGAAGAAGATGACGACGATTGCTTCGAAAAGCGGGAGGTGCGGATCGGCCAGTCGGACGGCCTCCGGGTCCCGGTACTGGACGGCCTGTGCGAAGGCGAAAAGGTGGTCGTGAGCGGAGCCGTCCACGTTAAACTGGCAGGCGTTTCTGCCGTCCCCGCAGGTCATACCCATTCCCATTAAGCCATGATCAAGTTTTCATTGAACAACCGGGCCGCCATCCTCGTAATGGCCGCCCTCTGCATGGTAGCGGGCATTTATGCTGCGCTTCATGCCGAAGTGGACGTTTTCCCGGATCTCAACGCCCCCACCGTAGTGGTGATGACCGAGGCGGAAGGCATGGCACCGGAAGAAGTGGAACGGCTGGTCACCTTCCCCATCGAAACAGCCGTCAACGGTGCCACCCACGTACGCCGCGTCCGTTCCTCATCGTCCACCGGCTTTTCCATCGTCAACATCGAATTCGACTGGGGGACCGATATTTATCGCGCGCGGCAGATTGTGAGCGAGAAAATCGCGATGGTGGGAGAATCGCTTCCCTCCAACGTGGGAAATCCCACCCTGGGTCCGCAGGCGTCCATTTTGGGAGAGTTGATGATTATCGGCCTCACCGCAGACACCACTTCCATGCAGGACCTGCGGACGCTGGCCGACTGGACCCTTCGTCCGCGCCTGCTTTCTACCGGCGGCGTAGCCCAGGTATCGGTTATCGGAGGCGATATCAAAGAATACCAGATCCTGCTGGATCCCGGCCGCATGCGGCATTACGGCGTATCGCTGGACGAGGTTATCTATGCCGTTAAGGACATGAACCGGAATGCCCCCGGCGGGACCCTTTACCAGTATGGAAACGAGTATATTGTACGGGGGGTCCTGGCTACCGGGGACATCTGCGCGCTGCAAAAGGCCGTGGTCAAGACGACAGCCAGGGGTCTGCCGGTTACGCTGGAAGCCATTGCCGACGTCAAAATCGGAGCCAAGGCCCCCATTCTGGGAGTAGCCTCGAACGACGGCAAACCTGCCGTTCTCCTGACCGTAACCAAACAGCCCAATACCAATTCCCTGGAGCTCACGCGCAAACTGGACCGGGAACTGGCAGAAATCGGTTCCTCCCTACCGGCCGACGTCCACATCAACACGGAGATCTTCCGCCAGTCGCGTTTCATCGAAGCTTCTATCGGGAACGTCAAAAAATCCCTGCTGGAAGGCGGTCTGTTCGTGGTCCTGGTGCTCTTTATCTTCCTGATGAACTGGCGCACCACCCTCATCTCACTGGTTTCCATCCCGCTCTCCATCCTGATCACCCTGCTGGTAACCCGCTGGATGGGCCTCACCATCAATACCATGAGCCTGGGAGGCATTGCCATCGCCATCGGCTCGCTGGTAGATGATTCCATCGTGGATGTGGAAAATGTTTTCAAACGGCTGCGGCAGGCGCGCGAACGCGGAGACCGGGATGTCCTGAAGGTCGTTTACGAGGCCTCCCGGGAGGTCCGGATGCCCATGCTGAACTCGACCCTGATCATCATCGCCTGTTTCCTGCCGCTGTTTTTCCTGTCCGGCATGGAAGGACGGATGCTGAAGCCGCTGGGCATTTCCTTCATCATTTCGCTGCTCACCTCTACCCTCGTAGCCTTGACGGTAACCCCGGTTCTGGGTTCCACCCTCCTGGGCGGTGAAACAAAGGAAACGCGCGAATCGCCCCTGGTCCGATGGCTGCAGAAAATATATTCCCGCGCCCTCTCCTGGGCCATCGGTCACCGGAAAAGCGTTCTGGCAGCCGTGGGAATCCTGCTGATCGCGGCGGTCATGATGTTCCTCTCGCTGGGCCGCAGTTTCCTGCCGGCCTTTAACGAAGGTTCCTTCACCATTGCCATGAGTTCGGTGCCAGGCATTTCTCTCGAGGAATCCAACCGGCTTGGCCTCCAGGCGGAACAGATTCTGATGAGCATCCCCGAAATCCGGACCGTCGGCCGGAAGACCGGACGTGCCGAGCTGGACGAACACGCCTTCGGGGTTAACTGCTCGGAATTCGAATGTCCTTTCGTGCTGAAAAACAGGAGCAAACGCCAGCTCGTTGCAGAAATCCGCGAAAAGCTGGCGGTGCTGCCGGGCGTAAATCTGGAAATCGGCGGTCCCATCTCACACCGCATCGATGCCATGCTTTCGGGGACCCAGTCCAACATCGCCATCAAGGTATTCGGGACCGATCTGAACAAGATGTATACCATCGGCCGGCAGATCAAATCCGCCATCGCAGACGTAGAGGGCATTGCCGATATCAACGTAGAACAGCAGGTGGAGCGACCGGAACTGAACATCGTTCCCAAACGCGAGCTGCTGGCGCGATTCGGCATTTCCCTCCCGGAATTCGCGGAATGCATCAAGGTAAGCCTCGCGGGCGAACCGGTTTCTACCGTTTATGAAGGCAATCGCTCTTTCGACCTGACGCTCAAGGTAAAGGAGAACGCGAAAGCGACAATGGAAGTTCTGGGTGACCTGATGGTGGACACCCCGGGCGGGGCCAAGGTCCCCCTCGCATACGTAGCCGACATCGTTTCCTCAGCGGGTCCCAACACCATCAACCGGGAAAACCTGAACCGCAAGCTCGTGGTCTCGTGCAACGCAACCGGCGGTGAACTTGCCAATGCCGTCGCCGCCATCAAAGAACGCATCGCGGAGCAAGTCAGCCTGCCGGAAGACTACCGGATTGAATTCGGCGGCCAGTTCGAGAGCGAGGAGCGCGCCTCCCGGACCATTGCGCTGGTCAGCATCTTCAGCATTTTCCTCATCTTCATGCTGCTGTACGGAGAATTCAAAAACGCTTCCCAGTCCCTCATCGTGCTACTGAACCTGCCCCTTGCGCTGATCGGCGGGGTCATGATGGTCTTCCTGACCGGCGGGGTGCTGAGCATCCCGGCCATCATCGGCTTCATTTCCCTCTTCGGCATTGCCACCCGCAACGGGATGCTGCTGATCGATCGGTACAATGCGCTCGCAGCGGAGGGACTGTCCCCCATCGAAACGGTTACCCGCGGTTCGCTGGACCGCCTGAATCCGATTTTGATGACGGCGGTCACATCGGCCCTGGCCCTCCTTCCCCTGGCCCTGGGCGGCGACCTGCCGGGGAACGAAATCCAGTCCCCCATGGCCAAAGTTATCCTGGGTGGCCTGCTCTCCTCTACCCTGCTGAACGGCTTTGTGATTCCCGTCATGTATTTGTTTTGTCATAAGCATTGATCGATTATGAAAAATAGTTGCCTACTCCTTTGCACCCTTTTCCTCTCAGTTGCCGGCCACGCCCAGTCATCCCTGGATACGGCGCTGAAAGAAATCGAGCGGAACAATCCCGACCTGAAAGCAGCTGCCGCCGGATGGGATGAGGACCGGCTGGCCAACCGTTCGGAAGCCTTGCTCGCCAACCCGGAAATCGAATTCAATTATCTCTGGGGGGCCGATGATATCGGTGGGCGGCGCGACGTACGCATTTCCCAGACCGTTGATCTGGCCACCTTGAGCGGCCTCAAGTCTGAGAAAGGCGTTTGCCTGGATGAACTGGCCGCCCTGAAGTACGAGGCGCGCCGGCTGGAAATCCTGCAGGAAGCCCGGGACTTGTGCATCGAACTGGTTTATTTCAATACCCTGATGGAGGAGCTGGACGACCATCTGGCCCGCTCCACTTCCCTGGTGGAAGCCTACGAAAAACGGATGGTGGCCGGCGGAGCGACCATCTTGGACCTGAACAAGGCAAAACTGCACCTGGCCGCGGTCCAGGGACAGGTAAATCGCTCCGCAAACGAGCGGGAATCGGTTCTGTCACGTCTTCGTACCCTGAACGGCGGAAACGATTTCCGGTTCGATGCCACCACCTACGACCTCTCCGACAACCTTCCCGCCGACTTTGAAACATGGTTCTCCGAAGCATCCGACAAGAACCCCATGCTGGCCTATGTCCGCAAGGAAGTCACACTCGGGCAGAAACAGCTTGCCATCGACCGGATGTCCGCCGCACCCGAGCTGTCGGTCGGATACATGAGCGAGATCCGGACGGAGGAAAAATTCCGCGGCGTTACGGTCGGCGTGAGCATTCCGCTTTGGAGCAGTTCCAACCGGATCAAACGGGCCCGTGCAGGAGTGGCCGCAGCCACATCCCGCCAGCACGCTGCCGAACAGGCGTTTTACCTGCGGCTCAAAGACCTGTACCGGCAGGCATCCGCATTGAAAACGAACGCCGTCCAAATGCGGGCTTCGCTGGCCGATACCGATTATCGCGACTACCTGCTCTCCGCCCTCACCCGGGGAGAGATTTCCATGATTGATTTCCTGGTGGAGAATGACCTCTACTACGATGCCCTGCAGCAAACCCTGGATGCCGAGCGGGATTATCACCACGCCCTCGCAGCGCTGAAGGTCTTTTAAGATAATATTGTTATATTTGTATGATTATTTTGCACCAAACAAGTTAACCATATGGCACAGAATCTCTTTGACATTAACGGCAAGGTCACCGTTATGACCGGCGCCTGCGGTGTGCTCGGCGCCACCATCGTAAAATATTTTGCCTCCCAGGGCAGCAAGGTGGTCCTGCTGGACCTGGAACGCGCCCGTGAGACAGGAGAAAGAATCGTTGCGGAAATCAAGGCTGACGGAGGCGAGGCCATGTTCCTCCCGACCAATGTACTGGACGAGGCTACCGTGGAGCAGAACTGCAAGGTCATCGTCGCAGCCTACGGTTCCGTGGACATTCTGCTGAACGGAGCCGGCGGGAACATGGGACCGGCCAACGTCGCACCCGACCAAACCATCTTCGATATGGACCTGGATGCCACCCGCAAGGTATTTGAACTGAATATCATCGGCGCCATCATCCCCACCAAGGTCTTCGCAAAAGTCATGGTAGCCAACAAGAAAGGCTCCATCGTGAACTTCTGCTCCATGTCTTCTTTCCGGCCGCTGACCCGCGTTGCCGGGTACGGCATGGCCAAATCGGCCCTTGCCAGCTGGACGCAATGGCTGGCCGGTGAGCTTGCCACCAAATTCGGCGCCGGCCTGCGCGTGAATGCCATCGCCCCGGGCTTCCTGCTCACCAACCAGAACCGCAGTCTGCTCACCAACCCGGACGGTTCGCTGACCGACCGTTCCCACAAGATCATCGGCCATACGCCGTTTGGACGGTTCCTGGAGCCGGACGAACTGGTGGGGGCATTACACTACCTGGCCAGCGACGCTTCCAAAGGCGTCACCGGCACCATCGCAGTTGTGGACGGAGGCTTTAACAGCTTCAGTATCTAATTATTTCCTCAGCTTTTTGAAGAGGAAGCGAAGGACAGGGATGATCCAGGATGTCCAACGGAATCCGTTGAACAAGAGATTGGAGATCCCTGCCTTTTCTTTCCGGATACGGGATTCGGTACGGTCGATGGCCTTGTCCAGGCTATCCATGCTGTCCAGGCCGACCGGCCAGGCTGCTTCCGGGAAGAAGACATCGGCGTACATGGAAACGAAGCTATTCCGGAACAAACGACCCCGCAGCAGGAACAGCAAGACCAGGATCACCAGCAGCACACCGGCCACCAACAGCGAGGCCAGGGCATAACTGTCCAGGATCTCCCCCAGCCACAGGACGAGGGCCAGCAGCAGGACAGTCATCAGGGCACCGGCAATGATGAAAATGAACAGCAGCCCTATAATCGCCGACGTTCCCTGGGACAGGCCCTTAATCGAACGCAGCTTGACAAGATCCAGCTGCGAATCGATATAACCTTTGGTCTCCTGACCCAAGGAATCGGTTGAATGGGCAAGCCTACTCATCTTCTTCTACAACTTCCCCACCCCTCACGGCGGAGACGAAATCATCTAACTGCTCCTGAACTTTGTCCAGGCAGGTTTTTGCCGCCTTCTTAACTTTCTTCCGGCTTTCCTCACCTGTTTCAGGAGCGAAGAGAAGACCCAAAACGGCACCGGCGGCCATGCCGGTAAGCAATGCAAATACAGAACTTGTTTTCATACGCGATTATCTTTAAGATATTGATTCATTCATTTCGTGAACATCTTTCTCCAGGTCCGGCATCAGGCGTCGGACCGCTTTGTGGTTATAGAAAAAGCGGCCGGCCACTACCCGGATAACCGTATAAATCGGGATGGCGGCCAACATACCCAGAATCCCTCCGACGTGTCCCGAAACGAGCAGGACGATAAAGATTTCCAGCGGAGTGGATTGGATACTGGTCGAATAAATGATGGGTTGCAGGACAAAGTTATCGATAAACTGCACCGACAGCATGATGGCAAATACAATCACGGCAAACACCATGAAATTGACGTCCAAGCCGATGCCGGCCCCATATTTGAGCACCAGACAGAGGGCTACGCCCAGGACTTCCCCAATGAGGGGCCCCACATACGGGAGGATGTTGAGGATGCCGGCGATAAAGGCGATACCCAAGGCATAAGTAGGACCGATGCGGGCAATCAGCCACAAGCCCAGAAAATTGAAAAAAGCAACGGCAATCATCTCCAGGGTCAGTCCCACGAAATATCGGGAAAGCAGGTGTTCAATATCGCCGATGGCTTCCATCACCGAGTCCTCAATCCTGTCCGGAACCAGGGCGGCGGCAACTTTGGCGACCAATTTCGGGTCCTTGACAAGGAAGAAAGATATGAAAACCACCGAGAAGAGTCCGATGACCAGGTTCACCATAGCAGAGGCCATAGATCCCAGGATGCCGGTAATGGAGATATCGGAAAAAGTGCCCTTTAAATAATCCACCAAGACGCTGATGGCATCGAAATCCTTCCCAAGAGAAGGGAAGATGCTGATGGCCCATCCATTGACCGTATCGGCGATGGTTCCGTCAAACAACCTGAGATTGCTGAAGAACGAAGCCTCCTTGATGATGCCGGTTACCACCGGGATCACCTGCGTGACGATCAGGATGAAACCACCCAAGACACAAAGGATGGACAGGAGGGATGAGAGCCAGTCCGGAACGTACCGATTCTTGATACGGACTTTCCCCAGGAAACGGGCCAACGGACGGCTGAGCAGCGAAACCACAATGGCTAAGACAATGTAAATAAGCACATTGCGGAAGTACCAGCACAGCAAGCCTACAACGGCCAAGAAACTCGCCCAGAGGACGAATCCCGCTAGTTTCTCCACGTTGCTTTGTTTATTCTGTTCCATTCTCTTAAACCAAAACCTTAAAAATTTCCTCAGGATCGCTCGTGACCGATAGCCTTTCAAGGACCTCCTCATCATCCAGGGAAGAACTGATCTTCGCCAGGATATCAAGATGAGCGTCTCCTACTCCGGCAATCCCAATGACAAGGCGGGCTTTCTCCTCGCCGAAATCTACACCGTCAGGATATTGTAGCACGACAATTCCGGAGTTCCGGACCAATGCTTTGGTCTCAGCGGTGCCATGAGGAATGGCGAGTCCCATTCCTATATATGTGGTTACGATCTTCTCCCTTTCCAGCATCGACTCGGCGTATCCGGGATCGACATACCCAGCCGTCTCCAGCAGATGTCCGGCCCGGAGGATAGCCTCCTCCTTCGATTCAGAGGAGAGCCCGGTAAGGATGTTCTTGATTTGCAGGACTTCCGGCCCTTTCTTCAACCGATCCAAAAGCGCATCGAGAGCCGGATCGGAGATGAAATTCGTGATCCGCACAATCTCGTGCCCCTGGACCCGGTCGGCCAGCGTACTCTGGCACACGACAAGGTCGGCGTCACCCGGGATTGTGTCAACCGCACTATTCACGCATGTTATAGTGTCCAGTCCGTTCTTCATCAAGCGGGCCTTGAAGCGGGTGGCACCCAAGGCGCTGGACCCCATCCCGGCGTCACAGGCAAAGACAATCTTGCGGATGGACCCGGGAAGCGGATTAACCGGGACGCTCTCCCCGGTCGAAGGTGTCTGCTCACTTTCTCCCTGGAAATCCGGACGCGACTTGATGATCGGGATGGATAGCAGGAACGAGATCGCAGTCGCGATGAACACGCCCAATATTCCGATCAAGGTCCTTCCCCTCGGGGACATCAGGATGATGGAAATCAGGCTTCCCGGAGAGGCCGGGGCGACAAGCCCGAAGTCTGTCAACGTGAAGAAAGAGAGCGCGCAGACGTTGCCGATAATAATCGGCAGAAGCAACATCGGACGAGCCAGGACATAGGGGAAATAAATCTCGTGAATCCCTCCGAAAAGCTGGATGACAGCCGCGCCCGGGGCCGATTGCTTGGTCATGCCCTTGCCGAACACCCAGCAGGCCAACAGGATTCCCAGGCCGGGACCCGGGTTGGGATCTACCAGGAAAAGCATGGAGTGCCCCATCTCGGCGGCTTGTTGGATGCCCAAGGGGGTCATGATGCCATGATTCACGGCGTTGTTCAGGAAGACCACTTTCGCGGGATCGACAATCAGGGAGAGGAGCGGATTCAACTTATGTTTCAGCATCCAGTTCACCCCCGCGCCAAGGGCATCTGACAGTCCTTCTACGATTCCACCAATGAGAAGATATCCAGCGATGGCCAGCAGCAGCGCAATGATGCCCAGGGAGAAATTATCGACGAGCATCTCAAATCCGGCCCCGACCTTCCCTTTGACCATACTGTCGAATTTCTTGATGCACCAACCTGCCAGGGGGCCCATAATCATGGCTCCGAGGAACATCGGAGTATCCGTCCCGATAATCACGCCCATAGCAGCCACCGCTCCGGCGACCCCGCCTCGATACCCGCTGATATTCTTTCCCGCCGTGAAGGCAATCAATGTGGGAAGCAGATACTTGAGCATGGGCGAAACCATGATCGCCAGATGCTCATTAGGGAACCAGCCGCCAGGGATGAACATAGCGGTAATGAGTCCCCACGCGATGAACGCGCCGATATTCGGCATCACCATCGCGCTAAGACTTCTCCCGAATTGTTGTATCGACTTCCTCATAGAGACCTCCATCATCACAAAGTTAGAATTTATTCATAAATAAACAAAGGGACAGGTTGTCAAGGTTGCATCATTACCCATAGAAACGCTTTGGCAGTACGTTTGTCGGCTTCCACAAAATGGTTGCCCGGATTCCATTCCAACGTGGTCTCTACGGAGTCCGATGCAGAAAGGATATCGGCATATGCCCGGATACAATCTTCGACCGTTGCCATCGTCTTGTTTTTAGACTTGTACTCCTTGTCTCCCAGGCTCAGGTAGATCTTCCCGGCACGGGGCGTGTGCGTCCGGACGAAATCCATCCAGCCGGGATACCAGACCGAAGGAGATGCCGCAGCGATCCCGGTAAAGGAAGGACTCTCATACGCGCACCAAAGTGCGAAAAGAGCGGCAAGCGAATACCCGCCAAGTATCTTTTCAGCGCCCTTCAGCGTAGGAAACAGGGCTTCCATTTCCGGGACCAAATCCCCTTCTATAAGCCGTAGGGTTTCGGGTGCGCCGGCGCCGAAAGGCTCTTTCCCGAAGACGGGGTCCGATGCCCAGGGAGCCAGTTCTTTGTTCCAATCTTCGATGATCAGCGTGGCCAGGGCAAACGGGCGGGCGGTCCCGGCCTTCAGCGTTTCGATCTCCTTGTCCAGGAAGTCCAGGTCACGCAGATCCATCGGCTCCACAAGCAGCACTTCCGGTTCCTCGTCCGCAAAAACAAAGCACCGTTTTCCAGCGATCGTTATCTCTTTCTTTATCATAACACTTGGCCCATGTAACGCAAAGCATACCGCTAATTTACCACTTTTGCTTGATAATGCCTAACGGGGGTTGGAATTATGCGGCAAACTCTTTAATTTTGGAATATGAAAAGAATCCTTATCGCTTTCACCGGTATGCTGGCCGCCATCGGCTGCAGCATCCGCCCCGCAGAAAAATGGAGTGAAGAAAAGGCCTGGCAGTGGTACGATTCCCAGCCGTGGCCGGTGGGTTGTGTGTACATGCCTTCTTATGGCGGAACGCCCGTCGAAATCTGGGGCAAGGAGTTTTTCCGCCCGGATGTGGTCGATTCCGAACTGGCCCTGGCCCAGGATCTAGGTTTCAATGCCATCCGGCTCTTCCTCTGCGACATTGTCTGGCAGGAAGATCCCCAGGGATTTATGGACCGGCTGGAACAGACCGTCTGCCTGGCCGACAAGCACGGCCTGCGCATCCTGATGACCATTTTTACCAATGGAGGTACCATCAAGAATCCCTACACGGGTCCGCAGCCTCAGCCCGTTCCGGGCGTGCACAATTCCGTCTGGATGGCATCTCCCGGAAAAGACATCGTCAACAATCCGGAGAAGTGGCCCCTGATGGAACGCTACGTTAAACAGATCTTGAAAAAGTACCGGAAAGATCCGCGCATCCTCGCCTGGTGCCTGTACAATGAGCCGGAGAACACCAAAGGATTCGAAACCCTCCCCTTCCTGAAGGCCGTTTACCGCTGGGCCCGCGAAGTGAATCCCTCCCAGCCCCTCACCTCGCCGATGTGGGCCACCCCGGACTCGCGTTCCTATCAGAAAGAGATTTCCGAATTCGTCAGCTCCGCCAGCGACATCATCTCGTTCCATAGTTATAACGACCTCCCGCGCTGCACCGAATTCGTCAACTACTGCCAGCAGTTCAACCGGCCGATTCTATGCTCTGAATGGATGGCCCGGTCAAGAGGATCGGACTATTTCTCCATCCTTCCCCTCTTTAAGAAAAATAAGATCGGCTCTTTCAGCTATGGCCTAGTCAACGGGAAACAGCAGTGCCACTATCCCTGGAACCCCGTCATCGATGGCAAACCGGTCCCCTTTGAAGAAGAACCGGCCGTCTGGTTCCACGACCTGTTCTATCCCGACCATACCCCCTACAGCGAAGACGAGATTCGCTTCATAAAAGAGATGACCCGCTGTCTTTCCACTCGAATCTCACCTTCTCAGGCACAAGGTATTTGACAATCTTGTAGTCGATATTTGCCTTGTGAGCCTGACTTAGTTGATAGCAACGTCTCACGTAGTACTTTTCCCCGTCCTTGATGAAATGAGCGCCCGTCTGATGGAAACGGAAGGGAATGCCTTTGGCAATACACTGCTCACGAATGGCGAGAACCCAGTCGTAGTCACAGGGACGAGCGTCAACTCCAGATTCACCTCCCACAGAGACTTCCTCTATCTGCTCGTCCAAATAGGGAGACAAGTCTATGGCAGAGATAAGCGGTGATGCAATGATGCTCTTGTGCTTGATGGGGAGGGATAGGAAAATGGGAAGCCGATAATCGGCCATGGCCTGGTTTTCTACCGTACACCCAACAATTACATTGTCATAGCCTTCGCCCCAGTCTTCCGGGATGCACTCCATGAACCGGTCTATCCGCTTTGTGAAAAAATAGAAATATAGGTCGTCCCGCCGCTTCATCATTTCCCAGCATTCAGGCCGCCAAGGGTCGGCGTCTTTCAACAGGAAATCCGAAGTGAAGCAAGTGAACACAATCTTCCCGCTTTCTATCTTCCAGGATTTGTCGCGCCTTTTCTTGACAGGGAGATAGAAGTTGCCGGTCTTTCTGCATTCGCGGCTGGAAATCTCGCTGCCATACATCTCATCCTGCCTGTAAACATAGCAGTATTTGCAACCGGGGCTTATCTTGGTGCAACCATGCCACGGATTCCAGTCAGCATATACTTCCCAGTTCTCTGTCATTGTTCTTGCCGAATGCTTTCCATTTTATTGTCCCTGCTTCTGTTCATCCGGGAATGGTAACTCCTCTGGAGACTTGATATGGGCAATGGCTTTATCTTGGGAGACCACACTTTGGCCAAGACGTTTCTCAACCTCATGACGGGCAGATTTTGCCACATCGGCACCTTCTTTGGCAACACCGGCATCTTCCGACGAACCTCCCTTTACCAGCCTGTTTTTCAATATCAGACATAGCCTTAGCATTTTCTGCAAAGATAATTCAAACGGAGGCCTAATGCAAATCTTTGCAAGGTTAAATAGATTGTTTCATTTCGCAAATTGCGAAACAATATGGGAAGTCTGAGGCAGGCTAATAGCCCTCATCAGGCTTATCAGTTATTAGTCTTCTGATCTCTTCTTCTGTGGTTGCATATTGCTCCAATTCTTGAAGAAGGCTGTCTATCTGACTCCTAAACTTTTGGTATTCGGCCTCATTATGAGTTCCAATAACATTGACATATAATGCATGTGTTGCCTCTTTGCCAAATTGTTTGCCATCATTCAAACATGTCATATACTGTATTGAGATGGCCCCATTGACAGGTTTATCAATGTCCTCATATCACAAACCTTGTCTCCAATATTAAACTTAGTTTTAACCAAAACACCCATAATGCAGTTTTTTATCTATTCAAATAATCATACGGTCATTTTTCTTTATCGTTACCTTTATGACCAAGATAAAGGTCCGTATTTCTTCATCTCGGCCATAAAGGGGACCCACATAGGGACTCGTTTGTCGATTCGGCCAGGGTTCCCGGGGCTAGTCGGATCTTGTCCGTAGACCGTGCAGATAGCGTGGAAGAACTCCGTTGCACGAATGAGGAGATCCAGCGATGCTTCAGGAGCATCATGTTCGGTTTCGATGATGACGAGTTTCGCCCCGGCGGGGAGGAACTTGCGGGTCCGGTATGCGATATCACGCTCGCGAGGAGAGATGAACAGAACGACGGCTGAGTCTTCCAAGTGATTGGAAGTGAAGATGAAACGCCCATGGCAGTAGTTCCGGTAATCGCAGATGCATCCGGTAGCCAAACCCGTTTCAACGGCCTTGCCTTCCAGGTTCTTCGCCACCGGACGGCCCCAGCTGCCATGGAGGAAGAGGTAACTCTTCACCCCGGCAAAGTCGGCAGGAGTCAAGGGCGAATCGTCATTGCGGCAGAGAGTATAGGGCTTCTCCGGAAGCATCTTGTACTTTTCCAGATCCACATCGGGCTGGAAGATTCGGGTAAGGATGGAGAAGTATGAGAACGCAGTTCCGGTTGACACGAAACCTTCGTGGGAACGAGGCATCGGCGTGTAGAACGACAGTTCGGAACCGGCTTTGAGGAACAGTTTCCGGGCATCATTCCGGTCTCCACAGGAGAAGTTGAGTGCCGCCGATTTGCCGGGATTGACTTTCAGGGCCCGTCTGGTAGCATAAACGATGTCGTTATTATGGCCACCCCTACTGACCAGCAGGACTTTACCCGTCTTCAGGGTTTCGTCGCTGAACGAGTTCAAAGTGTAGGGAGATACAGCGACAGATAAGCCGCCACGGGCGCCATAGAGCAAGGCCGCCAGGTCGGCTGCCGATTCAGCACCGCCCGAACCGATTGCCACAAAAGGCTCGGCAGGGTTGGTGGTGAGAAAGGAACGAATGGCCGAGAGATCGGCGGACTGCGCGTAAGAAAGGATGGCAGGAAGAATTTGTTTGGTATCGATCATGTGTACTCCGGTTTTAATAGGTTACAAATATTAATACCGGGGTCGCGCTAAATTCTTACACAAAAATAGTTAACTTTGTATCGGGAGCGAATGATTCGTTACTGTGTCCGGGTCTATTTAAAAAAACAATCCCGCTCACGTCGCACTCCTGCCAAACCTTGCCACTCTTTCCTTCACAATCCGCAGATAGTGCCGTTGCATCTTCTCCGGAAGGAAAGAGCCACGAATCAGCAATAGCGTCTCTTCCGGAACAGTCATATACCGATCCAGCAACCTTGCTGCGCGGATAGGAACAAGCCCTATCAGGGATGCAAACCTCTCAAAGTCATCCCGACAAGGATGTCCGGTGCGTTCGTACTCGTCGCTGCGGAACATATTGACCGACAGTCCTCCATCCAAGCCAAAATCGTCCCCCTGCACGTGCAGGCTGGTGTTCAGCAGATCGTAGGCCGGAGCCAGACGGTAATCCTCTCCTTGACGGATCAAGGAGAAGTTCTTCAAGTGGTCGTCACCATTCCCGTAGATGTAGTTAAAGACCACCAGGTCAAAAAACCGTTCCATATCCACCATCCAGACGGAAACATATTTCTTAATACCAACAGCAATATCTTCATAGGTTCCACTATACTTGAAATGGAGCCCATCCGTCTGCTCATTGCGTTCGCATACAGAGGCGAAATCCTCCATCTCGGCTTTGGTGCCATCCGGAAGGATATCAAACCGACGAGTAATATACACCAGTTGCCCGTCCGATGACACACAAAGACCGTTAGCAGCCGTCTGGATGCCGTATTCTTGCGAGGCAATCTGCATGGTCAGATGCTCATTGGCAGGGATATGCCGGCGCGTAGCAATGGTCTCGTCCCACGGGGCAGGCTTAAGGATATGTGTGGAACGCTCCCCCTCCCGGGCCAGACGAATCTTTCCACCGTCGATGACGGCTGGGAATTTCTCCTGCACCCCAGAGACAGAAATTCGCTCCATGGCGGAAACCGCCACATCCGAATTCTTCAACCCCTTTATGCTGAAATCCAGATATGGCGACACTTGCCTTCCAAAGAACAGGGTCTTCAAGACACGCGGGCTGTATGCGGGCATCTCTATCATAACGGTCGAACACTTATGGCACCAATAAAGTCTCGGCCAGACATAACTATCAGCAGGCCGAAGATGTCATCTTCGTCGATGCGATACTTCCTGCAAATAATGGACCTATTGGCGCCTTCTGGCAGCAAATTCACAAAAAAAGGAAACAGGCTTTCAGACTCGTAGGGGGCCGATTGAAGCGGAAGCGTCACCGATACCGGCACGCCACCCGAGGCAAGGTAAGCAGGTTCGTACGTAAAAACATAGTCCTTGCCCGGAACCTGCTCGGTGAGCACTCCGGCCAGGACGTTGTTGTTGTATATTCCCAGTTGTCTCATGCCTTAGGCTATTGCTTGTCGAAGGGGTTCCGCACTTTGAAAAAGATCTCCATCCCCAGGACTGAAAGGATCTTTTCCACCGTCTCAAAGGAGGGGTTCCCCACCCCCCTCTCTATGTTCTTGATAGTGGCCAGCGAAACGCCCGACATCTCTGCCAGGTCGTTCTGGGAGATGCCGAGGGTTTTACGGCGAGTGGAGATAGTCGCAAATATGGACATATAGCCAATATATTATACTTTTCGCTGCAAAATTAGAGATCATTCTTGAAATTTGCAAGAAAAGTATAATAAATTAGACCGGAACACATACAGTGTAGATATACACAAGAGTTTTGCGCTTTTGAACCGGCAATTTCGGACGTTCTGATAAGGAACAGGGGTGAAGCGACACGGCTACCTGGATGAAGTTACCCCACAAAAAGAGGGTAACTCCTTTTGAGTCACCCTCTTCAGAATAGCTAATTATCAAATAAAAACATTACAGTGGCTTCCAGACTTCACAGAGTGCCATTTTTGCTCAGTTGTGTTAAGTATTGTGTTAACTTTCAAGGAGTTATAATGCGACAAAATGCGATAAAATACGATTCGCGCTCCTTGTGTCAACATCCATCCAACAACTAAATCCTGTGATTTGAAAGAACACAAGCTACCCCATCACGGGGTACTCCACAAATGTAAGCATTTTTCTTTGGTTTGCCAAAAAAACTTGAATGTAGTATCATAGAATGGCGTTTTTTATCATTGAAAATGCCGATAATTATTCTTTGGTACACTCATTATTTTGGCATGACTACGGGACTGTGGAGGACTTCGTTTCGGCGGAGGAAGAGTATTATTCTTATAGTAAAACTTCATGCAAAACCGGTCGTTGGATAGTCCTGATCAAGAAATAAATCCTTTTGCATAATAGAACTGCCGCCACCTCAACGTGACGGCAGTTCTGTCATTCTAATGAATGTCACCCTGAAGCGAAGCCGAAGGATCTACTTCCCCCTCACAAAATGCCGGTAATCAGAGCCCCAGGTCCCGACAGAATAGGTCGTACCCTCCTTCTGCCATTCCATCTCCTTCGACGTCAGCTTAACAAGCTTGTAGGTGACATTACTGAAGTCAGACATCGACGGGTTGATGGTAATAGTGCCCTTGTTAATTAGGTCGATGGCATAGTGGCCGCTGTAGTCGTGCGATTCACCGCTTAGGGCATCATATACGTGAAGCTGATAACCATTGTTCCCGTCAAAGGTGTACTCCACGGAACCATCCATCGCAAAGACCGTGGGGTCATATTGCTCAGTCCAGGTCCCTTCCAACTTGTTCACATCTATCTTCTCACACCCGCACAGCCCTGCCACCAGCAGCGCCGCGCAAACAAAACTTAAGATCTTTCTCATCATATCATTCAAATTGTTGTACAAATATAATCCCAAGAACGCAATTCCTTGCATCTGAATGGCAATTATTCATTCTTCAGCGTCTCTGCCGGATTCATCCTGGCGGTTTTGAGGTAGTGGTACAGCACGACGGCCGAACACAGTACTCCCACAATCACCAGCGCCAGAAGGAACACCGACGGCATGAAGCCCACCCGGTGCGCGAACTGCTGCAGGTAATACCTCACCACCAGCCAGCCGATGGGCGCCGCAATCACATAACAGATGGCTACCGTCCGCAGATAAAGCATCAGTCCTTCCGAGGTAATCTGCCCCATATCGGCCCCGAATACACGCTTTACGGAAATCTCCATCCGCTTGTACTGCACGTCCATCAGCACCTGGCCCCAAATACCCACCAGCGAGAGCAGTACCGCCAGCAGCGAGAACAGCCACACGGCCAGCCGCAGGCGCTCCTCGCCGCTGTAAAGGTTCTTGCCGATAGCATCGTAGAACTGTACCTCAAACGGCATCGTCGGGTCCATATCCCGGAGGATGGTCTGGATCTTCTCGGTGGCCTCCAAGCGGTCAGCCCCCTCCGTCAGCCGGAGATAAGCGAACGGCATGGTGTGCCCCTTTGGGGTATGCACCTGGAACGCCACCGGAGAATCGGCCTTGCGCATTGAAGTGATATTCACATTCTTGATGAACCCCACAATCGGTGCACCGTCGCCGAATTCATCGGCATACACCTCCATCGCAGCGCCGTGCGCCTTGAGATCCTGCGTGAACAGGATGGGGCCGAACTCGCCTTCATTGAAATTCCTGCCTTCCAGCAGCTCCAGCCCCAGCACCTGTGGCAGATTCCAGCTGCAGTAGATCATACTCATTGACACCTGGCCGTCTCCGAAATCCGCGCCCTCCGTCATATAAGTATCCGAGCCGCCAATGAGGTCATTCGCGTAGGCCACGTCCTTCACCTCCGGCAGCGCACACAGCTGTTCCCGCAGCCAGTCGGCCTTCTCCCGGCCGTTCTCGCCGCCGATGTTCACCACCGCCAGGTTATTCTTGTTGTAGCCGCAGGGATACTCCTGCATAAATTTGCTCTGACGCTGGACGAACAGCACGAAGATGAGCAGCGCCGTGGAAATAACGAACTGCACGCCCACCAGAATGGTCCTGAGGTTCTTGCCTGAGGCCGACAGGCCATAGTTGCCCCGCAGGATCATCGCCGGCTGGCCCGATGTGGAATAGATGCCTGGCCAGATACCGGCAATGATACCGGTAGCCACTGCAACTGTCCCGACGAACAGCAGCAGGCCCCAATGCTTCCCGAAGGTAAAAGACTGCATCAGCACGCCCCGGGTCAGCAGCGCATCGGAAACCGGCCCCAACAGCAGGGCGGCCACCACAAAGGCGCAGATGCACCAAATGACCGCCTCCGCTACAACCAAGGCACGCAGCCTTCGTGTCGATGACCCCAGGATCTTCTGGAGGTTCACGCTCCGGATGCGCAGCGGAGTAAGCGCCACGTAGAAATTGGTGAAGTTGATCAGGCCGATGCCCAGAATCAGGATTGCAATCGCAATGAGCAGAAGCAACTGCGAACGGCTGCCGCTCTTATAGACATTACCCTCGTTTCGGAAGTAGATGCTGGTAAGCGGTACCAGTTCGATGGGCGTAAGCCAGTCTCCCTGCGGAGGAAAGTCGAAATGGGCGTTGAACTCATCGGCCACAGCCTGCGCATTGTCGGTGTCATCCAGCAGCAGATAACAGACGAAGTTGGCTCCACCGTAACTTCCTTTCTGGACATCTCCGACGGTCAGGTACAGGTCATTCCCCAGCTGCGTGTTCGTCGGGAAGTCCTCATATACGCCGGTCACGGTGATTTCACGGGGTATCTCCATATACTTGGCATCCGTCTTCAGCAACTTGCCAATCGCCCGCTCACCAGGAAACAGGTTTTCCGCCAGCGACCGAGGAATAATCACGGAATTGGGGCCCTCTAGCGCATGGGAATCGCCCTCTATCATCTTGATGCCGAACACATCGATGAAACGCTCCGACACGAAGACCAGATCCCGCTTGTAGCCAACGGGGTCCTTTCCGTCCTCTGCCACGGAAAAATAGATTTCCCCGATAAAAGGCATCACCGTACATCCCGCCTCAATATGGGTGGACGAGCCGATGATATCATCAGCAAAGCCTCGCGGTAGGATATTCCTAAACAGCGATTCATCGCCTTTCTTATCGGCCCGGAACACCCGGTCGGCCGTCGGATGGCACTTGTCGAACGACAACTCATAGTCTGCCTGCAGGAATATCAAGGCAAAGGCAAGCAGCGCCGCCACCAGCCCGGTGAAGTTCAGGACCACCGCCACCAGATACCGGCGGATGAGGCTCTTTAGGTTTCGTAGTATCATAGCTATTCTTTCTTCAACTCTATCGCCGGATTGGTCTTCGCGGCCTTCAGCGTCTGCCAAAGCACCGACCCGAATGCTATCGCCACGGCAATGACGGCCGCCAGGACGAAGATCCACCAATAGCCGTCAATCCTGTACGCATAGCGGCTCAGATACCTTCCGGCCATCCATACGGCCACCGGAATGCCGATGACAACCGCAATGCCCACCAGCACCATATAATCCTTCACCGTCCGCCAGGTCTCGCGCGAGACATCGCTGCCAAAGACCTTTCGCACGGCTATGCCCTTGGTGTTCTCTCCGGAATAGTATGCGCTCATGGCCAGCAGGCCCAGCAGCGCTATCAGCACGGAAAGAATCATGAACAGCTCCACCAGCCGTAGCGCCATCTTCACCGGAACCAGCTGCAGGTTGATGACATCCATAATATAGCCGTTCTGGGCAGGCTCAACATAGGTGCCGTTCTTCTCCTCGGAGTAAGCGGCATAGGCTTCCATAATAGCCCTGTCAGCCGCCTTATAATCGCCCTCCACCTCAACCATCAGGCCGTTTCCGTAGAGGATATCCTTGGCCTGGGCCATTACGATGGCCGAATTCTTGGCCGGGTTGGAAGCCGTAGCGTCAGAGGTGGGAATATCCTCAAAAATGCCGCCTACATACTCCGTCATGATTCCGTTTACCCGGAACCTGCTGGCATAGTAGGCCATCGTGCTATCGCTCAGCTGCACCTCATCGGCCAGAGACTTCGACATCCAGACGGAATTCTCCCTCGGCGTCCCGAAGTCCTTCACCACTTTCAACCCCAGCATATCAAAATAGTCCGGCGTGCAGATAATTACCTGCGCCTGGGGATGCCTGTCATCCGGTGTCTTGAAGCCAAAACCCATATTCATTTGTCCCGGGAATCCCCGGCCGTAAGCCACGCGCTTCACCTCAGGAATACGGTTCAGGCGGTCCACCAGCGGCTCCACCTCCGAGTAATCCCTTGCATAGAAGCCCAGGGAATACAGTCCCTCGCTGCGGGCGTTCAGCGGCCGGTGCATCATGTGGTTCAGCTGCACCTCCATCAGGATGGCCATCGCAATAAGCACCACAGAAACGACATTTTGGAACACGATGAACACTTTGCCGAACACCATCTTGCTGCGCCTGCGGAATGTGCCCCGCACAATGTCGATAGGCGCAAAACGGGACGCAAATAGCGCCGGAGCAATACCTACCAGGGCTCCGATAAGCACAATGGTAAGGGCATAGGCGACCACCGTGCTTGCCGTCAGGCCCAGCGTCACCGGAATAAACATCCAGGTATTGCCCGAATCCGTAGTTACGTTCAGCAGCAGCTCATTCATCATCGGCAGAAGCGCCCAAGCCAGCAGAAGAGCCAGCGCAAAGCAGACCGCCGTGAACAGGATGGATTCGCCGATGTATTTCCAGACGATGGCGCCCTGCGGCGCACCCAGGAGCCGGCGCGTGGCCATTTCCTTCGCCCGTTTGCCGGACAGCGCCAGGTTCAGGTTGATATAATTGAAGATGGCCGATACCAGCAGGAGGAGTACCACCACCAGCAGCATCTGCAGGACACTCTTGTTGCCCCGGTGGAAGATCCACTGCTCCGGATTGAAATACAACTCCGGCACCGTATAGATGGGCGTCGCCTTCACGAAGCTCCCGTCGTAATTCCCCTTGCAAATCTCCTCCACCTTCTTTGTCAAGGCCTCCCGGTCCGTACCCTCCTTTACTTTGATGAGGGTGACGTATTGCCCAAGCGTACTGAAGGGATTCATCTTCCCGGATGAATATGAGGCATCGTACTCCGGATTGGAGAGAATGTCCGTAGAAGGCATCATCGTCCCCACAAAGTCCTTATACACGCCGCAAACGGTGAAGGTCTCCTCTCCGGCAAAGTAATTCTCCATGGAAAGCTGCTTGCCGATAGGGCTGCCCGTGAAGTGCTTCCTGGCAAAAGACTCGGAAACCAGGCAATGCCCCTTCAGACCATACTCTTCAAGGCTTCCCTCCAGCAGCGGGTAATTCGGGAACACCTCGAAGAACTCCGGATCTACCTGGGTCATTGTGCCCTGGATCTTGGACGTGCCGATGGTGATGACCTGGTCTTCCTCCCGGTTGCTGATGCGGCAGACCGCCTCCGCCTCCGGAATCTTGGCATCAAACTCGGCCTTGTCCCACCAGGACAGCGCCACATACTGGTCATTACCCACCGCATACACCCTGTCACCGATGGGATTTTCATGGGCAATGCTGTACTGCTGCCAGACATAGTTTCCAATCAGGATGACAAAGGCGATGGATATCACCAGCCCCACCGCCTCAATGGCGGTGTAGAGTTTATTGCGGGATAGGAATTTCAGATAACTTTTCATACTACTCGTTCTTTAGCGACTCAACCGGATTCGCCCGGGCAATCCTCAAACAGTTCAGCACCACCACGCCCAGCACAATCAGCAGCACCAGGGCCGCTCCGCCGATGAAATACAGCGGATTCAGCGACACCTTCTCGGCAAACTGCTCCAGCCACTTGTGGGCCACAAAGAAGGCTGCCAAGCAGGCGATGACGGCCATCACGGCGGACAGTTTCATAATGTCTTTGGCAAATACGCTCAGGATGTCCCTCGTAGTGGCGCCATTGATCTTACGCACAGCCATTTCCTTTGACCTCCGGAGACTTTCATCCTTGATGAAGCCAATCAATCCCAGCAGCGCAATCAGCAGCGAGAACACGGCCCCCAGAGCCATCGTATTGCGCATTTTCTTGCTATCTGCATAGGCGGCACGCATTTCCTCGGCGTAAGAAACAATGTTGATTTCCTTGTCGGGAAGCGCTCCGTTCAAAGCGTTGTGCACTTTCTCCAACGCGTCCGGACGCATCTTGAAGAGGATGTGCGGCATCCACGATGACATCGAGCCAATCTCGCCGTAGAATAGGGCGCTCGGACGCTCATCCACACCCTGCAGATTGCCGATGAGATAGCTCTTGTACACGCCGGAAATAGTGAAATAACCCTTGTCCATCATACCATTCTTGCCGTGTCCGGTAATGAACACCTGCTTGCCCACAGCTCCGTCGCTCCAGTCCGTGAACTCGGCCATCTTCTGGACAAACTTCTCATCCACAACCACCTCGCTGGAATCTCTGGGTGCCCGGCCTTCAACGAACTGAATGTTCAGCAGGTCATAGAATTCAGGTGAGCAGTCGTACTGGTCGGCAATATTGAACAGTTCACGGTCATCATCGGGCAGGGAAACATTGTCTCCGTTGGAGCCCAGATACGGCAGGTTATAGGTAGCTGCTACGCCTGTCACCTCCGGAAGGCGCCGGAGCGTTTCTACGGCCCGGGTCTGCGCCTGACGGTCACCGTCGAACAGATCGAAGTAGTACAGGTTCTTGTAGTCATAACCAGTATCGGCATTGGACACCTTCTGGTACTGCCGGCCGATGATAATCATCATCACAACCAAGAACACGTTGATAAGCACCTGGACTCCCAGCAGGCCGAGTTTCCAACGGCGGGAATTCTCCGTATAATTCTTCAGCGCTGCATACACTGGAATCCGCTGATACAGTTCTGCAGGAACGACGATGGATATGCCAAGAACGAATAGCAGGACCGCCGCGATGGCCATGATACTCTGAGGCACCAGCAGCGTCTGGAACGGCACGCCCAGCAGGTTCTCCACGATGCTTCGGCCTGCGAAGATAATAACGGCTGCAAGGGCCAGCGAGAGGATGATATGCAGCAGCGCTTCCTTTGTCAGCATTCCATAGATATGCTTCCCTTCCGCGCCATAGCACTTTCGCACGCCCACTTCCTTGGAACGCTTCACCATGGAGGAGATTACGATGAGGATGTAGTTCAGCAAACTGATGATAATCAGCAGCGCCGCAACAATCGACAGCAGGATTACTTGCGTCCTTACCTCCGGGGAGGACGTGTGCATCGTGCTGAAAGGACTAAGGAAATACCGCAGGCTGATGCCCTGGGCCTCAATCTGCTCCAGCGGCTGGTGCGCCTCCTGCATCTTGCGGATGGCATCGGTGAGCGTATTCGGATTTACACCGGGGGCCAGTTTGACATAGCCTTTATAACGGTCATTGCCCAGCCAGTTGTCCGTGCTCTGCTTGCCGTAAGTGTCCATTGACAGAAGGATGTCATAGTCCAGGCTGCCATTCTTCGGAAAGTCTTCAAAAACGCCCTCGATGGTCAGCTTCAGGCCATCCATATCGGCATTCGCAATCTGTTTACCGATGCATTCCTGCACGCCGCCCATCTTCTCCGCAAAGCTCCGGCTCACCATCACGCAGCCCCACTTGCTCAATACCTTCAAAGGATCACCGGCAAGTATCGGCCGGTCGAAGACCGTGAAGAAGCAGGTATCGGCACAGACCAGGGTTCCTTTTAGCTTATTGCCGTCAGCATCCAGGTAGGTATCGCCGTTGAACACATACGTTGTTCGCGTGCCCACCTCGACACCGGGAACCTCCTCCATGAAGCCCACAGATACGGCTCCGCTCACTTGCCCGTAATCGTGTTCGTCCCCGTGTTGTGAGTACCAGGTGCGAATACAATACACCCTGTCGATGTCCTTGTAGAAACTGTCGTAACTCAGCTCAAAGAACACCTTGGCAATGAGCACGATGCCCACGGCCAGCCCGATGCCCAGGGAGAGGACTTTGATTAGAATATCTGAGTTTTTCTTCATATATTTGCAGAACCCAAAGGGTCTGCCCCTTGTATGATTTGTTTTCTAACTACACACTAATGAAAAGGATCTGCAAGGGGCATTCCCATATCTTAAAGTTCATTCTTTACATCTGAAACTATCTGACCGTCAAACAGGTCAATTGTCCTCTGGGCCTGTGCCGCATCCTTCTGGGAGTGAGTCACCATCACAATGGTGGTGCCTTCGGCGTTGAGCTCTTTCAGCAGGTCCATCACCTCCTTGCCATTCTTGGAGTCGAGGTTACCAGTGGGCTCATCGGCCAGAATCAGTTTCGGGCCTGCCACGACGGCGCGAGCGATGGCGACGCGCTGCTGCTGGCCTCCGGAGAGCTGCTGCGGGAAGTGCTGGGCGCGATGGCTGATGGCCATGCGCTTCATAATCTCCGTGACTTTGGCCTTTCGCTCGGCGGCGCTGATGTTCAGGTAGCGCAGCGGCAGCTCAATATTCTCATACACATTCAGTTCGTCAATCAGGTTGAAGCTCTGGAACACAAAGCCGATATTGCCCTTGCGGAACTTGGTGCGCTCCTTCTCCTTAAGATTGGCCACTTCCGTGCCCAGGAGTTCATAGGAGCCGCTGGTGGGATTGTCTAGCAGGCCCAGGATATTCAGCAGCGTGGATTTTCCGCAGCCGGAAGGGCCCATGATGGCAACAAACTCGCCGTCCTTGATTTCAAAGGAAACACCATTGAGAGCCGTAGTCTCGATTTCTTCCGTGCGGAAGACTTTGCAAAGGTTGGAAACTTTAATCATAATGAGTTGTTATTTAGTTGTTTATTCATTCTTTAACGATTCAACAGGGTTAGCACTGGCCGCTCTCCAGCTTTGGAGCGTGACCACAGCCAGGGTGATGGCAGCCACGGCGAGCAGCGCAACGAGGAATATCCACGCAGGGATAGGCGCCTGGTAGGCAAAACCCTTGCGCCAGGCGGTCATCAGCCAGTAAGCTATCGGCGCTGCAATCACGAAGCTCGCACCTGCCATGATCAAGTACTTCTTGTTAATCATCTGCAAGATGCTTCCCACCGTGGCACCATTGACGCGCCGCACGGCAATCTCTTTGCGGATGAACTGCGTCTCAAAGAACACCAGGCCGATGATACCGATGATGGCAATCAACAGGGCTACGAAGGAGGCGATGGTGATGAGTTTCCCCAGCGACTGCTCGCTCTGGTACATATTCTCAATCCATTCGTCCAGATGACGCACACTTACCTGGTCCGGCTCGCGGGTAGGGTCAAAGGCACAGACCGCTTCCTTGATGTAGCTGGATATTTCCTTGAAGTCGCTCTCTGGAGCCGTCTTGACATACATCACGCCGAAGTTTCTCCACTGTGTCTTACCCCAGATCAAAAGTACAAGAGGCCCCATCGCGTGCTGCAGGCTTTTGAAGTTGAAATCTTTTACGATACCCACAATCTCAGTATTGTCCACATGGCCGCCCACTTGGCTGCC
>ONIQ01000008.1 GCA_900317925.1 uncultured Bacteroidales bacterium | reverse complement strand
CTAATTTAGGTGAAATCACAGACATACGCAAGCCCTTGTAAGGGTTTCTTTATCAAGGGCTTGCTATTTTTTTAAGCAATCCGCTTTGCGGAATTAAGGTATAATTCTCAAAAAGAATTTCAAAAATAAATCCTAAAATAAAAATTATAAGTATATATACCAATATGGCAGTATCTATATCTAGGCCATTATATATCCTCATAAATAGGAAAAGGATAAATGAGAATAATGGGAATAACACTGTCGCAATAGTAAAACAAGTCTCTAAAAAATTCCACGGGTACCCACGATAATGTAAAAATGTATAATTAAAAGTACTCATTTTCCTAAAATTAAGCATTATATGCTTAGCGACTTTCTTACCAAAGAGAAGGAATGGGGAGAATACTACACAAAGACCCAGATAAAGGACGGGGTAGAAGATATAAAGATACCCAACTGCACATTTACGCATTAGTTTATTATTATGACTCATTAGTGTCCACTAAACTACTTCTCCTGTTTCCAGCGCTTTGAGCGTCTGAAGTACATCCAGAAGAAAACTATTATGAAAATAAACAAGAACGAATGCCACCACATTCCACTGAGAGGATACATCATCAAATGCGCTAAAGAATACGAGAGGGGCTTCTTCTTCACAAAAGGAATGTCGTTATTTTTAAATACAACGCGTTCAAAATCCTTTTCCATCTGATGGGCTTTACGGAAAGATACTCCCCCTCTAGCAAAATCGCCAATCCATGATATCCGTCCTTTACCCGGATTCCGTAGAACTTCAGCAGGAATGATCTTTGTTCCATTTTCTTCTTCAATAATTGAGAAATAGGCTACTATGTTTGATTTGTCCAAATACAAAACTACGTATGCATCGCCATCTCCTCTCTGCCGTTTAATTCTCCAGTAGGTCTCTTCTCTTTTAGCATATTCGGGTTTGTTTGTATTCACTATAGCTATTGAATCGATGATATACTCTATTCTTTCAGTCGAAATGAGCGTGTTAAAACTCATATCCTTATAGAAATCCGACGAATAGAGCAAACCGCCGCAGAAGCCAAAGAATAAAACAAAGGCAGCGAAAGATCGGAACAATGATGGAAAGAACCATTCAAAGAAGAAAACTTTTCCTTTCATAATAACGGGATAAATGTTCTGGGATTCCTTCCCGGTGTAAATATAGTCAGTATTTCCCGAAGATGCAATGGAAACGGGAACAATCTATACAACATCATCTCCGCGTTTTTTTAACGCGAATAACCTCGGTTCCTCCTGGCTTCAAGGTGGCACGGAACCCGCCGCCCCCAGTCTCACGGAGCAATACATTGGGTGCTGTTGGTTGTCCGGGGTTGTTTTTATAATTGGTTGATTCTTAGATGTTTGCATATAACGCCTATGCTAAATCTTCGTCCCGTCTGCCTGTTAGAAAGTTTCCTCGCTAGCGAACATCGGATAGTGAAAAAGCCCTCGTTGCAAGAATGACAACGAGTGCAATTAACATCACCTATAGCTTCCTGCCTTTCGAGCGAGGTCTGTTGATAATAAGGCATAGTAAAATATAACCACATATTAACGTCTGCCACCAGTAAGCAAGTGGGTACATCATTAATCGGGCATAAAAAAGCCAGAAGGGTTTGTGTTTCTCATATGGAATCCTATTATTCTTCAATATCCTTCGTTCAAATTCTTTTTCCATCTTATGCGCTTTGCAGAAAGAAACGCCTCCATTAAACGGACTTCCTATCCAATCTGTTCTGCCACTCGTTGAATCGAAGCAACATTCAGAAAGTTCTATTAATGATCCCCCCTTGGTTTCGGAAATGTTCATATAGATAACCGCTTTTGACTTAATCAGGTACAATGCGATGAAGCCTTTCTCATCCCCCTTCCTTCGTTGTTGTCTCCAATAATCCTCTTCTCGTTTAGCAAATGCGGGTTTATATGAGTTGATGATGGCTGTAGAATCCACAATAAAAACCAGCCTATCTGCTGACAATGGAATCTCATAATGTAATTCCTCCCATTTTGGACTAAAGAAGAAATAGCCAAAGCACACAACCATGACAGTTAAATACACAAGCAAGAACGGGACGAATAGATATACGCATCCTTTCAGCCAATGGAAAAAGGAACTATTATTCATCATCATCCGCATACTCTTCAAAAGTAGTATAACCTTCCTTATTATGCTTTTCATTTCCCCAGCTTCATCCTTCTAAATCCTTTCTGGATTCTCTGATTATGTTCTGCGAAGCAACTATAATCCATCATACTATAATCAGTGTGCAATACGCACAGTTCCTCTCTTTCGTTAAGAATCCCTTCCCCGACACGCTCCAACGAGGTGATATAATAGGATATGAGTTCTTCCCCTTCATCCGTTCTTAACCGTCCCTTTTGAATACGGCCAATAACAGGAACATAAGAAATGACAGTTTTTTCTTTTCGTTTCTGAAAGATTCCGAGTCGGGAACTGTAACGGATATCCTCCACAAGAATCCTCCGTTTATTATTATCGATTGTTTTCATTGTCTCATACGATGGAGAAGACTCCTCTACGTGAAACGTCTTTCTACACAGTAGTCCGTTTAAATTACACATTGCTATATTACTAAAAATAGAGGTATCCCTCTTTTCGAAAATGCAATCTTCTCCGGATGGAATATACAAGGGATAGGCAACGCCTCGTTCTATTAGGGAATCAACCGGAGAAATCCAATAATAATTCTCCTTAAAGTGCAAATTTTTACCCTCTTCCCAATAGTAACGGGTATTCTCAAAAACGATTACAACGTATTTCTCTGGAACAGTCTGTGCCAGAGAAATCGTTGAGAATAGTAAACAAACAAGACTAATAATGGTTTTTCTTTTTAACATATGCATTACGTACGATTGTCTCTACAACTTGTACAGAAAGAGATCTTGTACAGAAAGAGGCGAAGCCGGATAATCCATTGCAATGGTCTGTATTTTCTCGCATACATTCAAGTTTTTTTGAACGGCAGGTCTCATGTAGAGATAATCCCTATCACAATCAAAGTATCCCCCTTCACCTGAAAACGTATGTCAAAAGGGCCGAAGGGCATGCCGTAGAGGCGGTCGGGATCGTGATGGAAACGGGGCCTCGGGTCCTGGGCGAGCACCTGCTCCAGCCGGGTGCGAAGGACGTCCGGGTCGGGTTGTGCGGCCAGGACCTCCAGGGCGGCCGGCGAGAAATCAACCTGCAGCGGTTCCCAGGCGGAGGTGTCGGTAAAGCCGCCGCGCGCCTCCGGGAAGGCATCGGCATAGGGAACATACGGTTTGATATCGTAGATGGGAGTGCCGTCCATCAGGTCGGCGCCTTTGACGTGGAGGACGGGACCTTCCGGGTCGATGCGCACCAGTTCCACGCACGAAAGCCCCAGCCGGTTGGGCCGGAAAGGGGAGCGGGTGGCAAAGACACCCAGCGCGGTGTTTCCGCCCAGCCGGGGCGGGCGGACGGTTGCCTGGAAAGTCTTGGCGTCAGGATGGTCGGAAAACTCCCAGATGAGCCAGATGCGGTCGAAACCCTCCAGCCCGCGAACTGCGTCAGGGCTGCGGAAAGCCGGCCGGAAAACGATCTCTCCCGGAAGGTCGATCAGGCCGCTTTGGCGGGGAATGCCGAATTTGGTCGTCAGCGGGCCGTGATAATCTGCAACTGGCTTGATTTCCATCTTTTCTTTTATTATCTTTGCAAAGATGCGAAAATTTTTAAAAATAAGCATGGGCCTGTGCCTGTTCTGGCTTTTTTGCCAGGCCCCGCAATCCTGCGGCCCGCGTGGAGGACGACAGGATGATCATTCATTGATTCAGAATGATTCCCTTCCGCCGCTGGGCTTCTGGGAGGATTCGCTGGACCGCGTGGAAGGGACGGTACGAAGCGGCGAGACTTTCTCCGGCCTGATGGTCCGGCTGGGCATGGACGACGCGGCGGCGTATGCCCTTGCAGCCAGTCTGGATACGGTTTTCGATGTCCGGAAGATGCGCGCCGGCAACCATTGGCACGCTTACTACAGCCTGGATACGATCTTCCATCGGCTCGAATATGTGGTGTACGAGAACGACCGGGTCACCCGGACGGTATTCCGCTGTGCGGATTCCCTGGCGGCCTGGCGCGTGGTGAAGCCGGTGGAGCATGAGCTGAAATATGCCGATGTCACCATCCGTACCTCGCTGTGGAACGATATGGTGGCGGCCGGAGCTCCTACGTATCTGATTTCCCAGCTGTCCGAGGTCTATGCCTGGACGGTGAATTTCTTCGGCCTGCAGAAAGATGACCGTTTCCGCGTTCTCTATGGCCAGACCGTCTGCGAAGGCGAGGTGATCGATGTAGATACCCTGTATTATTCCGTCTATTCCTCCGGCGGGAAGGATTTCCCGGCCATCATGTTTGACCAGGGCGACGGCGGGAACCTCTATTGGAACGAGCAGGGCGAGAGCCTGCGGAAGGCCTTCCTGAAGGCGCCCTTGAAGTATACCCGCATCAGCAGCGGTTTTACCTATCACCGCAAGCATCCGGTTACCGGACAGGTCCGGGCACATACGGCCGTGGACTATGCCGCCCCTGCGGGTACGCCCGTGATGAGTATCGGAGACGGTACGGTGCTCAGTGCCGGCTGGAGCGGGGGAGGCGGCAATACCGTCAAGATCCGCCACAATTCCGTCTATACCACGGCCTACCTGCACCTTTCCCGCTATGCCAAAGGCATCCGGGCGGGCGTCCGTGTACGGCAGGGCGATGTGATTGGATACGTGGGCTCGACCGGCGTTTCCACGGGACCGCATCTGGATTTCCGGGTCTGGAAGAACGGGACGCCTGTCAATCCGCTCACGATGGAATCGCCCAGGACCGACCCGATCCGTCGGGAGAACCTGCCCGCCCTGGATTCCGTGACCGTCCGTTACCGCGCGTTAATTGATTCTTTAACCAATATATAATAGGTATGAAACAGAATGTCTTTTTGGTAGTTGTCTGTGCTATCCTGATGGCCCTGGCTCCGGGGACGCTTTTTGCCCAGAGCATCAAGATTGACAAGAAATACGGCAACGTTTCCAAGGCCGAACTGGAGATGACCGTCTATCCGCTGGACACATCGGCCGTAGCCTTGTACCTGTATAAGGAGGTGAATTACAGCGTGGAGATAGACCCGGGCGGTTTCGCTTTTATCAAAAAGGAACGTGAGCGGGTGAAAATCCTGAAGGAAGCCGGTAAGGAATACGGTGATTACGAGGAGTTCTACAGTACCGAAAGCACGGCTGGAGAATCCATCTCCGGTATCAAGGTCACTACCTATAATTTGGAGAACGGGTCGGTCGTGGCCACGAAGATGAGCAAGGATTACGTTTTTCGGGAGGATTATACCGATGCTGTCAAACGGGTGGCATTTTCCGCCCAGAACGTGAAGGTGGGCTCTGTTATCGAGACCGAATACACCTATCGCACCCGCCTGTGGAACATTGACGATATTTTCTTCCAGTTCTCCATCCCGGTAAACTGGGCGACGGCGGAGGTGGCTGTTCCGGAATACCTGAAGGTGAACCGGATCTCCCGCGGTTTCGAGAATCTGGAGCATAAGATGGAAGAGCGTGTCTTGATGAATTACCGGGTGTTCGCGGACAAATTCGCGTGTTATGACATCCCGGCCATCCGGGACGAGAAGTTCCTGTATGATATTGACCAGTATCGCCTGAGCGTGCTGTATCAGATCCGGAGTTTCGAGATCCCGGGAATCTATTATAAGGATTATACGGCCGATTGGCAAAATGTGGATCAGATGATCGTAGAATCCAACATTGTCCGCGGCATAAAGGCAACCACCCGTTTCAAGGACGAGGTGGCAGGGATAGCGGCATCGGACCGGACCGATGAGGAAAAGATCGTCGCCATCCGCAACCTGGTGGCGTCCCGCGTGACCTGGGATAAGAAAAACCGGCTGGTTCCCGGCAATGCGGCGGAGGTGGTGAAAAACGGGTCGGGCAGCCGGGCAGACCTGAACGCCCTGACCGGGAGCGCCCTCCGTGCGGCAGGGTTCGATGTGAAACCGGTCATGGTCCGGATGCGTTCCAATGGCAATCTGGTGCCGTTCCACGTATCCCTTGATGCCTATGACACGTTTATCCTCCAGGTGACGGGGCCTGGCGGCCAGACCTATTATCTGGATGCCGCTCCTTCCGATGGCTACCTGAATGTGCTGTCGGATAATTTCCTGGTGGAAAAGGCCCGTCTGCTGTCGCTGGACGGTCAGGGCAGCTGGGTGGACCTCCGCCACCTTTGCAAGAATATCTACCTGGCCTCGGCGACCGTTAGGGTGGATGCAGAGGGCCTGATGACGGGAGAGATCTCTGAGAAAATGTTCAATAATCTCTCCCAGACAGTGAAGCGGGCGTATGGGAAGGCGAGCGACCAGGAGGAATTTGTGGATGAAAACATAGAAAAAGACCATAACCTGACGGTGGATCGCTTCACGATTTCCGGTTCCGATGAATATACCCCTCAGGTCCAGATGGCTTATTCGTTTGAAAAGCAGCAGGAAGTGGCCGGCGATATGATGTACGTGAATCTTTTCCTGCTCAATTTCCATGACCCTTCTACCTTTAAGGAGGAAGTCCGTCGCGTGCCGGTGGACTTTATGTATCCTTACCGGATCAATTATACCGTGAACATGATCATCCCGGAGGGGTACGAGTTGGAGGAACTGCCCAAACCGGCGGCGTACAAAGCCCAGGGGATCAAGAGCCAGGCCTTCGTCCAGTTCCGCCAGGCGGATGTGAACGTGGTTTCGATGAGTTTTTCCTTTGTCCTGGACAGCTATTTTGCGCCCACTGAAGCATATAAGGACGTCCGTGCCTGGTACGAGATGCTGACCAGCATGTATAATACAACGCTTGTCCTGAAAAAGAAAGCCGTATGAAACGCCTGACCCTGTTGGCGGCCCTGCTGCTCCCCGTTTTGCAAGCCGGTGCCCAGCATGCGACCATTATGACCGAAGAGTTGGTATACGAACAGTCTTCTCCGGTAAGCGGACAGTATTCGGTACACCGGAAAGTGTTGGTGCATAATGAGAAAGGCCTGCCGACCGCCTCCTTCTGGGAATATACGGACGCCTTTCACTCGGTGGCTTCCTTCAGCGGTTCCATAACCTATCAGGGAAAAAGCCGGAAGATCAGGAAGGACGATCTGATCAACCATTCCCTGACAGACGGCCTGGCCGACGATGCGGCCATTTGCCTGTATCAGCCCGCATCGCCGTATCCGTTTACGGTGGAATATGACTATACGGTTTCCTGTAAAAAAGGCATCGCCTCTTTCCCTACGTTTTTGCCGCTGGACCGGGAGAACGTGTCGCTGGTGGGCGCCTCGTACACCCTGATTGTTCCGGCTGGATTTGCCATTCAGTATTTCGCATCGGCTGAACCGGTGGTGGAAAAGGGAAAGACCGACCGCTATCAATGGAAATTCGCGATGCCGGACGGTTTCCGCGAAGAGCATCTGATGCCTTCTTTCCTGACCTTCGTACCCTATGTCTATGCCTCGCCCGTGGAATTCAGCTATGGCGGGAAGACCGGCTCCCAGCGCAACTGGAAAGATATCGGCCTGTGGCTGTACGGCCTGCAGGAAGGGGCGCAGGACCTGCCGGACGAAGCGGTGGCGAAGTTCCGGGAGATGACGAAGGATTGCAAGACACCTGAGGAAAAGGTGGCCGTGCTGTACCGCTATCTGCGGGATAATACCCGTTACGTGAGCATCCAGCTCGGCATCGGCGGCTTGAAGCCCTTCCCGGCATCGACCGTGTATAAAAGCGGCTTCGGAGACTGCAAGGCCCTTTCCAATTTTTTGCGTGCGGCCCTGGCGGCCGTGGGGGTGGAGTCGGATTATTATGCCGTGAGCACCTCGCACGCAACCCTGTTCCCGGGCTATGTTTCCATCGGCCAGATGAATCACGTGATGCTGGCGGTTCCGTTGAAAGAGCACCGGGACACCCTCTGGGTGGAGTGCACCAATCCCGCCATCCCGCTGGGGTACCGGCACGAGGACGTGGCCGGCCACGAAGTCCTGCTGGTCAAGCAGGACGGAGGCGAGCGGGTCCGGGTGCCTTCCTATCCGGATTCGTTGCGATGCAGTTCGGTCCGGGCCGAGATTACGGTGCGGGCCGATGGTTCGGCCTCGCTGAAAGCTGTCAAATCGCTGCGGCTGGACCGTACGGAACCTTATCTGGATTTCTCGTCCGAGAAGCCGGAGGACCAGGCGCGGATCCTCACCAGCGGGTGGAACCTGCATGCCGAGAATCTGCGGGTGCAGTCTATCCAGGATAACTTCAACCAGCCGGGCTACCGCGGCCGGGATTTCTGCCCGCAGATGGATATTTCTTTTACGGCCGATGTGTTCCAGTTTGCCAAGGTGAACGGAAACCGGCTTTTTATCCCGGCCAATCCGATGGCAAAATCCCTGTACGTGCAGCGTCAGGAGCGGGTGAACGATATCCGAGTGGGAGAAGGCTCCACCCTGACGGATACGGTGGTCTTCCACCTGCCTGCGGGATACCGGATAGAGAGTCTTCCGAAAGATGTGGAGGAATCCTGCGACTGGGATACTTTCTCGTCCCGCATACGGGCGGGAGAAGACGGGACCGTGACCCTGGTGCAGACTTTCGTGATTCAAAAAGGGGCGTTCCCGAAAGAACGGTACGAATCTTATCGCGCCTTTGCGAAGGTGGTGAACCGTTCCTACGCGGCTTCCATCGTATTGGTCAAAGAGTGATTCCATGTGGTGGCTGCTGGCATTTGCATCGGCCGCGTTCCTGGGCGGTTATGATTCTTTCAAGAAGATTTCCCTGAAGGACAATGCCGTTATCCCGGTGCTTTTCCTGAACACGGTGCTATGCGCCTTGATTTTCTCGCCCGGATTATTCCTGACGGGGTTTGGTTGCTGGACTGTGCAGCGATATATCGTTGCGAAAAGCGCCCTGGTGCTTTCCTCGTGGATGGCGGGCTACCTGGCCATGAAACACCTGCCCCTGACCATCGTGGGACCCGTGAACGCCACACGGCCCGTGCTGGTGCTGGTGGGCGCGATCGCCCTGTTCGGAGAGCAGCTGAACGGCTTGCAGTGGACGGGCGTCGCGCTGGCCGTCATGGCCTATTTCCTCATGCGGCACAGCAGCGAAAAAGAGGGCTATCGGGCCGGGAACAAATGGATTCTGTACCTGGTTTTGTCGGTGCTTCTCGGAGCGGCGAGCGGGCTGTACGACAAATACTTGATGTCCCCCGAATACCTGGGGCTGGACCGGATGCAGGTGCTTAGCTGGTATTCCTTTTATCAGTCGCTTATGATGACGGCGGTGATGCTCGTCGGCTGGATGCCCTCGCGGCACAGTACCACGCCGTTCCGCTGGCGGTGGTCCATCCCGTTCATCAGCCTTTTCCTGTGCGCGGCCGATTACCTGTATATGCTGGCCCTTTCGCAGCCCGATGCCCTGATTGCGGTGGTTTCCATGATCCGGCGGGGGAGCGTGCTGGTGAGTTTCGGGATTGGCGCCTGGATCCTCAAGGAAAAAAACCTGAAATCGAAAGCGATAGACCTGGCCTTGCTGCTGGTGAGCATGCTCTTCCTGTATCTGGGTTCCCGATAGGGGAGCTTGCGTTTTTTTGTGAAATAACGTATCTTTGTCCACATGAAACGACTGGGCGTCAAAATCGTCGTGGGCCTGATGCGGTTGCTGGCCTTGCAGCCGCTGCGGATCCACCAGAAATGGGCCAACCTGTTCCGCTGGTTCTTGCTGCATGTGCTGCACTATCGCAGGCAGGTGGTTACGGTGAACCTTGCGCGGGCGTTTCCCGAGTTGAAATATGGTGAACTCAAGCAGATAGAAAAGGATTTCTACCTGCATTTCTGTGATATCGTGACGGAGACGATCTGGTTTGCCGGTGCGGCGGATCACGAGCGTCTTCACCGGCAGGAAATTGTCCGGGTCACCAATCCGGAACTCATCAATGACGTGTACCTGCATACCCCCGGTGTGGTAATGCTCACGTCCCATTGCGGGAACTGGGAACTCTCCGGCGGGATTGAGCACTATTTCTACGACGGGGCGAAGATGGCCTTCGACGAGCATACCTATTCGGTGGTCTACAAACGGGTCGAAAGCGACTTTTGGGACGAAATCATGGCACAGAACCGCTGTGCGGCCATTCAGGACCGTGCGAACTGCTGTGTGGAATCGAAGGACATCCTGCGTTATGCCGTTGCGCACCGGAACGAGCATCACATCTATCTCTTCCCGACCGATCAGTATCCTTACGGATACGCGGCCTTCGCCCATATCGGCAATTTCATGAACCAGCCCACCAAGACCATGACCGGTGCCGCCGCCCTGGCGTGCCGGCTGGGCTTCAGCGTGGTTTACCTGGGCATGAACCGGGAGGCGCGCGGCCGCTATCAGATGACCTATACCCTCATCACGCGCGATGCGTCTAGCATGACGCCCGAGGCCGTGATGCGTTCCTATTATGACTTGCTGGAAGCGGATATCCGCCGGGATCCCGCCAATTATCTTTGGACACATAAAAGATGGAAATAATGAAAAAGTTGATGTTTGCCCTGGCCCTCATGCTGCCGCTTGGCGCCCGGGCCCAGACCTACACCTATGCCCTTCCGCAGACGGTGATTTCCTTGGAAGTGACGGCCGAGAACGAACAGTTCCATGCCGGCCCCTATGCCAAATATGCCATGAAATACCTGGGCGTCGATGCCCGGACCACCAACGGCGGCTCCTGCCGGATTACGGAAATCCGGATGACTCCGCTGGTGGAAGCCGATCCTTCGCGTCGCCTCTCCGTCAATACCGGAGCGGGAAAGGAGACCTTTCTGAGCCTTTCCGCACAGGGCCTGGTATCGGTCGGCGATGGCCAGTCCGGGCGCAGCTCCCAGTGGCGTTTCCCTTCGCCGTCCGACGCTGATTTTGCCGATCGCGGCGTAAGTTCCAACCTGACCTCCGAGCAAACCACCCTGTATCGCAGCGTGCAAAACAATATGGTGGCAGTGCAGCAGGATATGGTCGTTACCAAATCCATCGAGCAGCGTGCCCGTGAGGCGGCCGATATGATTTTCTCGCTCCGCAAGAAACGGGTGGAGATCGTGACCGGCGATACGGACGCGACGTTTAGCGGAGAAGCGATGGCTGCTGCCATCCAGGAAATCTCCCGGATGGAGAAGGAGTACCTGAGCCTCTTTATCGGGTACAGCGATGTTCAGGTCCAGAAAATGAAATTTGACGTGGTTCCTTCCAAGACGGCAAAGAGTCAGGTGTATGTGGCTTTCCGCGTGTCTGATCAGGAAGGCCTGGTCAGCGCGGACAACGTGGCCGGGAAGCCCTATCTGCTGGAGCTGGTTCCCCAGCCGGTGGCTGAAGCGGACGCCTCCCGGACGGCGCCGAAGGGAACGGTGGCCTGGTACCGGGTGCCGGCCGTCTGTACCGTAAAACTGTCCGACGGGGTGAATCTCCTCCTCCAGGATCGTGTGCCGGTGTATCAGCTCGGCTTTGAAGAAGCCTTTCCAATTGGTGTAAAATAATGTTTAAATACTATGACTATCAAAGATTTACAACCAAAGGTCGTTTGGGATAACTTTTATGGCCTGACCCGTGTTCCGAGACCCTCGAAGCATGAGGAGAAAGTGATTGAGTACCTGCTTGAGTGGGGCAAAAACCACGGCATCCAGGCAGAGAAGGATGCTGCCGGTAACGTGATCATGCGTGCCCCCGCTACCCCCGGAATGGAGAAACGCCGCGGCGTGATCCTGCAGGGCCACATGGACATGGTCCCGCAGAAGACGGGCGACAGCAAACACGACTTCCTGACGGATCCCATCACCACCCTCGTGGAAGGGGACTGGCTTACGGCCGACCGGACCACCCTTGGTGCCGACAACGGCATCGGCGTGGCCCTGGCCCTGTCCGTCCTGGAAGACAAGGGTGTGAAGCATGGGCCCGTGGAGGTCCTGGTTACCCGTGACGAAGAGACCGGCATGACCGGCGCCAACGGCCTGAAGCCGGGGGTGCTCAAAGGCGATATTCTCATCAACCTCGATTCCGAGGACGAAGGCGAACTCTGTGTGGGTTGCGCCGGCGGCCTGGATGCCGAGGCGGATTTCCGTTATCGTACGGTTGCTTCGCCGGAAGGCTTCGTGGGTTATACGCTTACGGTCAAAGGCCTGCAAGGCGGTCATTCCGGTATGGATATCTCGCTTTACCGCGCCAACGCCAACAAGGTTGTCGCCCGTATCCTCCTGCCCCTGATGGAAAAGCATGGGGTGAAGCTGGTGTCCTTTACCGGCGGTTCGCTGCGCAACGCCATCCCCTTCGAGGCCTGCGCTGAAATTCTCGTTCCCGAAACCGCAACCCGTACGGTGAAGAAGGTGGTGGACGAGGTATTCGGCCAGATCAAGGCCGAATTTGCAGAGAGCGATCCTTCCGCCCAGATGAACTTCGCCCGCAAGGCAGCCGCACCTCGCTATATCGGCGACAAGGTGGCCCTCTCGGTGGTGAAAGCCCTTTTGGCCTGCCCTTCGGGCGTGATCCGTATGAGCCGCACGATGGAGGGGCTGACGGAGACCTCCATCAATATGGCGATTGTCCGCACCGAAAAGGGTCATATCACGATTCACTCCCTGATGCGCAGTGCCGTAGATTCGGCCAAGGCGGCCCTTGCCGACCGTGTCCGCTGCATCTTCGAGGCAGCCGGCGCCACCGTTGCCTTCAAGGGCGGTTATTCCGGCTGGACGCCGAAACTGGATACGCCCATGAACAAGGTGATGATGGAGCAGTTCAAGAAGGTGTATGGCCGTGATATGAAGATCATGGCTACGCACGGCGGTCTGGAGTGCGCCATCATGGGTGCCAAATATCCCAATTGGGAGATGGTCTCCGTGGGTCCGACCATCCGTTATCCCCATTCCCCGGACGAGCGTCTGGACATTCCTTCCGTGGCGCGTACCTGGGACTATCTGAAAGCGGTGCTCGAAGCCGTCCCGGAGAAATAATCCTTTGTTTTTTCGGAAATTAGCTGTATATTTGCAGGCTATTTGTGCGGCGCATCCGTGCAATTAGCCTGTAAATTATTTATTAACAATTAATTAAGCCCAAAATGGTAAAACAGTACGAAACCGTTTTCATTGCTACTCCCGTTTTGTCTGATGTTCAGATGAAGGAAGCGGTTGCCAAGTACACGGGCTTCATCAAAGAAAATGGTGGAGAAGTCGTGTACGAAGAGGACTGGGGCCTGAAGCCGATGGCTTATCCCATCCAGCACAAGACCTCCGGGTTCTATTATCTCATCCAGTTCAAGGCTGATCCGGCGTTCGTCGCCCAGCTCGAAACCCAGTATCACCGTGACGAGCGGATCATCCGTTTCCTCACCGTGGCCCTGGACAAGCACGCAGAGGCTTATGCCGAGCGCAGAAGGAACAACAAGCAGGCCAAGGCCGCCGCTCCCGCCGTTGAGGAGCAGCCCGCTGCCGAAGAAGAAGTTAAACCGGCGGAAGCTGAATAATCTGGAGGATTGAATTATGGCACAGACCAACGAACAGAACAGAGAAATCCGTTACCTGAACCCTCCGACAGTCGAGGTCAGAAAGAAGAAATACTGCCGTTTCAAAAAGGCAGGTATCAAATATGTGGATTACAAGGATCCCGAGTTCCTGAAGAAGTTCCTGAACGAGCAGGGCAAGATCCTGCCGCGCCGCATCACCGGTACTTCCCTGAAGTTCCAGCGCAAGGTGGCCCAGGCCGTGAAGCGTGCCCGCTCCCTCGCCCTTCTTCCGTATGTTACCGACCTTCTTAAGTAATAGGAGAGCGCAGTTATGAAAATCATTCTGAAGAAAGCAGTTGCCAATCTCGGCGAAGTCGACGAGATTGTCGAGGTGAAGAATGGCTACGCCATCAACTACCTCGTTCCCCAGGGTTATGCTATCGTAGCTACCCCCTCCAACCTCAAGCAGCACGAAGAGACCCTTCGTCAGCGTGCACATAAAGAGGCCAAGAAAGTCGCCGATGCCGAAGCGCTGGCTGCGAAGATTGCCGCCCAGACCGTGAAGGTCGCCGTAAAGGTGAGCGAGGCCGGAAAGATTTATGGCAGTGTGACCGCCGCCCAGCTGGCAGACGCCCTCGTGGCCGCCGGTGTCGAGGTTGACAAGAAGGACATCACCGTTCCCGAGGTGAAGGAACTGGGTGCCTATGAGGCTGTCGTAAAAGTGTACAAAGCTGTCAAAGCTACGTTAGCCTTTGAAGTCGTTGCCGAATAGATTCGGCTTAAACTCATAAGAAGGTCGGCCGAATTCGTGTCGGCCTTCTTTTTTTCGGAGATAGCATGAGAAAACTTGTATTATCTTTATTGCTTGTCACTGCATTATGGGGATGTGACCGTGCGGAAGATCCGCAACCGGCAAGCCACGATTATACCGAACGTGAAGCCGATAAGGTATTGCTGGAGGAGGCTTTTTCGGCTTTTATCCGGGACTTGAATCTTCAATCGAAGGAAGATGCCCGTGCGTTCATTATTCATAACGGAGAGGTGACGATTGATGATGCCGGCGTTTTGCATTTCTATCTTCGTGACGATTCCATGCAGTGGCTGGATTTGGCCCTGACGCCCGGAACACCTCCGGTTCTCACATTGTGGTTGAAAGGTGGCCTGTCTGTCCGGGGCATTCCGTCAGAAGTCTATGTGGGTGAGAAAAGAGTGGCACAGCTGGATATTGTCCGCCTCAATGGTTATCCGGTGCCGGTTTTCCGTTTCCTGGACGGAACGACCTATTCTCTTACTTCGCTTGCGCTGATTACCCCATTTATGGATTGGATTGTCAAGTATGCACTTCGGATGTATTCATAAATTTTTCCTGACGGTTCTCTGGCTTTGCGTGGCCGGTCCTGTCTTCGCGCAACGCACAGACTCTTCCCAGGTGTATCGCCTGGAACAGTCTGTCATAACGGAGCATCGGGATCGCCAGCTTCTCTCGGAAGGCGTGGGAATCAGCGGAGAAATCAATATGGGAAAGATCCAGGCTGTCCCTTCTTTCCTGGGAAACGGCGACCCGTTGCGTTTCGTGCGTCTGCTTCCCAGCGTGCAGTTGAACGCGGAGAATGAAGGCGGATTATACATGCAGGGGAGCGAGCATTCCCATACGCTCATTTCGCAGGGGGGCGTCCCGCTTTATGGCGTATCCCATCTGCTGGGAATGTATTCAATCTTCAATTCTTCCCATTATAAGGGAATGCGTTATGGTACATCGCCCGGACCTGAATCGCGCATCGGCGGTGGAATAGACTTGCAGTTGCAGGATTCCCTGGTGTATTGTCCGAAGGGTGAGTTCTCCGTTGGGCTGCTTTCGGCCCAGGGAACGGTGGCAATGCCGGCCGGCCGGAAATCGTCCGTTTTCCTGAGTGCCCGCCGCACCTACATGAACCTCTTGTATTCCCCTTTCATGCGGAATCAATATTTTTCCTTTTCCTATGGTTTTACGGATGCCAACCTGACATGGCTGTGGAAGCCTTCCAAGACAGATAAAGTATGGGTAGATGCGTTTTATGCCCAGGATGCAGCCAGTATATCCGGCTTCGTTTTCGATCAACTGAACGCCAAATGGCAAAACTACTTGGGGGCCCTGCATTGGGTACATTATTTCCCACAGGCGACGCTCCGGCAAAGCGCTTATGTTACCGCGTTCTCTCTCAAACCTAGGACCGAGGTCGTAGATGTTACCGCTACCATGGATTCCCATATCCTCGACGCCGGTTATAAGGCTACGCTGGAGTGGGGCGGGTGGCGCTTCGATACCCATCATTCCTTTTATTATGTCCAGCCCCAGAATCCGAAAGCGGAAGGGTATTTCAATGAATCGATTACCGGCAATGAACCTGTCCAACGGGCCTGGGAATCCCTCGTGTCGGCCGATTATTCTCTCCCGATCGGTGCCCGACTGACCCTTTCCGGTGGCCTGGGAGCCAACTGGTATCTGGGGACGGAGAAGCAGAGCTGGTGGGGTGTCTCGCCGCATGCATCGATCCAGATAGATTTGGAGCAGTACGGCGATCTGTCTCTCCGCTATGTGCTGAAGCGGCAGAATCTGTTCCAGCTGGGCTATACGTCCACCGGTTTGCCCTGTGAGTTCTGGGCGCTCGCCGGAGACCTGTGCCCGCCGCAGCGGTCGCATGGTTTTTCTATTACCTATAATGTGGAACGCTCCGTGCTCGCCTTCTCCGCCGAGGCCTATTACAAGAAGTTGTACAACCAGCTGGAATTCTTTGGCAGCATCATGGATCTTATGACGTCTGTGTATGATCTTTCTTCGAGTGTGCAGCAGGGGGACGGCCGGGCCTTCGGTTTCAATGCCATGCTCCATAAACGGACCGGCAAGCTGACCGGCTGGGTGAGCTATGCCTTCTCGCGGAGCCTGCGTACCTTTGACAACCCCTACTACCAAGGAGAATATCCTTCCAACCATGAGCGGATCCATGAGCTGGACCTGGTTGCCACCTATGATTTCGGTCGATGGAACCTGGGCGGCACCTTGATGGCCGCTTCCGGCACCCCCTATACGCGTCCGGAGTCCTTCTCTGTTCTGGGCGACCGGGTGTTCTGTTATTACGGGGAGCATAACGGGGCCCGTCTTCCCGCCTATTTCCGGGTGGATTTGTCCTTGAACTGGTTTTTCCATAAAGACGCCCGGCGCAAGAGCGGCCTGAACTTCTCCCTGTACAACGTCCTGATGCGCAACAATGCCGTTGCATACGGGCTGATGCGCGATTATGACAGTGATACCTTCACTTTCCGGCCGCTGTATTTCAATATCATGCTGCTGCCGTCCGTGGCTTATTTTTATTCTTTCTGATCATGAAGCATCCCTGCTTGTTATTTCTTGTCTGCCTTGTAGTCGCTGCGTGTAGCAAAGATCCGCAGGAACTGCCATCGTATCTGGTCCTGGAAGGCTGGATCGAAAACGGCGGGCACCCCTATGTCCTGCTGTCTGAGAGCATTCCCCTTGGATCGGACCGGGATGTTCATCCCGCAGATCTGGTGGCCTCGATGGCCAAATGGGCAAGGGTGACGGTGACCGACGGAACCCGGGATGTGGTGCTGACCGGATATGTGGATCAGCGTTATTTCCCACCCTACGTGTATTCCACGGATGAGATTACCGGCGTGGTGGGGAAGACCTACGCTATCCGGGTGGAGTACAAGGATTATCTGGCTACCGCCACGACAACCATTCCGGAGCCGGTTCCGATTGATTCCTTGCGGATCCGCACGCGTCAGGATTCAACCTGTACCATCGGGTGTTGCTTTACGGATCCGCCGGCCAAAGGGAATTATTATAAGGTCTTTACCATGACTTCCGACAAAGACAGACGCTGGCAGCCTTCCAGCATGGCCTGTGTCTCGGATGAGGTGATAGACGGCCCTACGGAAGTACCCCTTTTCTGCGCCCAGCGAATGATGGACTATTTGAATTATCCGAACCTGTATTATGGGGACGATGTATGGGTGAAATTGTGCACGATGGATGAATATGGGTACCGTTTCTGGAAGAATTTCGAATTGTCACAGTCTTCGAGCCTGGGCATCATTTGGCTAAACAACAAGGTCGAATCCAATATCCAGGGTGCCGTGGGCTACTGGATCGGGTATGGTGTTGACAAGCCGAAGAGAATCTATTTACGATAAGGTTTATGGGAAAAGATTTGATGACGACCCGCGAATTTGCGGACCTGCTCGGACTACGGGGTGTATGGGGTAGATGTGCGTCTTTCTGCCTCATGCGTATCCTGGGTCTCCATCGGTTGAATGAGATCCACCGGAAAGTTGATGGAAAGAAAGGACCGGCATTTTCCGAAGCGGTCCTGCAGGAAATGGACATCCGGCTGGATATCCCTGCGGAACAGTTGAACCTGATTCCCCAAACGGGAGGATTCTTCACCATTTCCAACCACCATTTCGGGGCTATTGACGGGTTGATTCTGTCTCAGGTGTTCGGTTCCCGCCGTCCTGACTATAAGATCTTGACGACCTTTATCCTGTCTCTCATCCCGGGCCTGAAAGACACGTTCCTTCCGGTTAACAACTTCGGAGGGGCTCCCAGTGCCAGGAGTATCAATGGACTTCGGATGACCCTGGAACACATCGGACAGGGACGTCCGCTGGGCCTGTTCCCGGCGGGTGAGGTGGCAACCTGGCAGAAGAGAAGCCGCCGCACTTCGATGAGCGGCCATTTCGTAACGGAAGACATTCCCTGGGCGGACAATATCATCCGGCTTATCCGCGACGCGAAACTGCCGGTCATCCCGGTTTATTTCGAAGGAACGAATTCACTGCTTTTCCACCTGATGGGGAAGATCCATCCGAAGCTGCGGACCGTGCGCCTGTTGCATGAACTGGTCAACAAACGGGGCCGTGTCGTTTCGGTCCGGATCGGGCGTCCCATCAGCCCGGAGGAGATGGCTGCCTTTCCGCAGACCGATTCGCTGGGCCGTTATCTGCGGAACCGCTGCTATGCGCTGGAGTCACAGTGCGGAACGGCTGCCAACATTCCTTCGCTCGAGATTCATGAGGATATCGCCCCCGCAGGCAATCCTGCACTTGTCGCGGCTGAACTGGAGAGCCAGCGTGACGGCATGTTGTTCGAAAGCGGTGACTGGCGCGGTTATCTGCTGCGGGCGGAACAGATTCCCTACACGTTGCAGGCGTTGGCCCGCCTGCGGGAAGAAACCTTCCGTCTGGTGGGTGAGGGAACCGGGAATGCATCCGATTCCGATGCCTACGACCAATGGTATCGTCATCTGATCCTGTGGAATATCCCGGATGGGCGGATCGGAGGGGCCTATCGTATCGGACTGGGATCTGAGATTGTTCCGGAGCGGGGAATTGAGGGCTTGTATACGACGAGCCTGTTGCGTTTTGGGAAGGATTGCGCCCCCTTGCTGGCGAGGTGCATCGAACTGGGCCGTTCCTTTATCGTTTCGGATTACCAGCGGGACGTGCTGGCGCTGAAATCGCTTTTCACCGGCCTTGCCCTGACGGTGACGGCACACCCGGAATGCGATTATTTCCTGGGCCCGGTGAGCATCAGCAATGCCTATCCCACCTTCTATAAAAGCATGATGGTCTATTTCTTACAGAATCATTATCCCTTTACGGAAGAAGCCGGAGTGGCCGTCCCCACCCATCCTTTCCAGCCCGACTGGTTGAAGGTCAATCCGGCGGACCTGCTCGCCGGTTGCCGGGATGTGGAAGACCTGGACCGCCTGATGGCCCGCCTTTCCGACGGACGTTATCGCATACCCGTTCTGGTAAGACAGTATTTCAAGATGGGAGCCCGCCTGGTTTGCTTCAATATAGACAAGTTGTTCAACGACAGCCTGGACGGTCTGATCCTGCTGAAATTTGCGGATTATCCGGAGAACACCCTCCGTTCTGTGGTCCGTTGCCTTCCGGCCGGGGACTATGAGCGGGTGATGAAGCGCTTTGGTCTTTTGCCTTGACGTCGTCGCCCTTGGCGCCGCGGTAGAGGAAACGGCGGATTTTCTGGGTGGCGGTCTTCTCGAAGGGCTCTTTCATGACCTCTACATCGTTCACCTTGGACTGTTTGCTGACGCGTTTGTTGATGTAGTCCAGGATGGCTTGCTTGCGGGCGTTGAGGTTCTCGAAGAATTTGTCTTCGGAAGCCTGGTCCCAGTTGAGGATGTCATCGTCAAACTTGATGAGGGCAACCAGCTTTCCGTCGCGTTCCATGACCAAGGACTCGTTCACGCCCAGATGGCCGTTGATGACCTGCTCGATCTCTTCGGGATAGATATTCTCTCCGGACGGGCCTACGATCATGCTGCCCAGGCGTCCTTTGATGAAGAAACGGCCTTTTGCATCCACGCAGGCCAGGTCTCCGGTGTGCAGCCACCCGTCGTCGGAAACGACGGAACGGGTGCGTTCGGGATCCTTGTAGTAGCCCAGCATGACGTTGTCGCCCCGGACGATGATTTCACCTTCTCCGGTAGCTGGATTTACGTTATCCAGCTTGACTTCGATGCCATAGGAAGGAACGCCGATGGAACCCACGCAGGTCTTGCCCACGCAGGCGTTGGAAATGAGCGGGGCGCACTCCGTCATGCCGTATCCGATGGCATAGGGGAAGCGGGCCCTCAGCAGGAATTCTTCCACGACCGGGTCCAGTTTGGCACCGCCCACGCCAAAGAAACGCAACTTGCCGCCAAAACTCTTGTACAGCTTCTTTCCCACCAGCCGGTACAGGATGGAAGGCATGTGCTCCTTCATCCAGGACAGGATGCGGCTCTTCTCAATGGTGGGGGAGATGTTGGATTTATACACCTTCTCGATAATGAGCGGAACGGCGCACATGATGGTGGGCCGCACCTGCTTCATCGCGTTCATGAGGATGGAAGGAGTCGGCGGTTTCTGGATATAGTACACGCAGGCACCGGCCCAGAAAGGGTAGAGCACGGCCAGCGCCAGTTCGTAGGTGTGCGACATGGGCAGGATGGACAGCCACCGGTCTTTCTTGCAGGCCTTCTGGGCGTGGTAGGCTTCCACGATGTTCTGGCACAGGTTCCGGTGACTCAACATCACGCCTTTGGCCTTTCCGGACGTGCCGGAGGTATAAATGAGGGTGGCCAGGTCGTCGGCCTGCGGCTCCTTGACGAAGCCTTCGCAGGTAAAGGCGGCATCGTCCTTTTTGATGAACGTGAACGTTTCGATGTCGATGACCAGCGTCAGCTTGTCAATGCAGGCCTGGCTCAGTTTCGGCAGCATGCGCTGGGAAATGAAAATGGCCTTGCAGGAGGAATGGCTGAGGATATTGGAGATCTCGCTTTCCGACGAGTCGGGGAGGATGGGCACGCTCACGCGGCCGAAGGGAACGCAGGAGAACATGGCCACCGTCCAGTTGGGCATGTTCTGCGACAGGATGGCGACTTTGTCGCCGGCGCCGATGCCGAAGCGGCTCAGGCGGTGCGACAGTTCCAGGCATTTGCGCCGGAATCCTTCATAGGTATATCCCTGGCTACCATCGACATAGCAGGACATCTGCCGTTTGGCAAAGTTTTGTGTAGAGGCGTCGAAGAGTTGCCCCAGGGTATTGTAGAAGGTCTTCATTCGATCAATGTGTTATGTATCCCTCCGGTTGTTTGCCGACCAGATGCATTTCTTCATAGAGGGCCTGGATGCGGTCGGTGTCGGCCCGGGCATCGTCCGTAAGTTCGATTTTCTTACCGGCGCCCACGTGCTTGGTGCCCCAGTCAAAATATGCCATGTAAACGGGAACGTTGGTGGCGCGGGCAATCAGGTGATAGCCGGTTTTCCAGCGTTTGACCGGTTTGCGGCTGCCTTCCAGGGCAATGGCCAGGTGGAAAGCTCCCCCGTTTTCCATTTCGTCGATGACGCTCTTGATCATGGAAGTGGGGTTGGAACGGTCGGTCGGGATACCGCCCATCTTGCGGATGATGCCCCCCAGGGGCCAGAAGAAGAATTCCTTCTTGATCATCACCCGTGCCCGCGGCCCGTCGAACTGCCGGTAGAACAGGTAGGAAACGATGAAATCCCAGATGGATGTATGCGGAACGCCCAGCAGGATGCAACGCTCTTCCGGGGCGGGACCTCCGTCGCTCGTCCAACCCATTCTTTTCAGTAACCAGCCGCAGAAGCGGGCCCAGAGGCAAGGTTTTTCCATGCTCATATATTTACGTCCTCCAATTCTTTTTCCGAGCGCAGGTTCTTGCGGATGAAGTTCTGCCGCTCGATGGTGTTGATGCCCATGTAGAATTCCATGATTTCGGCAGGGGATTCCTCATCGGAAAGGGTTACGGCATCCAGCCGCATGTTCTCGCCGATAAAGTCCACGAACTCATGGGATGATATTTCGCCCAGACCTTTGAACCGGGTAATCTCCACACCGGTTTTCAGCTCTGCGATAGCCGCTTCCTTCTCCTCCTGGGAGTAGCAGTAGCGCGTCTCTTTCTTGTTGTGGACGCGGAAGAGGGGCGTCTGCAGGATATACACGTGCCCGCGACGGATAAGGTCGGGATAGTATTTGAGGAAGAAGGTCAGCACCAGCATGCGGATGTGCATGCCGTCGTCATCGGCATCGGTCGCCACAATGATGTTGTTGTAGCGCAGATCGTCAATTTCTTCCTCTACGCCCAGCGCCGAGATGAGCAGGTTGAGTTCTTCGTTCTCGGCCACCTTCTTGCGGCTCTCCTTGTAACTGTTGCAAGGTTTTCCCCGCAGGCTGAAAACGGCCTGGTGGTTGGCATTGCGGACCTTGGTGATGGTCCCGGATGCGGAATCGCCCTCCGTGATGAAGATGCTGGACTTTTCGCCTTCATCGAGTTTGTCCTTGGGGAGTTTGTCTCCGTAGTGGTATTTGCAGTCGCGCAGCTTGCGGTTGTAGACGCTGGCCTTCTTGTTGCGCTCGCGGGTTTTTTTCTGGATACTGGAAATCTCTTCCCGTTCGGCCTGGGACGATTTGATCTTCTCCTCGATAATGGGGACGATCTCCGTATGGATGCGCAGGTAATTGTCCAGGTTGCGGGCGATGAAGTCGTTCACGAAACTGCGGATGGTGGGGCCGTGGTCCTTCTCCTTCTCCCACATGTAGTTGGAACCCAGCTTGGTCTTGGTCTGGCCTTCGAAATTCGGTTCCTGGATCTGGATGCTGATGGCGCCTACCAGGCCTTGCCGGATATCTTCCGGAGCGTAATTCTTCTTGAAGAAATCCTTGAGCGTCTTGGCTACCGCCTCTCGCAGGGCTGCCAGGTGGGTGCCGCCGTCGCGGGTGTGCTGGCTGTTGACGAAGGAGGAAATGTTCTCTCCGTAGCTGCCGCCATGGGTAAGGACCACCTCGATGTCTTCGCCTTCCAGGTGGATGAGGGGATAGAGCGGCGTCTCGGACATGTTCTCGTTCACGAGGTCCAGGAGGCCGTTCTCCGATTTATAGGTAACCCCGTTCAATACCAGGGCCAGTCCTTTCTTGAGGTAGGAGTAATTCTTGATCAGGGTCTCTACATACTCCATCTTGAAATGGTAGTCCCCGAACATCAGCGTATCGGGCGTAAAGACCACCAGCGTGCCATTTTTTTCGTGGGTGGTACTCTCTCCGGAATCGATGAGCTTGCCGCCCTTGTATTCGGCCCAGGCGGTCTTCCCGTCGCGGAAAGACTGGACCCGGTACGAGGAAGAAAGGGCGTTCACCGCTTTGGTTCCAACGCCGTTCAGACCGACGGATTTCTTGAAGTTCTTGTCGTCAAACTTGCCGCCGGTGTTCAGCTGGCTGGTGACCACGACAACCGAGCCCAGCGGGATGCCGCGGCCGAAATCGCGCACGGTAACCTGACGGTCCACGATGTCGATGAGGATCTGTTTACCGTATCCCATCGAATACTCGTCGATGGAATTGTCTACGATTTCTTTGATGAGCACATAGATGCCGTCTCCCTGGTTGTCGCCGTTGCCGAGACGCCCGATATACATGCCGGGCCGCCTGCGGATATGTTCGATGTCGTCGAGATGCCGGATACTGGCCTCATCGTAGGTATGCGGGTTCTCTGCAGCCATAACTCTCCTTTAGCACTTATTTCTGCAAAATTACAAAAAAAAAGTTTAACTTTGCCATGGAGAAAACAGTAATCAAAAAACAATAATACCATGAAGAAGTGTAGCCTGGCATGTTTTGCCTTTGTCGCCGTTCTGCTGCTTTCCGCCTGTGGCGGGAGCAAGGAGGATGGCCCCATTATCCCCGCCCCGACCATCAGCCTGGACGGCTCGTCCAATATTGATACACAGGAGTATTTCGAAGATAAGGCGGTCCCGATCAAGATTGACGCTCCCGGGAAAATCGCTTCTTTCACCATTTCCGTGAAAGCCCCCGACGTGATTTATTACGGTGTGTTGAACAATATGATCGGCATCGCTGAGAACAAGTATTCCTCCAACGTGAAGGAGCCGGTCCTGGACTTGATCAAGGACGATAAGGTGGCGGGCGAGATGACCAGGCTGAGCATCCCTTCGGGCGCGTCGCTCTCCGGAAAGACGACGGCCACCGTGGATGTCCGCAAGATCCTGTCCTCCTTTATCAATAGCGGTAATCCGGAGACGGGCGATGAATTCACCTTTACGTTCACCGTGTCCGACGAAAACGAGAAAAGCCTGAAAAAAGCGGTCACCTTCCACTACACCAGCGGTCCGCTCTTCACCTTGAATCCGGACAAGGCTGCCTATGACCTGGAAACGGATGCCGACAAGAACCTGAAGATTACCATCGACGTGGCCGGCAAATTGAAGGGTGCCAAGATCCAGGTCACTTCGACGAACACCGTTTTCCTTTCGATGGTTGACGCGATGATCGGTGTCGAGGCCAACAAGACCAACCATATCCTGGACATCGTGAACGACCCTGTCGCCGTTAGCGGCGTAAAGAATTTCGGCATTCCGACGGGAACCGAAATCAAGGGCCAGACATTGATCAAGGACGTTTCCCTGTTACAGTTGCTGTCCACCCTGGCGGCTACCTCGGCCTCGGGTTCCAGCCATTCCTTCAAGCTGATCATCTCGGACGAAAACGAACGTGAGAAGGCTCAGACAGTCGTATTCTCCAAGAAATAATACAGTTGTGTCCGGGCCCAGTCCCCGGACGCTTCGATAAACCGGTCCATCCGCAGCGATTCGATGCACTGCGGATGGATTTTTTCATGGTTCAGCGCCGTCTCGGGAACCAGCGCACGGCATTCGGGACGGGCGGCGGCCAGGGCCAGAACGGCCATCGGATCGGGCAGGGAGACGCGCACAAAGGCCTTGTCTTCGGGGGGCAGCAGGTCCAGGTACCCGGACCAGACCAGCAGGGGAGCGCGGCTGTCCTGCGCCCCGGTGGCGACGGCCCGGACCGAACCGCAAAGGGCTGCCGAATGTTCCAGCGACAGGCTTTCCCGTGCGGGAGCGGTAAACATCCGGATATCGGCCGGGAGGTCCGGGCTATAAGGAACGATAATGATATGCGTCTGGGACGACAGTTCCATCATCGAAGGCAGGAGCCGGGGAAGAACGGTGGTCCGCAGGGCGTCGTCGGCCGCCAGCGTAAGCGTACGCGGCAGGGATCCCGCGGGGACGAAGGCCTGCGTGGCGGCATCGTACAGGTGCAGGATCCGTTCCGAATAGGCGAAAAACACCTTCCCGTGTTCATTTAGGCTGACATTGCCGGGGGCTCGGTCGAAGAGGGGATAACCTGTTTCCTTTTCCAGTTCGGCAATTCGCTGGCTAACGGCCGGTTGGGTGATGCCCAGTTCGCGGGCGGTGGCGGTAAAGCTGCCGGTTCGGGCCAGCACACTGAAAATACGCAGTCTGAAATCGTCCATTTCAATAAGATTTTCTTATATGCTGCAAAGATAGATTTTTCTGCTTATCTTTGTATGCAGATAATATATAATTATGAAAAGATTTTTCATCTTTGTTGCGCTGATGACGGCGGCCTTGTCCGCCTTCGCGCAGTCTTATTCTGAAGAAGAACTCAAGGCGATGATCCCGAAGATCCCGGGTGACCCGCTCGTCCGTCGCGGGACGCTGGACAACGGACTTACCTATTACATCCGTCACAACGCCATTCCCGCCCAGCGGGCCGAATTCTACCTGGCGACCAATGTAGGCGCCATCCAGGAGACCCCTGACCAGGACGGCCTGGCCCACTTCCTGGAGCACATGTGCTTCAACGGCACGAAGAATTTCCCGGGGAAAGCCATCCTGGACTATCTGCAGAGCATCGGTGCCTCCTTCGGTGGCAACGTGAACGCTTCCACAGGGGTGGAGCAGACGGTTTACATGCTCAGCAACATCCCGCTCGTGCGCCCCGGTGTGGCGGATACCTGCCTGCTCATCCTGCACGATTACTCCCACTTCGTCACTTGCGATCCGGTCGAAATCGACAAGGAACGCCCGGTAATCCTGGAGGAGAAGCGCTCGCGCAATACGGCCGACTGGCGGATTTTCGAACAGTCGCTGCCCTACCTGTACGGGAATACGAAATATGCCGGTTGCACGATCATCGGCAGTGAAGAGAACCTGAAAACCTTTGCTCCCGAGAGTCTGGTTAATTTCTATCATACCTGGTACCGTCCTGATTTGCAGGCGGTTATCGTCGTGGGTGATGTGGATCCCGATGCCGTGGAAGCTTCGTTGAAGCGCATCTTCGCGGATATCCCCGCCGTCGAGAATCCTGTTCCGAAGGAACGCATCGACCTGCCGAAGGAAGAGCAGCCTCGCGTGGGGGTGATTACCGATCCGGAAGCGACCGAAGCATCCCTGACGCTGCTGTGGGAGAACCCGGCCCGCAGCGAGTGGTTGAACGAGACGCCGGCCGGTTTCCAGACCGACCTGGCCCTCAGGATGATTGGCCGGATCATGTCCGAGCGTTTCGCCGATATCACGGCCAAGGCCGATTGCCCCTTCCTGTCGGGAGACGTCCAGATGGGAGACCTCTGTGAGACCAGCGATGTGGTCATGGCAACGGTTTCGTTGAAAGACAAGGACATAGCCGGTGGCGTGAAGGCCTTTTATACGGAAGTGGAAAAGGCGCGCCGCTACGGCTTCACCGAGGCCGAAATCGCCCGTGCCAAAGAAGAGATCCTGTCCGGTTACGAGAAGGCAGCCAACAGCGCTTCCACCCGGAAGAACGCCGAATATGTGTGGCCGCTGATCCGTCATTTCTTTGACAGCTACGCCTATCCGACCCCGGAGGATGCCTTCGAGATGGCAAAGGCGCTCTTTGATCAGGTGGATAAAGCCACACTGGACCGGATCCTGCCGGCGATGATGGGCGGTTCGACCCGGGTCATCCTTTATTCCGGTCCTGCAAAAGAAGGTATCGCGACTCCTTCCCGGGAGAACCTGATGCAGTGGATTGCGGAAGTGGAGGCCTCCGAAATCGCGGCGCCGGCCGGTGAGGAAGTGGCCCGGGAATTCCTGGATCCCGCTACGCTGAAAGGCGCTCGCGTCAAGAAAACGCTTGCCGGGAAGTATGGTTCTACCGAGTGGATCCTGGCCAACGGCGTCAAGGTCGTGGTCCTGCCTACCCAGTACAAAAAAGACCAGATTCTTTTCAATCTCTTTATGGAGGGTGGTGAGAGCCTGATCGATACGGAGGACCTTCCTTCCTTCGAGCGGAATGTCCAGGCGCTGTTCCGGCAGAATGCCGGTGTGGCCGGTTTCAAGGGGACGGATGTGCCCAAGATGCTTTCCGGAAAACAGTTGAATGGACAGCCGTTCATCGACGGCCTCTTTCACGGTATCAGCGGCAATTCCACCCGGAAAGACCTGGAGACCGCTTTCCAGCTGCTGTATCTGGAATTCACCCAGCCTCGTTTCGACCCGGATGAATTTGACAATACCATCGCCCAGTTGCGGGCCTACCTGCCGAATCTGGAGAACCGTCCCGAGTTCAAGCTGCAGCAGCATCTGCCGGAGGTGATCTCTACGGATCCCAAGCGTTCGCTGACCCTGGATGCCTCGGTGCTGGACCGCGCTTCGCTCGAAACGATTGAGCGGGTGTACCGCCGCCTCTTCTCCGGTGCGGCCGGTGCCACGATGGTGATTGTGGGCGATGTGGAACTGGAAACCCTGCAGCCGCTGGTGGAGAAATACATCGGCTCGCTTCCGAAGGGCCGCAAGCCGCTGCATTGGATCGACCGTCATGTCGATATCCCCGCGGGTGCCATTGAGGATATTTTCCCGGTGAAGATGGAAACCCCGAAGACCACGGTGCTCCGGATCTATACCGACAACCGTCCGTACGATGTGGCGGAGGACGTGGCGATGGATGCCGTCGAGTATATCCTGGACATGGTGTATGTGGATACCCTGCGTGAGGACGAAGGCGGTACCTATGGCGCCAGTGTCGTTTCCCGTTCCCGCAAGAACCCGCGTGGCCGCTACATGCTGCAGGTGGTGTTCGATACCCAGCCCGAAAAGGCCGACAACTTGCGGAAGGTGGCCGGCGAGCAGCTGTGCAAACTGGCCGTGGAAGGTCCTACGGCCGACTATTTCGCCCGCACGGTGGAGCACTTCAACAAGGCTCTTGCCGAGCGCCGGGTAGAGAATGGCTTCTGGTATGGCCGTCTGCTGAACTGGTATCAGGAGGAGATCAACCTTCTGGAAGACTACGAACAGGCCATCAAAGATCTGACTCCGGAGAAAGTAAAAGCCGCTGCCAAGGCTTTGCTTGACAGCGGAAATCTCATCGATGTGGTGATGCAGCCTCAGCCGTAATTATTCGGCGGGGCTGATCGCACCCATCGGGCAGGCTGCTGCGCAAGCGCCACAGTCAATGCACACGTTGGGATCGATCTTGTACACATCGCCCTCGGAGATGGCGCCGGTCGGGCATTCACCCATGCAGGTGCCGCAGGCGACGCAATCGCTTTCAGAAATTTTGTGAGCCATTTTTATAATCTTTTAACGGTTATGTCCGGACCGCACCATGCGGTTCCGAGCATGCAAATGTAGATGTTTATTTTCAAAGTATCAAATGAAACGGATACTTTTTTGGGCTGCGGTGTTGCTGACCGCTTTCAATTCCCTGGGCCAGAACCGGTTCGGGGGAGTGGTGGAATTTGACAAAACGGTACACGATTTTGGAGACATCCTGCAGTCGGACGGCCCGGTTTCGTGCTCCTATTCCGTCAAGAATATCTCGAACGAACCGCTGGTCATTTACAACGTGGTCTCTTCCTGCGGCTGTACAGATGTCAAGTGGACGAAGGAACCGCTACGTCCGGGGGCGGTCGGGACGGTGACGGCGACCTATAAGAATGACGAAGGGGGCTATCCCTTCGACAAGACGCTGACGGTGTACCTGAATGCCGTGAAACAGCCCATCGTCCTGCACCTAAGGGGCGTCAGCCATGTCAAAAAGCTATCCCTGGAGGAACGTTATCCGGTCCGTTTCGGGAACCTGGGGGTGAAGAATCCGGCCGTCAAGGTGGGCAATTTGAGTCAGGGAGAAGTGAAGACCGGCGAAACCACGGTGGCAAACCTGGGGCGCAAGGCTTTGAAAATCACTTTCGAAGAGGTGTCCGACGGGCTCACGCTCACCGTTTCTCCCAATCCCATCCCCGGCCGGGGAACCGCCAAACTGCACTATGCGGTTGCGGCTTCGCGCGAGCGCTGGGGCCGGAATACCTATTATGCCGTTCCGGTGATGGACGGGAAACGTTCTGTTTCGACCGGGAAACCGGTCCCGCCCGAAGCGGCGGCAGGCGGGGATGCCATCCTGAGCGGGGAAGATCCGCTGTTGGCCGAAGGGGGAAAGGTGCTGGGTTTCACGGCCTATACCAAGGAAAATTTTTCCGTGCTGACCCCGGCGGAGCGGGCAAACGGCTCCCAGCCTTTCTTTGACGAAAGTACCTTCTCCTTTGGCAAAATCAAGGCCGGGACGCCCGTTGAAGCCGTCTTCCCTTTTAAAAACAAGGGAAAGGCAGCCTTTGTCATTTATAAGGCCGATGTCGAGAGCCGCCGTGTAAAGGTGACGGTTCCCGGAGCGGTCAACCCTGGAGCATCGGGAAAACTCAAGGCATCGTTGGACACCTCCGGAATGCCTTCCGGGGAGGTGCTGGTCATCCTCACGCTGACGACCAATTCGCCCCTGCGTCCCATGGTCAATCTGTTTATCAGCGGTTGGATAGAGTAATGGTAGAGATTGTACTTGACGCTTTGCGGACGGCCGTGCTGGTCAGCGGCCTGGTGGTCATCATGATGATGCTCATCGAGTCGTTCCACATCGAATCGCATGGAAAATGGTTAAACCGCCTGCGCGTATCCCGCTCGGGACAGGTGTTGGTATCGGCCCTGCTGGGCAGCGTTCCCGGCTGTCTGGGCGGGTTTGCGTCGGTATCGCTCTATACCCATAAGATGCTGGGTTTCGGTGCGTTGCTGGCCATGCTGATTGCGACGGCGGGAGATGAAGCCTTCCTGATGCTGGCCTTGTTCCCGCAACGGGCGGTCCTGCTGTTCGCTATCCTCCTTGCCCTGGGTATCGGGACGGGCCTGCTGATGGAATTCGTGGTGCATCCCAGAACCCTGCCTACCCGGCTGGACGATACCTTCGAGACCGAATGCTGCGAGGAAGAGGAACAGCATCCTCATGCTCCCCATACCGATGTCCGGCACTGGGGCTGGCATCGGATCGCCCTCCTGCTGGGCGTCGTGGGCTTCCTGGGGGTGCTGCTGTCCGGCCATCTGGAGGATGCGCACGAACTGGACGAAGAGGGGTTCCACCTTTTCGATGAAATCTGGCTCTACTGGCTGTTCGCCGCCTTGAGCCTGGTTGTCGTGGGGGTGCTTTTGTTTGGTTCGGATCATTTCGTGGAAGAGCATCTGTGGCACCACATCGTCTGCCACCATCTGCCGTCCATCTTCGCCTGGACCTTCGGGATGCTACTGGGAATCGGGCTGCTGTTCCATTTTATCGACCTGCAGGCGTGGATCAGCGGGAATACCGGCTGGATGATCCTGCTGGCCATTGCGGTGGGACTGATCCCGGAATCGGGACCTCACCTGGTGTTCGTTACGCTGTTTGCCTCCGGGGTGATTCCGTTCCCGGTCCTGCTGGCCAATTCCATTGTCCAGGACGGCCACGCCGCCCTGCCGCTGCTGGCGGAGAGCAAGGGGGCATTTTTAAGGGCCAAAGCCTTGAAAGTGGCCCTGGCCCTTGTCGCAGGTTATTTCTCTTTGTTCATTTTCCCGGCCTGAAGCGCGTCGTAGGCTTGCCGGCTCTTGAAGATGTCGATGGCCGTAAAGATGGACGACATCATGGAGTGCGGGTCTGCTTCGTCCCGTCCGGCCATGTCGTAGGCCGTTCCGTGGTCGGGTGAAGTCCGGACAATCGGAAGGCCGGCGGTGTAGTTCACGCCCTGCTCGAAGGCCAGGGCCTTGAACGGAGCCAGCCCCTGATCGTGGTACATGGCCAGGGTGGCGTCGAAGCGGTGGAAGTTGCCCAGTCCGAAATAGCCGTCGGGGGAGTAGGGACCGAAAGCGGCGATGCCCTCCTCGTTGGCCTGCTTGACGGCCGGAAGGATGATCTGCTGCTCTTCATCGCCCAGCAGGCCGCCGTCGCCGCAGTGCGGGTTCAGGCCCAGCACGGCGATGCGCGGATTGTCGATCCCGAAATCGCGCTGGAGCGACTCCTTCATCAAGCGGAGCTTGCCCACAATTTTTTCAGCCGTGATGCTGGAGGCCACGTCTTTCAGTTTGATATGCCCGGTAACCACCGCCACTTTCAGGATGCTGCTCACCATGATCATGGCGACGTCTTTTACCCCGAATTCCTTCTCCAGGTACTCCGTGTGGCCGGTATAGCCAAAGCCCTCCTGGGACATGGCGCGCTTGTTGATGGGGGCGGTGACCAGGACGTCGATATCGCCCGACTTGATGTCGCGAACCGCGCATTCCAGTGCGCGGATGGCCGATTTGGCCGCTTCGGGCGTGCTCTGTCCGGGTTCCACGAAGGTGTTGTCCGGCAGGCAGTTGACGATGTTGACCTTCCGGGGTTTCGCATCCCGGGCGGAGTTGACGACATAGGTGTCGATATCTTCGATGTTGTGAATCAGCTTGCGGTAGAATCCGAACAGTTTCGAGGACCCGTAAATGACCGGGGTGAAGGATTCGAGGATGCGTGAATCGGCCAGGGATTTGATGATGACTTCATATCCGATACCGTTGCCGTCTCCCTGGGTGATTCCGACAATCGGTTTCCTGTTATTCTGCATACGATAATCGATTAGCGAAACAAAGATACGATTTTTTCATAAAAAAAGGTTATCTTTGACAAGAATTGCCGCAGAATGATGAAGCAGATCGATCAACAGTTTTTTTCGTTGCTCCGTACGGGCTTATGGGGAACGGAACCGGAGGTTTCCCTGTTTGCCGGAGAAACGGATTGGGAGACCGTTTTTCTCATGGCCAAGGAGCAGACCGTGGTTCCGATGGTTGCCGACGGCGTGGAAAGTCTCCTGTCCCGGACGGATATCGAGATTCCCCGGGAGGTCCGCAAGAGATTCGCGTCCGGCCTGCTGAAGACCGAACAGCGGAATAGGCGGATGGATCGGCTCTCTACCTATCTCTTCCAAAAAGCCGAGGCGGAAGGGATTCCCTGCGTCATTTTAAAGGGACAGGGGGTGGCCCGCTGCTATCCGGTCCCGTTGCGTCGCCAGAGCGGGGATGTGGATGTCGTGGTCCTTCCCGAAGACTTTGAACGGATCTGCGCGCTTTTTGCTCCCGTTGCGAAAGCCATTGAGCAGCAGGGGGAAGGAACCCTGCATCGCGCGATGTATTTCGGTGACCTGCAGGTGGAATTCCACGGCTCCATCGAATCGGAATTGACCCGTCGTACGGATTGCCGTCTGGAGGTGCTTCACCGGGAATTGTTTGCCGAAGGCGGCATCCGGATCCTGGAGGAGGGAGACTTTCGGATACCGGTCCCTTCCGTGCGTTTCGATACCCAGTATCTCCTTTCCCACCTGTACAAGCACTTTTTCCAGGAGGGCGTGGGTCTCCGCCAGGTGTGCGACTGGATGATGTTCGTGCATGCCCATGCGGCGGAACTGGATGCCGATGTGCTGGCGGAAGATCTCCGGAAGATTGGGCTGGAAAATGCCTGGACCCTGTTCAGCGCCTTCTGCGTCCGGTATCTGGGGGCACCCCGTTTCCCGCTTTGCGGGGAGGTGAAGGAGCCGGTGCTGGAAAAAGTCTGGCAATTGATGTCCATTCACGGGAATTTCGGGAAAAAGACCTTCCATGGATGGGCGGAGGGTGTCTATTTTGTCAAGAAAATAACCTCCCTGTTCCGAGCGGTCCCGCAGGTGGCGGAAAAGATTGGCGTGGCCCCGGGGGATTCGCTCCGGTTTTTCCTGTATTATTTCCGCCGGGCGTTCGTCAAACTAAAGAAGGGTGTCTGAGCCCTGTTCGATGCCCTGCTCATAGCCGGTATCGGCCGGCAGGCTATCTCCGCGTTCCACCGCACCCGCACCCGCCGCGACCGCCAGGGCGTCGCAGCGCTCGTTTTCGGGGTGTCCGGCGTGCCCCTTTACCCAATGGAAAGTGACCCGGTGGGCCCGCCAGAGCGGCAGGAACCGCATCCATAGATCCGGATTCTTGACTTTTGCGAAGCCTTTCCGTTCCCATTTTTCCAGCCAGCCTTCGTTGATGGCTTTTACCACGTAGGAAGAGTCGCTGACCACGTGGACTTCGGCGTTCGTCCAGCGGATGGATTCCAGCCCGATGATGACGGCAAGGAGCTCCATGCGGTTGTTGGTGGTGAGCCGGAACCCGCCGGACAACTCTTTCGAGATGCCGGCGCATTTCAAGACAATTCCGTATCCGCCCGGACCGGGGTTGCCGCTGGCGGCGCCGTCCGTGTACAGGTAGATGGGGGGCCGTGTATGAGACTGTTCTGCCATATCTTCTGCAAATCTAACCATAAATTTGGTTTTGCAGAAATAAGTTTGTAAATTTGTTTAATTATCGCTTGATTAAAATATAAATTTATATGCGAGGAAAAATCGTTGGTGCGTTTTGCGCGATGGCAGCCGTCCTGCTGGCGGTCTCCTGCAACCCGAATACGTACAAGAATGTCAATTATTTCCAGGATGTGGCGCAAGACAGCTCCTGGACCGTACCCGTTACGGGCGGAATCATCATTCAGCCGAAAGACCAGATTTCGATCATCGTATCGTCCGGCCGTCCCGAGCTGGCCGCCCAGTTCAACTTGCCTGTTGTATCGTACCAGGCGGGTTCGGAAAGCGCGAGTATCAATAGCGGCTATCAGCGGCTGGTGGGTTATGTGGTGGATAACGAGGGATATATCGAATTCCCCGTCCTGGGCCGCATGCATGTGGCCGGACTGAGCCGTTGGGAACTGTCCGCCCAGATCAAGGACCAGCTCAGGAGCAGCGGAATGCTGACCGATGCCGTCGTTACCGTGGAGTTCATGAACTTCAAGGTATCGGTCCTGGGAGAGGTGAACATCGCCGGCTCCTTTGCCGTGAACGGGGATAAGCTGACCGTCCTGGAGGCCCTGGCAATGGCACATGACATGACGATTTACGGCCGCAGGGACAATGTGATGGTTTTCCGGGAACAAGATGGGAAACGCCAGATGTTCGTCCTGGACCTGACCGATACGGCTTTCATGGACTCTCCGGCTTTTTACCTGCAGCAGAATGACATGGTTTACGTGACGCCGAACAAGGTCCGGGCCGGTCAGTCTACCATCAACCAGAACAACGTGAAGTCGGTCGGCTTCTGGGTCACCATCGGCAACGTGGCGCTGACGGCGGCCAACTTCATCGCAACCCTCTCCCGCTAATTTCCGAATAATCTGATTATCATGGCAGAATCCATAGAGAAAAAAACGACCCTTCCGATTGCTGATATCTGGGCGATGGTCCGGGACAATATCTGGTGGTATGTGTTTTCCATCCTGTTTTTCCTGGCGGTTGCGGTTTTTTACCTGTATCGCACGCCCAATACGTACAGCCGGGTTGAAAAAGTCATCGTGGATGAAGATTCCCAATCTTCCATGATGCGTGACCTGACCTCCTTTGCCGGTTATAACCGGATGCGGTATGGGCGGGGCACCAATGTGGACAACGAGATGGAGGCCTTCGCCTCTCCCGACCTGATGGAGCAGGTCGTCCGCCGCCTGAACCTGGAGACGACCTATACCGATCTCCAGTTCCTCCGGACCCGCGAATTGTATACGGGAACCCCCGTGATGCTATCGTTGCTGGGAGGGAATATGGCATCCAATTTCTCGTTCGTTATCTCCAAGACCGGTCCCCAGTCCTTTGTTTTGAAGGATTTCCGTGTCAATGGGGATAAACTCAAGGCCGATCCGGTATCCGGAGCGCTGGGTGATTCCCTGGTGACGCCGGTGGGAGCCCTCCGGATCAGTCCTACGGTCCATTTCGAAGACTGGAAGAACGATATCAGCATTTCGTGGGCTACGGCCATGTCGCGGGCCAAGGGCTATTGCTCCCGCATGAATGTGTATCTTTCTACCAAACAGTCTTCCGTGGTTGTCCTGGCCATCCAGGACCTCTTTCCGCGTCGTGCGGAAAGCATCCTGCGCACCTTGCTGGATATCTATGACGAAGACTGGATCAGCAACAAGAATCGTTCGGCCCGGAATACGTCGGATTTCATCAAGGACCGGCTGGTGATCATCGAGGAAGAACTGGGCGGAATTGAGGAAGACCTGAAAGACTATAAGGCCAGTCACGGGATTGCGGATATCTCCGACGCCGCCCGCCAGTATCTGGACTTGTCCAAGGAGTATGCCGGCCGGGAATTCGAGGTGAGCAATCAGCTTTCCATCGCCAAGTATATCCGGGAGTACCTGGGCGATCCCGTCCACGCCCGTTCGCTTATTCCGGCCAATTCCGGCCTGGTCAGCGATCAGGTGAACACCCAGATCGGCGAGTACAATACCCTCCTGCTTGAGCGGGACCGTTTGCTGAAGTCCAGCAGTGAGAACAACCCCCTTATCCGGGATATGAATGCTTCGCTGGATGCCATCCGCCTTTCCATCAGCCGCAGTGTGGAGAATCTGATTGCGACCCTGCAGCTCCAGGTGGACAAGGTGGAACAGGAGCAGCGGCAGATTATGAACAAGATCTCCTCCGCCTCCGGGGAAGAATTGCAGTTGCTCAGCATTACCCGTCAGCAGAAAGTTAAGGAGCAGCTGTATATCTACCTGCTCCAGAAACGGGAGGAGAATGAGCTTTCCTCCCTGGTGAACGTGGCGAATACGCGGCTGATCATGGCCCCGAATGGCGCCCCGGCTCCGGTCTCCCCGAACAAGATGGCGGTATTCCTGGTGGCTTTCCTGCTGGGTTTCTTCTTACCGCTGATTTACTTCTTCTTGAGGAAGATGCTGGATTCCTCGGTCAAGACCCGTTCCGATTTGGTGAATCTGAAGCTTCCATTCCTCGCGGAAATCCCGCAGATGGGTTTGAATGGCAGTTACTGGAAGCGTTTGCGGACCGACCGTTTCGATGATTCCAATTGCGCGATTATCGTCCAGGGCGGCAAGCGCGATATGATGAACGAGGCTTTCCGTGTCCTCCGTACGAACCTGGATTTGATGGTCGGCCAGAAAGACGGGTGCCACGTGGTCATGGTGACCTCCTTCACGCCGAATGCCGGTAAGACCTTTACTATCATGAATATGGCTGCCAGTATGGCCATCAAGGGCTCCCGCGTCCTCCTGCTGGACCTTGACCTGCGCAAGGCGACCCTGAGTAAGTCACTGGATCGCAACAACCATGGCGTTTCGGCCTACCTGAACGGCAAGTCCGAGCATATCCTCGATTCGGTCCAGCATGTGGCCGAACACCTGGACATCATTTCCGTGGGAACCCTTCCTCCGAATCCGGCCGAACTGCTGGTCTCTGACCGTTTCAAGACCATGGTGGAGGAATTGAAGGACCATTACGATTACATCTTCTTCGACTGCCCGCCTATCGATATCGTGGCCGATACGTCCATTGTGGCCGCTCATGCCGATTTGACCGTATTCATCGTCCGTGCCGGTATGTTTGACAAACCGGGTATCGCCGTGCTGAACGACCTGTACGAGAGCGGTAAGTATAACCGGATGTCCCTCATCCTGAACGGTGTGGAATCCTTCTCCCGCGGATATGGCCATTACGGCTACGGCTATGGTCACTATGGTTACGGCTACGGCTATGGCTACGGTTACGGTGAACAAGACAAAAGCTAGGTATGTTCGGTTTCCTGAGCAGTAGCAAGACGATGTTGGAGTCGGGCCTCCTGAACGGAGCCATCGACCATCACTCGCATATCCTGTACGGGGTTGATGACGGCGTGTCCACGGAGGAGGAATCCCTGTCCATCCTTTCCTATCTGGAGCAGGCGGGGTTGAAAACCCTTTGGCTCACGCCCCATACGATGGAGGATGTCCCCAACACGACGGAGGGCCTGAAAGAGCGTTTCAATGCTCTTTGCGCCGTGTACAGCGGCCCCATTGAGTTGCACCTGGCTTCGGAATACATGATCGATACCTTGTTCGAACGGCACCTGGAGGATGGCGACCTGCTCCTGCACGGAGAAGACCGCGTCCTGGTGGAGACCTCGACCTGGTCTCCTCCCATCAACCTGAAGGAGATCCTTTCCCGGATGATGAGCAAGGGCTACCGGCCCATCCTGGCCCATCCGGAACGCTACCGCTATATGACGGAAGAGGATTACGCACAGTATCACCGGATGGGGGTGCTTTTCCAGCTGAACCTGCCTTCGGTGCTGGGCGTATATGGCGAGGGCGCGATGCACCGAGCGTGGAATCTGCTGGGGAAGGGCTGGTACACCATGGCCGGTTCGGATTGCCACCGGATGCGTTCCATCAGCGGACAGTATGCGTCCAAGGTGCTGAAATCGGCCCAGATCAAACAATTGGAATCCTTGATGAAAGCAATATGAATATTCTGGTAACAGGCGCAAACGGCCAGCTTGGCACCGAACTGCGGAACGTCTCCGCAGGGAGCAGGAACCGGTATATCTTCACCGATGTGAATGAGTTGCCGGGCGTAGAAACCCTGCATCTGGATGCCACCGACCTGGATGCCGTCCGCATCGTGGCCGATACCGAAGGGGTGGACGCCATCATCAACTGTGCGGCTTATACCAATGTGGACGGTGCGGAATCGGACCACGGCCTGTGCGATCTGCTGAACCGGCAGCTTCCGGCCAACCTGGCGGCCATCGCCCGGGAGCGGAACGCCCTGCTGGTTCACATCTCAACGGATTATGTGTTCGGCGGGAACGCTTCGGTCCCTTATCGGGAGGATTCCGTCCCCGATCCCACGGGCGTTTACGGCGCCACCAAGCTGTTGGGAGAGAATGCCATCTTGTCTTCCGGTTGCCGGTATCTGATTCTCCGCACGGCGTGGCTGTATTCGCCTTACGGGAAGAATTTTGTCAAAACCATGCTCCGGCTCACTGCCGAGCGGGATTCCCTGAAGGTCGTATTCGACCAGGTGGGCACCCCGACTTATGCCGAAGACCTGGCCCGCGTAATCGTGGATCTGGTTGATGGTGGCAAGGTGGAGGAATCGGGCATCTATCATTATACCAACGAGGGGGTGACGTCCTGGTTCGACTTCGCCCTTGCCATCTGCCAGTTGGGTGGCAACCGTTGTGACATCCAGCCTTGTCATTCGGATGAGTTTCCTTCCAAGGTACACCGTCCGCATTACTCGGTGCTGGACAAAACCAAGATCAAGAACACCTTTTCCCTTCGGATTCCCTATTGGCTGGATTCGCTGGAAAGGTGTGTGGAGCGATTGAAGGGATAGCGTGACAATGCAGAAGGCAGACAAAGAGCAGTGGTTCGTGCTGCGGATCTCCTATGGACGGGAAACGGCCATCAAGGCCATCCTGGAGGGGGAGGGACATCGGACATTTATTCCCATGAAGTATGTCCGGACAGAGAAGAACGGGAAGGTTTCCCACGAATGGGTGCCTGCGGTAGGCAACCTGCTTTTTGTCAATGCTACGCACCGATACTTGTACGATTTCATCCTGGGGGAAGGAGACCGGCGACGGACGCATTTCATGTGGAACCGCTCAGACCACAAACCCATCGTGGTGCCGGACAAGCAAATGGAGGATTTCATCCGGGTTTGCTCTGCCTCCAACGAGGAAGTCCTTTATTTGTCGGACCTCTCCGCGAAATTGCGCAACGGGGCGAAGGTGCGGGTGATCAACGGGCCGTTTCTGGGGGTTGAGGGAACGGTGGTCCGGATTAAGAAGTCCCGCCGCATTATGGTTGAAATCCCGGGGATTATTGCCGCCGCATCGGCCTATATCCCGATGGAAGATTTGGAATTAATTGAAAATTAGATAGATATGAAAGGAATTGTCTTGGCTGGAGGTTCGGGTACCCGGCTTTACCCGATTACGAAAGGCGTGAGCAAGCAGCTCTTGCCCATTTTCGACAAGCCGATGATCTATTATCCCGTATCGGCCCTTATGATGGCGGGCATCCGGGACATCCTGGTCATATCTACGCCCCAGGACCTGCCGGCATTCCGTCGCCTGCTCGGGGACGGAAGCGATTTCGGCGTACATTTCTCTTATGCGGAGCAGCCCTCGCCGGACGGCCTGGCCCAGGCCTTCATCATTGGAAAAGAATTCATCGGGGATGATTGCGCCTGCCTGGTGCTGGGCGACAACATCTTCCATGGCAACGGTTTCCGTGAACTGCTCTCCGGGGCGGTAAAAGATGCCGAAGAGCAGGGGAAGGCGACGGTATTCGGCTATTGGGTCAGCGATCCCGAACGATACGGCGTGGCCGAATTCGATGCCCAGGGGAATTGCCTCAGCATTGAAGAAAAGCCTGCGAAACCCAAATCGCATTATGCCGTCGTGGGCCTGTATTTCTACCCCAACCGCGTGGTGGATGTGGCCGCCCACATCAAGCCCAGCGCCCGGGGCGAACTGGAAATCACCACGGTGAACCAGGAATTCCTGAAGGCCGGACAACTGAAGGTCAAGACCCTTGGCCGCGGCTTCGCCTGGTTGGATACCGGAACCCATGATTCGCTGGCAGAGGCTTCGACCTATATCGAGGTGATTGAAAAGCGGCAGGGCCTGAAGGTGGCCTGTCTGGAGGATATTGCTTTCCGCAGCGGCTGGATCACGGCTGAAAAACTGCGTGAACTGGCCGCTCCGATGGCCAAGAATCCGTATGGACAGTATCTGTTGAAACTTGCCGAGGGTGCCTTATGAATGTAATTGAAACAGCCATTCCCGGTGTCGTGATTCTGGAACCGCGTGTCTTTGGGGATGCACGGGGCTACTTTTTCGAATCCTTCTCGCAACGGGAATTCGATGAAAAGGTGCGTCCGGTGACCTTTGTCCAAGACAACGAAAGCAAAAGCACGTACGGTGTCTTGCGGGGCCTGCATTTCCAGAAAGGGAAGGATGCCCAGAGCAAGTTGGTACGCGTGGTAAGCGGTGCCGTGCTGGATGTTGCGGTCGATATCCGCAAGGGTTCGCCGACTTTCGGCCAGCATGTGGCCGTGGAACTCACGGGAGAAAACCATCGGCAGATGTTTATCCCGAAGGGCTTTGCCCACGGATTTGCGGTGTTGTCGCCGGAAGCCGTCTTCCAGTACAAGTGCGATGCTTTCTATGCCCCCCAGAGCGAGGGCGCCTTGGCCTGGGACGACCCGGCCCTGGGCATAGACTGGCGGTTGCCGGCCGGGAGCATCATCCTTTCCGAAAAAGACCGGCACCATGCCCGGTTGTGTGATACTGACTATCTATTTGATTATAACACAAACTATTATGGATTATAAAAGGAAACTGATCATTACGGGTGGCGCGGGCTTCATCGGCTCGCATGTGGTACGGTTATTTGTGAACAAGTATCCGGATTATAAGATCATCAACCTGGATAAGCTAACCTATGCCGGGAATCTTGCCAACCTGAAAGATATCGAGGACAAGCCGAATTACCGCTTTGTCAAGATGGATATCTGTGATTTTGAGGGGGTGCTGAAACTCATGCAAGAGGAGCAGGTGGACGGGATTATCCACCTGGCCGCGGAGAGTCATGTGGATCGTTCTATCAAGGATCCTTTCACTTTTGCGCAGACCAATGTCATGGGTACGCTGTCGCTTCTGCAAGCTGCCAAAGCGTATTGGATGCCGATGGGATGGCAGATGGATGCAGGGATGCCGGTGCCTCCAGCAACCCGTGCCACCCTCGGCACCGTAAGAGGGGGGACCGGGAGCGAAGCGAACGGTGGGGTCGAGCGAAGCGAGACGGTTGTCGGAGGCACCCGCATCCCTTGCCGTTTCTACCATATCAGTACGGATGAGGTGTATGGGGCGTTGGAGATGACGCATCCGGAGGGGATTGATCCGCCGTTTACGACGAAGGCCAGCAGCGGGAAGCACCATCTGGCTTATGGCGAGAAGTTCTTTACGGAGGACCTGAAGTATCAGCCCCACTCTCCGTATAGTGCTGCGAAAGCATCCTCTGACCATTTTGTGCGGGCCTTCCACGATACTTTCGGGCTTCCGACCCTCGTGACCAACTGCAGCAACAATTACGGTCCCTATCAGTTCCCGGAGAAGTTGATTCCGCTCTTTATCAACAACATCCGTCACCGCAAACCGCTTCCGGTCTATGGCAAGGGAGAGAATGTGCGTGACTGGCTGTATGTGGTGGACCATGCTCGGGCGATTGATACCATCTTCCACAACGGAAAGATTGCCGAGACCTACAACATCGGCGGCTTCAACGAGTGGAAGAACATCGACATCATCAAGGTGCTCATCAATACGGTGGATCGTCTGCTGGGCCGTAAGGAAGGGGAGGACATGGACCTCATTACCTACGTTACCGACCGTGCGGGCCACGACCTGCGGTATGCGATTGACTCCTCCAAACTCCAGCGGGAGCTGGGTTGGGAACCGTCCCTGCAGTTTGAGGAAGGGATTGAGAAGACCGTAAAGTGGTACCTGGACAACCAGGACTGGCTGGACAATGTGACCAGCGGTGACTACCAGAAGTATTACGAGAACATGTATAAGGGGCGTTAATCGCTGGATATGGCAGTCCGATTGGTAAGAAATTCATTGGCGAACATTGCGTCAAAGGTATGGGGCATCATTGCCCTGTACGTCTTCGTGCCCATATGGATCAAGTTCCTGGGGGTGGAGGGATATGGCATCATCTCGTTCTATACGATTTTGATGACCATCATCCATTTTGCCGATATGGGACTGTCTGCCACCCTGACCCGGGAATTCGCCCGGGAAAGTACGGACCAGGAATATCGGGGGAAACTCCTGCGCACCTTCGAGCTGGTGTATTTCGCCATTGCGCTGCTTGTCTTCGTGGTCCTGTTTTTCGGTTCCGGCTTTATCGTAGATGCCTTTTTGAAATCCGATACCGTTCCCCGGGAAACCCTGATCCGCCATATGCGGCTGATGGCCGGTATCGTGTCTGTGAACTTTATTTTCCTGCTGTATATCGGCGGATTGGCGGGTTTGCAGAAACAGGTTCTCAGCAATACCCTTACCATTTCGTACAGTTTTTCCCGTAGCGTCCTGGTCCTTATTCCGCTGGCCCTGGTCCCGAAGGTGGGTACGTTCTTGATCTGGCAGCTTTTCTCTCTGGTGGTCATCTTCTTTATCACCCGTCATCTGCTGTGGAAGGCCGTACGGACCGAGGGGACCCAGTATGGATTCCATCCGGAACTGTTCCGTACGCTATGGAAATTCTCCCTGGGAATGATGCTGATGTCGCTGATTTCGGCGCTGAACACCCAATTGGACAAACTGATTACCGGTCACTTGCTGGATTTGCGTAGCCTGGGTTATTATTCCCTGGCCGCTACGGTGGGACAGGCCGTGTATTATATCGTAGGCCCCATCGGACAGGCATTTTATCCCGAATTGACGCGGATGATTAGCGTAGGGGAGCGCGAACAGAGCCGGAAGCAATTCTTGCTCTATTCCTATATCGTTGCCGTTATCGCAGGGGCCATCGGACTTACCTTTATTTTCTACATGCCCGAATTCCTGTCCATCTGGACGGGGAAATCAGAAGCAGTACCGATGATTATTATTCCGGCCACTTTCCTGGTCGTGGCCTATATCTTTGTCTCTTTCCAGACACCGCCCTATTTCTTGGCCCTGGCCGAAGGAAACATCAAAATCAACACGCTCCTGTGCCTGATCCAGGGCCTGATCATTATTCCGGGCGTGTGGATCCTGACCCGGGACATGGGCCTTCGGGGAACGGCAATCCCGTATTGTGTGGTCAATATCGCGGCCACCTTTGTGCTGGCCATCCTGGTGTTCCGCAAATTCATGCCCGGGGTAACGTGGGCCTGGTTTATGCGGACCTTCCTGCCTTTGCTGGGCATGTTGCCGGTCGTCGGCCTGGGCCATTATGCCATATGCCACCTTTTTGAAAGCGATATGCTCCGGCTCTGCTTCGGCGCCCTCCTGGGGGTTGCTTTGATGGGCGTGCTGGCGATCCCCATCTTCCGTAACCTGCGCAAGAAATGAAAGTTATCCCCTTATATCTTCCTCAGTTTCATCGCATTCCGGAAAATGATGCGTGGTGGGGCGAAGGCTTTACCGAATGGGTAAACGTCCGCTCGGCCAAACCCTTGTACGAGGGACATTATCAGCCGCGTGTCCCGCTGAACGGGAACTATTATGATTTAAGTGAGGTGGAAACCCTTCGCTGGCAGTGCAAGATAGCCCGGGAACACGGGATCTATGGTTTCTGCTTTTATCATTATTGGTTCAACGGACATCTGCTCCTGGAAAAACCGATGGAAATGCTGCTGGCCCACCCGGAAATCGAAACCCGCTACTGCGTTTGCTGGGCGAATCACGATTGGACGGATGCCTGGAAACGGAAAGAGGGGAAGGAAGCGGTTCTGATCGCCCATGATTTTGACGATGAGGCCGATTGGGACGCCCATTTCAACTACCTGCTTCCTTTCTTCCGCGATCCGCGCTATATGACGGAGGACGGCTGCCCGCTGATGCTGATCTATGTGCCGCAGCTGATTGGAAAAATCCGCCGGATGACCGACCGCTGGATTGCCCTGGCCCGGGAGAATGGCTTGAAGGGAATCAAGTTTGTGTACCAGAGCGTATCGGCCTGTATCGATCACTCGTGGGATCGGACCAACTTTGCTTATGGTATCCAGTTCCATCCCGGCTATGTGATGCAATACTCTTCCAGCGCGATGCGGAGGGCGTTGTTCTCCTGGATGGTCCGGCGTGCGCGCGCCATCAAACGGTTCCTCGGAATCCATCAATCCGTATTCGGCGGCCCGGACAAGGTCCGGATCTATGATTATGAGGAATACTGGAAACGGATTGTCCGGTTGAAGCCGGAGTCGGACAAGATGCTCCCTTCTGCGTTTGTGGACTGGGACAATACGCCGCGCAAACAGCAGCGGGGATATGTTTTCCAAGGGGCGTCGCCCGAATTATTTGGATTGTATTTCAAGCAGTTGGTAGAGCGGACGCGCACCGTATATCATACGGACAAGATTTTTGTCTTTGCCTGGAATGAATGGGCGGAAGGGGGCTATCTGGAACCCGACGAGCGGTATGGATATGCCTATCTGGATGCCATTAAAGATGCTCTAATAGAATTGAAGGAATGGCCGGAATAAATAATGAACAGGCTTGGAACACCCTGGCTGTCGTGATGGTCAGTCTTATGTTGGTGTTTGTCTCTACCTCTCCGGCGTTTGCCCTGGGAGAGGGGAGCCGTAACCTGTTGCTAATCGGCCTGATGGCCGGCAGCCCCTTGCTGTTGCTATTCTTCCCGGCGGTTAACTGGCGGGTGGAACTGGCCGTGGTGATTCTGATTCTCCTGCAACTCCTCCTGCCGGCTTTGCGCCATCCGGATACGATGCGAATCAGCACCTTCCTTTTCTCTTGCCTGTTTTACGTCTTTTTTCTCGTCTATACCCGCGTCTTGGGATATGGTGCCTTTACCCTGGACCATTTTGCCGGTGTGCTGAAAGGCCTGCTCTATGCCTATTTCATCGTATTGCTGATTCAGCAGATTTGCGTCCTGGGCCATTTCCCGATCTTTAATCTGGGTATCGGATATGACGGCATCCACGATAAGTGGAAACTGAATTCGCTGATGAGTGAATCGTCCCATGCCGCCCGTGTCACCTCCTTGCTGATGTATGTCTATGTGTCGGTCCGCAAACTGCAGATACCGGATTATTCCCTGCGCAACAGTTTCATCCTGGACGGAGGTGTCTGGGTGGCCTTCCTGTGGCCGGCCCTGACCATGATGAGCTCCACCGCTTTCCTTTTCATGATTTTGGTGTTTTTGAGCTTTGTCGATTTCCAGCGGGATAAACTTTCGTTGCTGGTGGTGATTGTCGCGATAATTCCCGTTCTCTTCGTCGTCCGCCAATTACCGCAGTTCCGGCGGATGGAACGCTTTGCCCGTGCGGTGATGACCCTGGATGTCCAAGCCATCGATCAGGCCGATAATAGTGCGGCCCAGCGAGTCGTTCCCTCTCTGAATGCCTTGGAAGTCATTGGCTTTTCTTCTGCCGACGACTGGTTTGGACACGGTGTGGATGCCGATGCCGAACTGGTTACGCCGGCACGGGGGGCGATTGTCATCACCGGCGGCGCCTTCTCTGTCTGGATCAATTACGGCCTGCTCTTCCAGCTGATATTCTGGCTGTTTACCTTCTTTATCATCCATAACCGGATGAATATCGGCACCTGGATCATTTGGCTGCTGTACGTTTTTATGTACGGAGTTATCAATAGCCAGATCGTCTGGTTTGCCATGATCATGATGTACACCCTCAAGTATCTGCAACACAATGAGGATCCTGCACTATAGTCTGGGTCTTCCTCCCGCACGTTCCGGTGGCTTGACCCGATACGCAACCGATCTGATGACCGCCCAGTGCGGCCGCCATCAGGTCTCGCTGCTGTATCCGGGGCGATGGAAGCCTTTCGGTGGACGGGTCCGCGTTCGTCGCGGGAAGGATTACGGGGACGTGGCGGTGTACGAACTCATCAACCCGCTTCCGGTACCGCTCTCCTACGGGGTTCGGGAACCGGGCGGTTTCCTGCAGGCAAAAAAACTGGATCGCACATCGCTGGAGGCATTCTACGAGCAGGTCCGCCCCGATATCCTGCATCTGCATACTTGGATGGGACTGCCTGCCGGTGTGCTGGATTTCCTGAAAGAGAAGGGGGTAAAGGTGCTCTTTACCACCCACGATTATTATGGAATCTGTCCTCGTTTCAGCCTGGTCGATGCGGCCGGCGCTCCCTGTGAGGGACCGGAAGCGGGACGATGTGCGGCTTGCAATGCGTCGGCTCCGTCATCCGCCTGGCTTCGCCTGCGGGGCAGCCGGTTGGCTCTGCGGCTGAAAGAATGGAGGCTTCTCCGCAAATGGATGGGACGATGAAAGGGCGCGAAGGACAATATGCTGCGCTGCTGGCGCAGGGGAAAGGGATGCTGGAGCGGGTGGATGCGTTCCACTTCAACAGCACGGTCTCCCGGGACACCTATTGCGGGTATCTGGGAACGGAACCCCGTTCGGCCGTGATTCCCGTTACCCACGCTGCTATCCGCGACCGGCGGGTCCGCCGGACCTTCCCCTCCGACCGTCCGCTGCGGCTGGGCTTTGTGGGCAGTGCCGCCCCGTATAAGGGCCTCCCGATGCTCCTGGAACAGTTGGAACAACTGCCCCCGCAGTGGGAACTGACGGTGTACGGCCTGTCATCGCTCCCGAAACCGCAGGCCGGCGTCCGGGCCGGCGGCCGTTTCCGCGCCTCCGATCTGGAACGGGTTTATGGGGAAATGGACCTGCTGGTGGTCCCGTCCCTGTGCCGGGAAACTTTCAGCCTCACCGCCTTGGAAGCCCTTTCCTTCGGTACGCCGGTCCTCGTTACGGACACGGTGGGCGCCCGCGACCTCATTGCGCGTGTGGATCCGACCTTTGTCTGTCCTACCCCTGAGGCCCTCCGGAAGAAGCTGGAGCGCTTGCTGGAAGACCGGACCCCCTTGGCGGCATTCAACGAAAAGTGGTGCTCCCTGCCGTGGGAATGGGACCTTGCCGCGCACCTGGACCGGATGGACCGGCTCTATGAAGAAATTGTAAAGGCTAGATAGAACATGGAAAAAATCGGTATCGAACAGTGTCACCAGATCCTGCTGGACATCGGAAAGACCTTCCACTCCCTCTGCGTGGAATATGGCATTCCGTATTATATGATTGGCGGGACCATGCTGGGGGCGGTCCGTCACGGCGGCTTCATCCCCTGGGATGATGATATGGATATGGGCATCCCGCGCGAGCATTTCGACCGCTTTATCCAGGTGTTTTCCGAGCATCTGCCGGCCCCTTACCGGCTGGTCCACGCGGGAAATACGAAATATCCGCTCTGCTTCGCCGAGATCGAGGATACCCGCACGGTCCTGGACGATCCCATCAAAGCCCGCAACAAGGATGCCGGCATCGGCATTTACATCGATATTTTCCCCCTGGATCCCTGTTCCGACCGGTATCCGGCCTTCTCGGACTGGATGGACGTGAAAACCCGCATCGACCGGCTTACACGGGCTATTTATTTTGAATCGCTTCACCGTTCTGCGGGGAAGGAAATCCTCCGCAAGCTGATCCGCCTGCTGTATTGGCGAACCGACCGCCGCAAGCACCTGATCGAGCGGCAATACGCGGGGGTGGAACAAGCGGTTGCCCGGAGCGGCAGGGGAGGACACATCAACCTCTACGGCCTATACGGCGAGCGGGAGCTGGTTCTGGATACGGTCTGGGGCGAGCCGAAGCTGTACCCCTTTGCGGATACGCAGTTCTATGGGGTTGCCGACGCGGATGCCTTCCTCAAACGCATTTATGGAGATTATATGAAACTGCCTCCGGTAGAAAAACGCCATTTCCACGGAGATAACTATTATTTTAAAGGAAAATGAAACGAGTTGGCGTCATTTTGGCGGGCGGAAGCGGCTCCCGGTTCGGGGGCGATCGTCCGAAACAGTTCCTGGAATTCGCCGGAAAGACGGTCCTGGAGCATACGACGGGCATTTTCGAAACCCATCCCGGGATTGACGAGGTGGTCATCGTCTCCAAGGCGGAATTCATCCCCGAGGTCCGCGCCATTGTCCGGGCGGCCGGTTTCCGGAAGGTGGCCGATGTCCTGCAGGGCGGCATGGAACGCTACCACTCCACCCTCGCGGCCGTGGACCGTTATGCCGATGAGGACATCCTGATCATCCACGATGCCGTCCGGCCCCTGCTCAGCCACCGGATCCTGGACGATTGCCTCTCGGCAATGGAATTGTACGATGCCGTGGATGTGGCTGTCCGGACGACGGATACGATTATCCAGGTGGACGATCGGAACTGCATCCACTCCGTTCCCGTCCGCTCCCAGCTGCGGAACGGACAGACCCCCCAGTGTTTCCGCCGCAAAGTCCTCCGGGAGGCCTATGCCAAAGCGCTGGCCGATCCTTCCTTCCGGACCACGGACGATTGCGGAACGGTGCTTCGCTATCTGCCCGATACCCCGGTCTATGTGGTGGAGGGCGATGTCGCCAACATGAAATTGACTTATCAGGAAGATGTCTTCCTGTTGGAACGCCTCTATCAGTTGCATCATGCGTAGGAAGGGAATTCTGATGGCCCTGGTAATCCTTTGTACCGGCTGCAATGCCGGCCGGCAGCAAGAGGCGCTGGCAGAGCCTGATACGTATGCATATTCCATCCGGACAAAGGAAGAATTGCGCTCGTTTTTTTCTTTGGACAAGGCCGATATCATCGTATCGGGACACAGAGGGGGGTCTTTTGCCGATTATCCGGAGAACTGTCTGGAAACCATGAAGCGGATCATCCAAAACATGACCACTTTCTATGAGATAGATCCCCGTCTGACATCGGATAGCGTTGCGGTGCTGCTCCACGATACCACCCTGGACCGAACCACAACCGGAAAGGGTACACTCCGGGAAACGTCTTATGCAGAAGTGTCCAAGCTGTTTTTGAAGAATGCGAAGGGCGTGACTACGCCCTATCGGGTCCCGACATTAAACGAAGTGCTGGAATGGAGCCGCGACAAGGTCATCCTGCATATCGACCAGAAGGAGATTCCATTCACGGCCATGTCGGAGCTGGTTCATCGGATGGACCTGCATAATATCGTCTTTTCCTCCCAGGTCCCCTCCAACGCCCGATACATGGTGAGTGTGGATCCGGACGTCATGATCATTGCCTGGATGCACTCGATGGAAGAGTTCCGGAAGTTTGAGGAAGCGGGCGTCCTGGGCAATATCGTTGCGGTCTGGGTCTGTACCGATTCCATTGGGAAAGACCAGCAGGAACTGGCGGCCGTGTTGCGGGCCAACGGGATCCGGGTGATGGTGGCGACGGCTACCAGTCGGGACCGTCACCGTGCTGCCTTTTCCTCCCATCCCGATATTATCGAAACGGATTATCCCTTGGATTTTATCGGTTGGAAAAACGTACGCAGATAAAGATTACCGGTGGTGGATGACTTTCTTGAGGGCGGCGGACAGGATATCCATCCCGCTGAGCCCGAATGATTTCCGGTTCCGGAACCACCAGGACAGGGGATGGGATGCGTCGCAGGACAGGAAATACCGTCGCTGCCGCCGGTAATACGCCTGTTCCAGGCAACTGGGCCGGGGCCCGAACACGCTGCGGTACCAGGCCTCCGATTGGCAGGTCGCCCGTAGTTTCCCTTCCGTATTCAGGGCGTTTCCACTGATGGAATAGCGGCTTTTGCGGAAAAGGAAGAGCGGCTCGTTGCCATTGGCGATGCCTTTCTCGCGGGCGGCGCGGAAAACCGAAATGTCATCCGAGCACCAGGCGTAGGGGAGGTCATAGTAACCTCCGGCATCCACCAGGGGCTGGCGGCGGAAAAGATAGTCCCCGATCATCTGCGGACGGCCTTTCCAGCGGGCCCGGACCATCTCCTCCAGGCTTTCCGTCTCGGGACGCTCCTCCAGGACGCGGAAGACCGTTCCGTTTTCATCAATGAACGAGGCCCGCATGTGATAGACATCTTTGTCCGGATGGCGGGCGATCAACTCTCCAAAGGCTTCCAGGCAACGAGGTTCCAGGATGTCATCGTCACCCATATTGAGCACGAATTCCCCGCGGGCATGCCCCAGGCAGATGTTCCAGTTATCCACCAGATGCTCGGCCCCGCAGCCAACGGCGTTGCGGAAATACCGGATGCGTGGATCCGGGAAGGACCGGACGATGCTTTCCAGGTCTTCGGGGGAGGCATCGTCCACCACAATCAGCTCGAAATCCGATTCGGTCTGACGGAGAATGCTCTCCAGACACACCTTCAGGAAGCGTGCGCGGAAAGCGGGGAGCAGGATGCTGTATCGGGGTGCCTGTTTTTCCATAATCACAAATGTAGCGAATAATCTTTGAAAATGTTATATTTGTACAAATTAATAACGGATGCCCAAGAAAAAGAGAGTCGCGATTACCGGAACGGTTGGCGTTCCTGCCTGTTATGGCGGATATGAGACCATGGTGGAGAATATGCTCGATTATACCCCCGAGGATGTCTCCTATACGGTCTATTGCAGCCGAAAGGCCTATCGTGACCGAATCCCGTCCTACAAAGGGGCCCGCCTGCAATACATCCCGTTTAGCGCGAACGGGCCGCAGTCGCTGCTCTATGACGGCCTGAGCCTGATCCATGCCTGGTTTACCTGCGACACCATCCTGGCACTGGGCAACTGCGGCTCTTATCTGCTGCCCCTGCTGCGCCTGTTCGGTCGCCGGAAAGTCCTGTACCATTACGACGGCTTTGAACTCAAGCGGGAAAAATGGAATCCGCTGGCCAAGGCGGTCATGCAGACCCTGATGCGGTTCTCGGCCCGTTTTTCCGATGTGCATATCTCTGACAATGATGCCATTACGCCCATGATCCGGGATTTCTCCGGACAGGAACCCGTCCTGATCGAATATGGCGGCGACGGGGCCTTCCCCGTGCGGGACGACGCCCGGCTCGCCTCCGACTATGGCCTGCAGGCCGGGACGTACTGCTTCAATGTCTGCCGCATCGAGCCGGAAAATAATATCCACGTCATTCTGGAGGCCTTTTCCGGGATGCCGGAGCAGACGCTGGTCCTCGTCGGCAATTGGAACAAAAGTGAATACGGAAGGAACCTGCGTGCACAGTATTCCTCCTGTCCGAATATCCGGATGATGGATCCGATTTATGATCCGGCCGGTATCAACCTGCTGCGGAGCAACTGCCAACTGTATATCCACCCGCACAGTGTGGGCGGAACGAATCCCTCGCTGGTGGAAGCCATGTTCCTCGGGCTCCCGATCGTGACGTTCGACGTGGTCTATAACCGGGCGACCACCGAAGGGAAAGCGCTGTATTTTACCGATGCCGCCTCGCTGCGGGAGGTGGTCCGGAACCGGACAATGGATTTCCCCGCGCTGGCACAGCAGATGAAGGAAATCGCTGACCGGCGGTACCGCTGGCAATTGATCGCCGAGAAATACGCACAACTGTATTGAAGTCCATGAATCGTCCCGAACACGTCCTCATCCTGGAGGGGTACTGCAAGCAGAGCCTGCCTTTCATCCGTGCGTTTAAAGAACTGGGATGCGAGGTTTCCGTGCTCTGCGGTTCCCGGTTGGACTGCAGCTACGCTTCCCGGCTTCCGGATCATAAGATCCTGGGGGTGTGCGATTTTGCCCGTCCGGAGGAATCGGAACGCTTCATCGTGGACCTGGTGAAAAGCGGGCGGTTCGATATTGTTTTCCCGCCATTCGACTTTTCCGCGCGGATCCTCTCCCACCATAAGCAGGAATTGTCGGCCTATGCGTACATCTGCGCCAACGATGCCGACGTTTTCGACCGGGCCAACGACAAGAACGAGGTGATGCGGGTGTGCATGGAAAACGGCCTCCCGTGTCCCCGTACGGTATTCGGGGCCCGTTCAGTGGCCGATGCCGTCGAGAAGGGACTCGTTTTCCCGGCCATCATCAAACCGGCCCGTTCCTTCGGCGCGCGCGGTTTCCATGCTTTCGGTACGCCGGACGAGATGGAACGCTATGTCCGGGAGCAGGGGATTGATCTGGAGGCCTCCGTCCTGCAGGAATGCATTCCCCTCAGCAGTGAGGTGCTGTCGGGAAACGTCTATATCGACCGCTTCGGAGAGGTCAAAAGTTCCTTCCTGTATGTCAGCAAGCACCTCTTTCCCGAGAAGGGCGGAACCAGCACGCTGAATGTCCTGATCGATCGGGAAGATATCCACCGGATCATCGCGACCTTGGTGACCCGGATGCAGCTGCGGGGTGTGGTCGGCGTCGATTTGATGCTGGACGACCGGGACAAAGGACCCCGGGTGATCGAAATCAACCCGCGCGCCGCCCATGCCATCACCATCGGTTTTCTGTCCGGATTCAACCTGGCGCAGCAGATTCTCGAAGATGCCCGCGGTGAGACGGTGACCCGCTTCACCCACAGCGACACTTCCTTGTGCGTGCGGATCGGACAGACAGATGCCCTCTGGTTCCTCTCCAGCCCGAACCGCTTCCAAAAATCACCCCGCCGGATGGGCTATAAGCGGGTTCGGGAACAGATGTTTTATTGGGATGATCCGCTGCCCTGGTTCGCCTTCCTGCTACAGGGACTTTGTGACTTCCGCCAGAAAATGAAAGAGAAAAAGCACTGATATGAACATCCTGACCTTTGACGTGGAGGAATGGTTCCACCTGCTGGACTGCGACGCGACCGCTTCCGTTGCGCAGTGGGACTGGTTTGAATCCCGCCTGGACGCGAATGTGGACCGGATCCTGCAGATTTTGGACGAAACCGGCTCGCAGGCGACCTTCTTCGTGCTGGGCTGGATTGCCCGGCGTTATCCGGCGGCCATCCGACGGATCGCGGAAAAATACCAGGTGGGGTGCCATACCATGGAACACCGGCTGGTTTGGAAAGGCTCGCGGGAGGATTTCCGGCAGGATGTGGATACCGGCGTCAAGATGTTGGAAGACATTACCGGTCAAAAGGTGGATGCGTTCCGCGCCCCCGGTTTCTCCATCCGGGAAACGGAAGGCTGGGCTTTTGAAATCTTGCACGAACTGGGTATCCGTTTCGATGCCTCGGTCTTTCCGGCAGCCCACGCGCACGGCGGAATGCCCTCGTTCCCGGTGATGGAGCCGGCGCTGATTCAGTACAATGGCATTACGATGAAGGAGTTCCCGGTCAGCTTCAAGACCGTGGCCGGCAAGCACCTCGTCTTTAACGGGGGCGGCTATTTCCGACTCTTCCCCTATGCCCTGATCCGTGCCTGGAGCCTCCGGCAGCCCTATCTCTTGTCTTATATCCATCCCCGCGACCTGGATGCCGGGCAGCCGATGGTTCCGGATCTCCCGCTCAAGCGGAAGTTCCGTTCGTATGTGGGGTTGAAAACGGCAGAATCCAAGTTGCGCCGCTACCTGACCGATTTTTCCTTCACGGATATCCGCCAGGCCGACGCCCAGGTCGATTGGTCAAAGGCCCGGGTGTTCTCGCTTTAACCGGCTCCAAAGAATCGTTTTTCCCACATCATGCAGAGGGCGTGATAGACGGGCAGATGCAACTCCTGTACCTGATAGGTTTCAGTGGCCGGAACGCGGATGCAGGTGTCGGCCAGGGCCGACAGGCGGCTTTCGCGGGCGCCGGTAAGGCCGATGATAGCCATTCCCTTGGCCTTCGCGGCAATGGCGGCATACAGCACGTTCTCGCTGTTTCCCGAGGTGGAAATGGCCAGCAGGGCATCTCCTTCCTGCCCGTATCCGATTACCTGCTGGGCAAAGACCAGTTGTGGTTCGCAGTCATTCTGGAAGGCGGTCGATAAGGCCGGATGGCCGTCCAGGGCGATGGCCGGCAGCCCCTGCTGGAGATGCTGTGCCAGGAGGGCGCCCCGCTGCGGGTCGATCTTCCGCATGCGCTCCATTAGCGACGCATCCAGCGGGCGGGGGAGCACGAAGGATTTCATCAGCTCGCCTACGATGTGCTCCGCGTCGGCTGCAGACCCGCCGTTCCCGGCGATGAGGAGTTTTCCGCCGCGGGCAAAACTGTCGCCGATGCGCTGCGCGCTGGCTTCGATGTCCTTCCGGCAGGACAGGAGGGCCGGATAGCGGTCGGTGAGTGTCTGAAGGAGCTCTTTCATAAAGCCTGGTATATTGTTAGAATCTTTTCTGCGTAATCTTCTGTTACAAAATTGGTTAAGGCATATTGGCGGGCCTTTTCGGCCATCTCCTCTGGGAAGGTGTCCAGTACCTGGCGCAAAGAGGCTGCCGCCTTCGGCAGGTCTTGGTACAGGTAGCCCCGTCCCTCGGCAAGCAGGTCGGACGAGCCGCCGGAATCGCGGGCAATGACGGGACAGCCATAGAACATCGCCTCAATGCAGACGCGTCCCATGCCTTCAAAATCGGTGCACACCAGCGTGGCCGCCGCCTTGGAAAGCAGGCTCTTGATATCCCGGGTAAAAGGCAGGAATTCCAGCGCGGAAGCCATTCCCAGTTCGGAGGCGAGCTGCTGCAGGCCGGCCTTCATGTGCTCATCGACATTGCCGACCATCTTGAGCGTATAGCCTTCCGGTTTCGCCGCGGCAAAGATGCGCAGCGCCTCTTCCGGACGCTTGACGGCGGAGAGGGTACCCGATACAAAGGCGACAAACTTCTCTTTGGGCGTCTCCAGGACGGAATCGGCCGCGGAACAGACCGCATCGGGCAGGCAGATCCCGTGCGGATGCTGATCCAGCCGGAGGTGGCGGAACAGGCCGGGCGAGATGGCGATAACGGCATCGGAACGGAAGATTTCCCGCTTCCAGTGACCCCAGCCGGGGAAGGGAGCGGTATGCAGCCCCAGATCGATGTATTCGCGGATGTGCCAGATGTGCGGAACCTTAAGCGTGGCGGCGATGCGCAGGCCGATATCGACCGTTCCGGAATTGGAATGCACGGCATCGATGCCCGCGAAGCGTTGCCGGCATCGGCGGACGCAGCGCCACTGGACGATGGCCGTCATGATGGCGTGCGGCAGGAAGCGCAGCACGCGGACGAGCCCTTTTGCGTGGAAGGTGGCGCGCCGGAAGGGGATGACCACGCAGTCGTATCCCGCCTGGCGGAACAACTCCGCCGCCGGACCTTCCTGGCGGAAGAGCAGCGTCGGCTGCACCTTGCCTTCCAGGGACCGGAGCATACTCATCAGCGACAGGGAAGCGCCGCCGATGGCAAGGTCTTCATTGCAGACATAGAGGATGCGCAGCTTTTTCATACTATTCGTTATTATGGGAAAGCGCATCCCGGAGGAAGGAAAGGCCTTTCTGCCGCAAGGCTTCCAGGTCCGTTCCCAGCCGGTTCAATTCATCAAAGCGGGTCTTGCCCCGCTGCTCGTTGCAGAGGGTCGTACATTTTTTGTCCAGCAGCCGGGCGATGACGCTGCCGTGGAAACTGTCCGTTACCACTTCCCGGGCATCCCGGAACAGCGCCAGCCATTCTTCGACAGACAGGGTGGCGTCTTTTCCGGCCGTGCAGCGGCGGATGGGAAGCCCGCTCTCCGCAGCCGTACGGGCCAGCTGGGCGTCCACCTCTTCGCGATCGTCCAGGATATAGGCGGCGATATAGGGCTCCTCCGTCCGGGGGATGCCGGCGCAAAGGTCCAGATAAGCGGCGGCCGGGAGGAGGAAAACCGGATCCGGCATCTGGACGGCCGCAATTCCCAGTTCCTGCCGGCAAATGTCGATGCCGGTCTGTTCCCGGACCGATACGGGGTGGATGGCTTTCGCATAGCGGAGGCACTGCGCCTTGAGGGAAGGGGAGGCTTCCCAGTGGTCTGTTCCGAATGATGCGGCATAGGCCATGCGGATGCCGCGGAAGTCTCCGGCGAAACGGAAAAACATGTCCGGAAGCAGGCGGGGGCTGTATCCGGGCCGCCAGACCTGGTCGCTTCCTGCCAGCAGGGCGTCCATGCCTTTTGTGAGCGATTTCCGGTAGCAGCGGACGGTCGGGGTGAGGTTGAGCCTGCTCCGTACAAAGGTCTCGAAGGGTTCGGATCGGACACAGAACAGCCGGCGGTAAGGGACTCCTTTCACGATCATCCGCAACAGGCCCCGCAGGTACCATTTCAAGGGCGTCGTCGGCAGCCAGTCGATGGTAACCGGCTCATGTCCCAACTGCTTCAGAACCTGCTGCAGGGCATAATTCTGAAGGATTCCTCCGTAGTTGGCCATGAGGGGTTGTGTGACAATGGCTACTTTCATTTGATCAGGCTCTTGATCTTTTCCCTGAGCGAGTTACTGCCGAACCGGGCGTTTACGAATGCATATCCTTTGCAAAGATACTTTTTTTCTACCAAATCCGCCAGGGGATTGGCTTTCTTTCCGGAATAGGCGCGCACGCTGTCCGCATCCACGTCCGTTCGCTGGTTTTCCATCGGAAAATCCCGCGTGAACGCTTCTCCGGCGGGGGTATTCGCCAGCAGGATGGAGCAGCCGCGGTCATCATCGGCAAAGCCGGGAAGGAGTTTTTCAACCCCCCAGCAATCTCCCAACGTGATATCGGAAGGATGCACCTCGGTGAAGGGGCAGACTGCGCAGCTGGGACGGTTGATCAGGTTCTCCCGGAAGAAGAAATAGAAGTCGGACCGATGTTCCACATGGTCGTCGTATTCCAGCCGGGTCTGCGTATTGTGCCAGCCGAGCGCAGGGTCGCGGAAAACCACATGCTTCAAATGCCCGCCTTTCCCGTTCGCTTCCAGGAAACTCTTCCAGAAGGCCGGAGAGGGAACGGCGCGGCAGACGATATCGGCCAGCAACAGCTGTCCGAGATGGTCTTTGCACAACGAGCCGATGCCCGCACACTGGCAGGGCGTACCGGTAAACAGCACGCGCTGGCCGGCCGTCAGGTCTGCCAGGATCTGCTCCGCGATGCCGTCCATGTCGCTCTGGGCGTATTTCGACAGCCGCAGGGGTTCGAGTCCTTCCAGCGTATCTACCCTTCGGTGCCGGACCACAAAATCAGGGTCGAGGGCGGCCCCGTATACCCGAAAACCCGCTCCGATGGCCTTGTGCATCAGGGCATAAGCCAATCCTCCGCTCTGGCTCTTTTCCAGGCAGGCGGGGAAACGGATGGCCTCGGCCTTGGGGCTGGCTGTCTTTTCAAGGGGCTTGAAGGCGCAGACCTGCTCGCAAAGGCCGCAGTCGATGCAGCGGTCCGGGTCTATATGCGGATAGGGGAAGCCCATCCCGTCGGCCTCCATGCGGATGGCGCCGTGCGGACAGGCTGCGGCGCAAGCAGTGCAGCCACAGCAGTCTTCCCTGTGTTGCAGCCGGATCATCGTTTCAGGAGTTTATGGGTCCAAAAAGCGCGTTCGGCTTTGTTCATGCCCAGCAGGAAGATGGTCAGGCCGGCGATCAGCACCGAAGCGGTGGCATGCACCAGGAAACCCCATGCCTGTTCCAGCGGAAGCAGGAGCGAGAGGGCCCAGGCGGCGGCCATCGCCGTCAGCACCACGCATAGTTCGTTCAGGAAGACTTCCCGGAGGAAGCGTCCGACGGGAAGGCCGATCATGCCGTGGAGCATATACAGCCGGGCGGACAGGCAGCAGAAGGCGATGCAGATGGCCACCCAGTAGATGCAGCTGGCCGGGGCACCCAG
>ONIQ01000015.1:10210-55359 GCA_900317925.1 uncultured Bacteroidales bacterium | reverse complement strand
TTGTCCTCCCTGGATTTGATGGCGTCGCGGGCCGATTTGATTTCGCGGATGGTGCAGCGGTTGACGGCCTTGTACCAGCCATGTAACTTCACGCGGGCAGCCTCCCTGCCAAGAGATGTGCTCCGGAAGATGGCTCTGAGTTTATTCACAATCTCATAGGATTCCTTTATCTTGGGATACTTTGTAAAGAGCAGGTCCATCCGCTCCTTGGTCCGTTCGCTCCACTTGTCCGGCGTTTGTGTAAGTGCGCATCTGCAGCGGGTGAGCAGTTCCACCAGCGTATCGCCCGTGCTTAGCACCGTAGGCCTGAACTTCTCGTTCTTACGGGCCGGCTTGCGGCCTCTGGTCTTGCCTTTGTACTTCTTGGGATGCGTCTTGCGATACCATCGGCGATGGGCCGCATTGCGCTTCTGGCGCTTCCTGAACTCTCTTTTCTCCTTGCGGACCTTGGCCTGGGCTTCGCGCTTGCAGCGGAGGCGCATCTCTTCGATGGCGTCATTGCAGCGCCTCATGATGTGGAAGCAGTCCAGGACAATGGTCGCATTCGGGAAGGCCTGCGTCACGATATCCGCCATGCTCTCGGACAAGTCCATGGTCACCTCCTTGACTTTCAGGCGCTGCTCTTCCGGTATCTTGAGCAGGACTTCCACAACGTCCTGGGCCTTGGTGCCGCGGACGGCGGCCACAATCGACCCCTTCTTGCAGTGGCCCTCCTTGTTGGACAGGAAGGTGAACAGGTCATCCTGCAATGAGGTCTCGTCAATACTCAGGTGCTCGCCGATGTTCTCCTCAATCAGAACCCAGTCGGAAGCGTGCTCCAGCTGATACCACTCCCGGAACCCGCTCAGCGAGTCCTTGTAGCAACGCTCAAGGGTGTCTCCATCCGAGAAAAAGAACTTACCAAGGGAGCGTGCCGTCACCGGCGTCGTATCCAAGACTATCTTTTAAAAAAGCCGCGAACTCGGCGCAGTAGCGGGTGCCGGTGGCGGCCAGCGGATATACGTTCAACACCACGTTCTTTCCCTCCGGAGTCAGCCATCGGCGGCGACGCACATGGAGGACGGCCTTCCTGTCCCGGACCGGGAAGTCCGAGATGACCGTCTCCTCCGTGAAGCCGTTAGGACGCAATTCTTGCAGGTCATCGGGCCGATTGTCCCGTTCATCCAGGTAGATGTGAAGGGAAGAACTGTACAGGATGTCCTTCTTGCTCTCACGTGAGTCCAGGGACTGTGTCTCCATCCATACGGGTTCGAAGAAGTCCAGGATACCCTCCGGCATAAAGAAGCTAAGAAAGTGCTGATAGAGTTGAAGTTGTGATGTGTCTTTGTCCATGTTGATTGGCGCTTATGAACAGCAAAAGCGGCCCGAAGACCGCTTTTGCGCTATTATCAATCGCGCTCCTATTCGTACCCAAATCGGCTATCATGGGCACGGCGCAGTCACGGGACACGCTATGCGACGGGGTTTTAACCGTTCAATTAGTTTTGCCAACAAAATAGAGGAAGGCACGGACATACACTTTGTTGGACTGATCTTGGCCATTACGGAAATATAAACTGCCATTTCCGTTAAACGACACGTGGTATTTATAGTTACTGTTAACCTCGTCAGGCGAAGACGTCCAGTAGAACCAATCAGTCCTCAATGGTGAACCGCCAGCTTTGGTGATGAGCGCGTCCAGGCCGGTGTAATTGTACTCATTCCCCCCGTTGGCCGCGCACATGGACTTCCACTGATCAACGGTGGGAAACCGCCAGTTGGCACCGTCAAGTTTCGGAGTCTTGCCCTCGCAGGCACTTTTTGCATCGGACCAATTCATCCCCCAGCTCTCCTCGCTGATAGCGATGGCTCCGTAGAGGGACACATAACTGTTCCGTTCGGTTATCACGGCTATGGCGGTGGTGCCTGCGTTTGTTGCCGACTCCACGCATGCATACATCATGCCGTCGGCAGCGACGACGCGGCCCAGGCTGGCAGTTGTGGCCACGTTTATATTCTTCACCAGAGTCAGCGAGGCGTTGATGGCGTAGTACTGGCCCTGTGCAAAGGTCGCGCCCGTCTTGAGATAGTCGTAATAGAATGTGAACCCGAGGCTCGTCTTCTGGGCCGTCAGCGTCACGCGGCCACTGGCGACGGCGGGCACGGCCACGTAGAGTTCGCTCATGGCGGCGGCGGGCGTGACCTCGCAGGTGGTGCCGCCGACGGTGACAAAGAGTTTGTTTACGCTCAGTGCCGATGCGTCGTCCTTGTCCTTCAGCGTGAACTTCACAATGGCCTGCTGGTTCACGAACGAGGCATCCGTGGCCGTCACGTTGCTGCCCGCGACGGTAGCCGTCACCGTGGCTGTGGCATAGTCGCACACGCGGTCGATGCTCGTTTCCGAGCCTGTCAGCGTGCCGTCCTGCGTGGCGTAGGCGGGGCTGAGATATTTCAGCAGCAGCGACTGGCCATTGCTGGGCAGCGACGACAGCGTGCCCTTCAGCTTCGTGCTTGCGCCGCTGGTCTCGGCAGTCAGCGTGCCGTACTTCGTCGTGGTGCCGTCGCTGGTCCATACCTCCACCGCGTCGCCCTGGGACCACGTGGCATTGAGCGTCTTGCCTTCCAGCGAAAGGGCTTTGGTGGCTTCATCATCACCGCCTTTGGTTGCGTTGACAGAAAGGGTGTAAACCTTAGCAGGTTCTTCCTTAATAGTGGTTTCCTCTTCGAAGATGTCCTCCTTGACGGAGCAGGAAACAATGGCGGCCGATGCCATGAGCAGGGTGGCCAAGGTACGGATGTTTGTAATTCTCTTCATAGTTGTGGCCTCCTTATTCCCATATAACTTCCTGGGCAGGACCATAACCTTCACGGATAGACTCAATGCCATCCAAACTTTGGCAGACGACGCCTACGATTTTCACCTCGACGGTCTTGACCTCCGGTGAGAGGTACAGTTCTTTTTTGTTAAGATCCATTGTTTTATGAGTTGTTTGAATTTTTCAAAGATAACCATAATGTATATAAATTCAAAACATTAGCCTTGCATATCATCAAAAAAATTGCAATCTTTGTATGAATCTCTGTTATCTGTATGTATTATATGAAAAAGATCCTTTCTCTTTTGCTGCTTTTCTGCTCCCTAAGCCTGTTTGCGTGGGAGCGCCAACCCGTCTGGCCGGCCGGCAAGATGCCGGATGTCCAGGGACATCAGATTGCGGCCATGACCGATGTCTCCAAGGCCAAGGATTTCAATCCCGATGCGTATCGCATGCCGTATCTGGAATGGTTCGACAAACCCGCCAATCCCAACGGGACCTGCATGATCCTGATTTCCGGCGGCTCCTACCAGAATTGCTGCGACATGCACCTGATCAAATACTGGCGCGAGCAGCTCACCGCCCTTGGCGTGCAGTGCGTGAATTTTGTGTACCGCACCCCGCGTCCGAAGGGCCTTCCCATTTACCAGAGTGCCTGGGAGGACGGTCAGCGGGCGGTGCGCGTGGTCCGCAGCCAGGCCAAAAAACGGGGATATGATCCGGAGAAAATCGGGGCGGTGGGCATGTCGGCCGGCGGGCATCTGACCCTGCTGCTGGCTACCAGTTCGGAAACGCCTGCCTATGAGCCGATTGACAAGATCGACGAGCTTCCCTGCCACATCAACTGGGCCATCGCCAACTCGCCCGCTTACGTAACCACCGACGGGGAAACGGGAACACCCGCCACCCGCGATGGTTATGGGACCGATGTAAAACTGAGCACGGTGTTCAAGTTCGATGGGCACACCTGCCCCGTCAGCCTGCATCACGGCGGGCTGGATCCCTATTCACCCAACGGTTCTACGCAGGTGTACCGCCAGCTCCGGCGCATGGGCGTGCCGGCCGAGCTGCACCTCTATCCCAACAAGGCCCATATGGCCCTGGGCTTCGAGCGGGCCATTGAATTCATGACCCAGATGGGCTTCCTGGGCGAAGTACAGCCCGAGGAGAAGCTGATGGACCGCTATGCGTCCGATGCCGACCGCGCCATTTATCGCAAAGAGGCCGTGTGGCCCGAGGGCAAGATGCCGGACCGTCAGGAAAAACAGTGCGAGCCCTATATCGAATGGCATATCCCTGCGGAACTGAAATCCCATGCCATCCAGATTATCTATTCCGGCGGCAGCTATAACCACAACGATCCCGACGGCTTCGAGGTGGCTCCCGTCCGCCGTTACCTGAACTCGCTGGGTATCGCGGTGGTAACCCTGAAGTACCGCACGCCGCGTCCGGCCAAACCGCTGGCCAAGCATACGACCGCGTGGCAGGACCTCCAGCGTACCATCCGCATCGTCCGCAGCGAGGCGGCCTCCTTCGGCCTGGATCCCAACCGCATCGGCATCATGGGCTCTTCCGCCGGCGGGCACCTGACCCTCATGGGCGTCACTTCCTCGCGGCACAGGAGCTATTATCCCATCGATGCCATCGACAAGCTGTCCTGCAGGGTGCAGTGGGGAATCGGCATTTATCCCGCTTATGCGCTGACGGACGGCCTGGAGCGTCCCAACACCGCCGGCGGTAACGAGGACGATGCGGTCCTGGCGCCCGAATTCAGTTTCGATGTGGATACCGCGCCCATGCTGTTCATCCATGGCGATGCCGATGGCTGGGCCGCGATGAACTCCGTCAAGACGTGGGAGAAAATGCGCGCGATGGGGATCCAGAGCGAACTGCACACCCTGGCAACCCGGAAGCACTGCTTCCAGCAGGTTGCGTCTCCCGGAACCGGCAGCTACACCTGGATGGAACGGATTGCGGAGTTCCTGCAGCCGTTTATCAGGGAATAGCGCGGCCGGGGAGCGACTGACAAATCCCATAAATCTCACTATCAAATCCTTAAATCTTGTTTTAGGGTATTGATACTGGAGGGCTTTTTCCATTACTTTGCGTAGAACATTAAAACGCAATCGTATGAAAAAAGCCCTTTTTGCAGCTCTGTGCTGCCTGCTTGCCGTTTCCGCGTGCAAGAAAGACGAACAAGAAGTACACGTAACGGGCGTGAGCGTGAGTCCCGCCACCCTTTCCCTCGTGGAAGGTACCAGCGACCAGCTCCGTGCCACGGTTACGCCGTCCGATGCGGCCAACAAATCCGTCAGTTGGACCAGTTCGGCCACCGCCATCGCCACGGTCGATAATACCGGCAAGGTAACAGCCGTCAGCGCCGGCACGGCCACCATTACCGTCAAGACGGCCGATGGCGGCAAAACCGCAACCTGCGCGGTTACCGTCACCACGAAGGTGATTCCCGTTACGGGCATATCAATAGAAGAAGGTGCCACCGCCGAGGTGGAGGAAGGCAAGACCGTTGCGCTCACCGCCAAGGTCCAGCCCGATAACGCCACGGACAAGACCGTCACGTGGACCAGTTCCAACAAGGCCATCGCCACCGTAGCCGATGGCGTGGTAACGGGCGTTGCCGCCGGACAGGCCGTCATCACGGCCAAGGCCGGAGACAAAGAGGCCACCTGCACCGTGACGGTGAAACGTCCGGAACCGGTAGACGGGAAGTCCATGAAAGAAGTGACCGCCGATGATCTGGGGAAACTAATCGGTCTGGACGGGAAGGTGTATCCTTCCATCCTATCCGCCGTCGCATCCGGTACCGTTGCATCGGCCGTCATCGTCTATGTGGGCAGCGAAACGGCCGAAGGCAGCTTCACACACGGACTGGCCATGTCCATGAGAGATGCTGTCAGCAGCAGCGGCTATACATTCAAATGGAAGACATCATCCGGAAACTATGACAACCCCCAGTACAGCAGTGATTTGCATTCGTCGTTGGAATACAAAGAATCCGGATACAGCCTCACAAAGGGCCGGGGAGAATCGCCCTGGGAGGCTTTCGCCGCTGCAAAAAACAATACCATTCATGATCGCTACGGCATCACCGCTGCAGCGCCGGAAGGCACCTCCGGCTGGTTCCTGCCCTCTATGTTCCAGTGGCAGCAGGCCATCCATGCCATGACCGGCAAAACAAAGGAACTGAGCCTGTACGATGCGAATCCGGACTATGTCAATGACAAGGTCAACGCCAAGATTGTCGATCCCGAGGCCTTCCTTACCAAGAACTGCTACGCTTCCAGTTCCGAGTTTGACGCTACCTACAACTGGCATTTCGACTTTCAAGATGGCATCGCCCGGCGGAACGCCAAATGGTGTGACTACTATGTGCGCGCCTTCCTGGCTTTCTACGGTGAGATCGTGCATCCTTCGGCTGTCAAACTGAACAAGACCGAAGCCACGCGCTATGCGGGCGGTCTCGTTGACCTGAAGGCCAAGGTAATTCCTGCCGGCGCCACCAACAAAGACGTAACCTGGACCAGTTCCAACGAAACCGTCGCCAAGGTTGACGCCAATGGCCGCGTTACCGTTTTGGCCGAAGGTGAGACCACCATTACCGTCACCACCGTGGACGGCGGGCTCGAGGACAAGTGCAAACTGACCGTGGACCCCATTCCCAGCGGGGCCGTCTTTTCGGCAGACGCTTTCAACAGTTCTACAGATGAAGAGCCCCTGCTGATCCTGCAACAGGATTTGAGCAATTCCTTCGTCTATATCAGGAAATCCAGCGGAACCATCGATTTCAACGGACATACTGTCAAGTATTTATACATGCAGAACAATGATCCGGACAAGGTCGTCGGTCTCAGGAACGGGATCATCAGCCACCGTCTGGACGGCGATGCCGGTTGGTATCGTTATACGGGCCAGACCTTCTACGGAAAGGTATTGTTGGAAGATATGGAGGTGTACACGGAATTCTACACCGACGGCCACGTCTACACCATCAACAGCGGCTATTATGAAACCGTCTGCACGTTCCGGGTGGGCACCGCCTTGGGAGATGTCTACATTTACGGAGGTTCCTTCGGTACGCTGTTCGACGTGAATCCCGATGCTGGCAGCAACCAGGGAGACATCTACCTGTATGGCGGCAAGTTTGCCATCGACCCGCGTACCTATACGAATGCCGGAACCCCGAATCCGCGCGGACATACCAAATTCATTGTGCCGGAAGGCTATTCCGTGAAGGAGAACACCGATGAAGACAAGGACGAATTCCCTTACATCGTTTCGAAAGACTGATATTATTCGTAACTTAGCCGGGTGAAACTACTATTTCTGATTGCTCTGACACTGTGGGTAAAGGATGTTCCCTTTACCCACATGGAGCATGAGCGTCTGCCGGAGTTGAACATCCCGCGGGAATCGCACGGACTGTCGCTCTCGGGAGGGGAATATACGGTGTTCGGCGGCCATACCACCGGCTTCGTGCCCACCCCTACGGCTGAATACTACCGTAACGGCAAGTGGCACGTCGTGAATATGCTATACCCGCACGACGCCGGTTTCTGCACCCAGCTTGCCAACGGTGATGTCCTGCTGGGCGGCGGCTACAACGAGGCCTTCGGCATCGGTCAGACCTGGGGTGTGGAACTGTATCATCCCGACACCCACGTTTTCACCTACCTGCCCATTCTGGACCACAAACGCACCCATGCCACCGCCATGGAGATGACGGATGGCCGTATCCTGGTATCCGGCAACTGGTACTCGCACGACGCCCTGGAGTGTTATACGCCCGGCGGCCTGTTCGAACAGGTGAAAGCGGTCTCCTGCCCGCGGGACCTTCCCTTCGTGCTGCAGGTCTCTCCGGACGACGCCTACGTTTTCGGATGGGCCGACAACTATGGGAAGCCCCTGCCGGATGGCTGGGTGGACCGGCTCTCGGGAGAGTCCTTCCAGGAGCCCTTGCTGCAGGAATGGACCACCGAAAACCTGCACATGCCCAATCCGCCGGAACATTATCGCATCGGGGAGTACAGTTACCTGATCCCTGCCTGGAAAGACGGCCAAATGGGCTTGCTGCAACTGTCCGACGGACGGTTCAGCCTGGTGGAGACCGCCCTTCCCATCCCCCTGGCGGGTCCGTGGGGAGACATTGACTGGTTAAGCGGCATCCAGGTTGAGCCGGTATCGGGCACCGCCTGGAAACAGGGTCGCGACGCCGAAAACCGCCTATATCTGTTGCGCATCGGTTACCGGGAAACGCCGGCGTCGGTGGAGGTCTTCCATACCGATCCCATTGAAAACCTTCCGCACAAAGCCGAGGCCCTGCCGTTGCCCGACGGACGCTTCCTTCTGGTGGGCGGTACCATCAAGGATGCGTATGATGCCCGGTCCACCGTGCTGATGTGCTATACCCAGCCGCGGAAGGCCGTTGCCGGATGGCTTTGGATCCTGATCGTCGCGCTGGGAGCGCTGATGATAGGTGGGGCGGCGTGGTTTATGCGCCGCAAAAAGCCCGTTGAAGAATCGCCGAAGGCGGTCCGCACCATTACGCCGGACCTCCAGACCCGCATCGTGGCGCTCATGGAAAAAGAGCAGTTGTTCCGGAAGAAAGACCTGCACATATCCGATCTGGCCACTCGGCTCAATACCAATTCCACCTATGTCTCCGCCTGCCTGAGCGGACAGTTCAAGATGAGTTACCCGCGTTTCGTGAACGGCTACCGCATCCGGTACGCCCAGGAACGGATGCTACAGGAGCCGTCCAAGCCTCTGTCGGAAATCTACGAAGAGGCCGGCTTCTCCAATGAAAACTCCTTCTTCCGGGCTTTCAAGGCAGAAACCGGCCAGACACCTACCGAGTGGCGTACCCGGTAATCCTTATTCTTTTACGCAACGGATGGCCATGGCGGGGTTGGTGCCCCAGTTATTACGCCCACCGTTTTGCCGGTGGGCGTTTGGGATATGTACATTTTGTACATAATTTCAGTATCTGAAAAAAAAATATTAACTTTGGCAATTAAAGCCGATTCGTTATGAAACGCCAATGGAGAATCTTACCGCTGTTGTTTGTCGCTCTTTCTTGTGGAGGCGGACGTGATGCAGCCGTATTCGGCTTTTTGCCGGAAAATTCGGCCGAGGCAAACAAGGCGGCATTTCAGCAGTGTCTGGACGAGGGCGGGCGGATAGTTGTCTCCCGTCCGGGAATGTACCGGGTATGCGGGACGATGCTGATCAAGGCGAATACCAAGCTCTCTTTTGCCCAAGGGGTGATTATCAGTCGTGAGATACCGGCGGAAGGGAAGGATCCGCAGCCTTTGCTGATGAATGCCGGCGCCCTCGACGGGAGCATCGACGAGAACATTTCCATCGAGGGTCTCCTGCTTCAATGCAACGGAATGGGCGGCAACCTGGAAGATACGCCGGTTGTGGGCCTGCGTGGCGAACTGGCTTTCCTTGGGGTAAAAAAACTGACCATCGGCAATTCCCAGGTGCTCGGTTATCCCGAAAAAAGTTTCGGCATCCAGGTTTGCGATTTCGATGACATTCTCCTGGAGGACCTGCATGTGGAGGGCCTCCACGATGCCATCCATCTGGGGAAGGGACACGATTTTGTCATCCGAAACAGCCAGTTCCGCACCGACAACGATGCCGTGGCCATGAACGGCCTGGATTTCCCGATGAATTCTCCCCGCATCGGCTGGATTGAAAACGGCCTGGTGGAAAACTGCGTGGACCTTCCCGATCCGGATGCCGCCGTTATCGGGTATTTCTCCCGCATGACCGCCGGCTCCTTCAAGGAATGGGAAAAAGGGATGTCCATCCAGCACCAGGGCGACGCCGTGCTGCACAATGGCCGGGTCTATCGTTCAACGGGATTGCGGGAGCATGGCGAAATGCCGTCCACCGTGCCGCCGACCCATCCTTCCGGAACCCGGAAACTTGCCGACGGACATGTCTGGACCATGTTGCAAGACAAAGATATTACCCTGACAGCCGGGGTGCGCAACATCGTGTTCCGGAACATCCACCTCCAGCGTCCGCGCCACCTGGGGTTCAACCTGCATTTTGACCATAGTGACTGGAACCGCAGTTTTTACCCCGGAGCCCAGAACGTCGTGCAGCGCAACATTACCCTGGAGAAGATTTATATCGAGTCGAACGTGCCCTTGCTGCTGCAGGCCCGTACGCCGGTGGATTACATCCGGGTGCGCGATTCCGATATCGGCCGGTCGCTGATCCGGCTCAATATCCTGGGTTATCCGGGCGTGGAGTATGAGAATACGGTTGTCGGTTTCCACAAAGTTAACGCGGAAGACCTCCATAAGACCGTCATGGCATGGTTCCGACCCTATGAAGTTGTATATGATGACAAATAAAGACCAATAAACAGCGTACAAGATGAAACTAGACGGAAGACGGGAAAGTACGAACGTGGATGACCGCAGGGGCCTTTCCGGCGGTACCAAAGCCGGACTTGGACTTGGCGGTATCCTCATTGTAGGCCTGCTGACACTCCTGATGGGCGGAGACCTGGGCGACATCTTCCAGGCCGTCCAGCAAAACGGCGGCCTTTCCGCCGGTGGACAGCAGACGGAACAGGTTGCCTTCTCCCAGGAGGAACAGGAGCTGGCCACCTTTGCCAAACGCATCCTGGCCAGTACGGAGGATGTGTGGACGGCCCAGTTTGCCCAATATGGATTGGAATATCAGGCGCCCACGATGGTCCTCTACACCAATGCCACCACGTCCGGTTGCGGCAGCGCCAATGCCTCGGTGGGCCCCTTCTACTGTTCGGCCGACCAGAGCGTCTATATCGACCTCTCCTTTTTCTCCAGTATGAAACGCCAGCTGGGCGCGGGCGGAGATTTCGCCTATGCCTACGTGATCGCCCACGAGGTGGGCCACCATGTACAATACCTGCTGGGAACCCTGGGGAAAGCCCATCAGCAGATGTCGCGGGTGAGCAGGAGCGAAGCCAACAAAATCAGCGTCAGGCTGGAACTCCAGGCCGATTTCTATGCCGGCGTCTGGGGCCACGACGAGAACAACCGCTACCGTTCCCTGGACGACGGCGACATCCGGGAAGCCCTCCACTGCGCCGAAGTGATCGGCGACAATTATCTCCAGAAAAAAGCCACCGGCACCGTGCAGCCGGACTCGTTCACCCACGGGACTTCCGAGCAGCGCATGCGCTGGCTCAAGAAAGGCCTTGCCACGGGCGATATGCGCCAGGGCGACACGTTCAGTTTGTCCGATAATAATCTATAGCATCAGATAATGAAACATTTCAACCTCCCCAAAGACGGGGGCCTTATTGACAAAAACATCCCCAAGGGAATTCTTCACAATTACGAAGCCATCTATACCGAGATCGCGGAAGACTCCTCGGTGGCCAGCGTGGAGATTGCGGACATCATCGTAAAAGCCATCCGGGATCACCAGGCATCCGGCGAAAAGCGTCCCTTCAAACTGGGCCTCACCACCGGTGTTACACCGATTTCGCTCTACCGCAAACTCGCGCGCCGCTACCGTCAGGGCGATGTTTCCTTCCACAATGTGGAGGTTTTCTCAATCGATGAATACTACCCCTCCGCGCCCGATGCGCCCCAGAGCCGCAACCGCTTGCTGCACGATTCGCTCCTGGACCTGGTGGACATCCCCAAGGAGAACATCCACATCCCGGACGGAACCATTCCGCCGGACCAGATTTCCGAATACTGCGCCCGCTTCGACACCCTGGCCAGCCATATCGACCTGCTGGTAATCGGTATCGGTGCAAATGGTCAGGTGGGTTTCAACGAGGCCGGCTCTTCGCCCCGCAGTCATTCCCGCGTGGTGATGCTGTCCTATGAGTCCCGCAAGCGCCAGTCCGAGAACTTCAACGGCAATATCGCCGACACGCCCAAACAGGCCATCACGCTGGGCATCGGCACCATGATGTCGGCCAAGAAGATCATCCTCATGGCATGGGGCGAAGCGAAAGCATCGGTGGTGCGCGATATCGTGGAAGGTCCTGCCACGACTGCCATCCCGGCATCGTTGTTCCAGAATCATGACAATATCCGGTTCTATACCGACGAGACGGCGGCCTCGATGCTTACCCGGGTCGTGGCGCCCTGGCTGGTAGGTCCTTGCGAGTGGACGCCCAAATTTGTCCGCAAAGCCGTGGTGTGGCTGTGCCAGAAGGTGAACAAGCCCATCCTGAAACTGACCCACCAGGATTATCTGGAAAATTCCCTGGGCGAACTGCTGGACAAGTTCGGGTCCTACAGCGCCATCAACATCAAGGTTTTCAACGACCTCCAGCATACGATTTCCGGCTGGCCGGGTGGCAAGCCCGGCGCCATCGACGACAACACCCGTCCGGTCCAGTCGACCCCGTTCCCCAAAAAGGTGCTCATTTTCTCGCCCCATCCGGACGACGACGTGATTTCCATGGGCGGTACCTTCATCCGCCTGGTGCACCAGGGACACGACGTCCATGTGGCGTACGAGACTTCCGGTAACGTGGCGGTGCATGACGACGTGGTGATCCAGATCATGGACGCCGCCCACCAGCTCGGCTTTGCCGACAAGGTGGATGAGGTGCGCAAGATCATCGCCACCAAGCGTCCGGGTGAACCGGAACCGCGTGCGTTGCTGGACATCAAGGGGGCGATCCGTCGGAGCGAGGCCCGCGGTGCGGTCCGTTCCTTCGGCCTGAATGACGACACCAACGTCCACTTCCTGAACCTGCCGTTTTATGAAAGCGGCGGCGTGAAGAAGAACCCGTGCACGCAGGCAGATATCGACATTATCAAGAAGCTGGTGCTGGAAATCAAACCCGACCAGATTTACATGGCCGGCGACCTGGCCGACCCGCACGGCACCCACCGGGTGTGTACCGAGGCGGCCCTGGAGGCCATCGAACAGCTGAAAGAAGCGGGCGAAACCTGGCTGGAGAAGACCAATATCTGGCTCTACCGCGGTGCCTGGATGGAGTGGGAACTGGATCGTGTGGACATGGCCGTTCCGCTGAGCCCGGACGAGCTGGTGGAGAAACGCCATGCCATTTTCCGCCACCTCTCCCAGAAGGATATCGTCCCGTTCCCCGGAGACGATACCCGCGAGTTCTGGCAGCGGGCCGAAGAGCGCACGCAGAACACCGCCAAGCTCTACGATCATCTGGGAATGGCGGAATACCAGGCTATTGAAGTCTTCTTGAAACTCTGCTAAGCCATGGATAGTTTCGGCAGGAAATTCCGGGTGTCCATCTTCGGGGAATCCCACGGAGAGGCCATCGGTGTGGTGCTGGACGGGGTCCAGCCCGGCCTGCAATTGTCGGTCGATGATTTTACGGCCGATATCCTCCGCCGCAAGAGCGGTGCCAAGGGTACAACCCCGCGGATCGAGGCCGACGAGCCGGAAATCCTCAGCGGTGTGTACAACGGATATACCACCGGAGCCCCGCTGACCGTTATTTTCCATAACCGGAACACCCGTTCTACGGACTATAAGCTTTTTAATGATATTCCCCGTCCCGGCCATGCCGACTATACGGCTTCGGTCAAGTGGATGGATTTCAACGATCCGCGCGGCGGCGGGCATTTCTCCGGCCGGATCACCCTGCCCCTGGTGGCAGCCGGTGTGGTGGCCAAGAAGATGATCGGCTGCCAGGTGAATGCGGAACTGATTGAAGTTGGAGGCGTTACGCGCGAAGCGGCCCTTGCCGACCTCTTCCGTTGCGGCTGCATCAAGACCGGTTGCGCATCGGATTTCCTGGCCGATGAAGGCGGAAAACCCGCCAAAGGCGAGAAACTGCGCAACGACGAGAACGAGAGCCTGGGCGGCGTGGTCTCCCGGGATCCCGCGGCACACGGAACGGGCGACCGCTATCCGGTACCGGGGGAGGAAGCCTCCCTCTCGGCGGCCGATATCTGGCGCAAGGTGCTGGACGATGCCATCCGCTCGCAGGATTCGGTGGGCGGAATCGTTGAATGCACGGTGGACCGGGTGCCCGCCGGCCTCGGCGAACCCTTCTTCGATTCGGTGGAAAGCCTGGTTTCGCATGCCGTGTTCTCCATCCCGGGCGTGCGCGGCATTGAATTCGGCGACGGTTTCGCCGCGGCCCGCATGCGCGGCTCGCAGCACAACGATCCCTTCGACGACGTGAGCCAGCCTTTTTCCGTGCATCCGTCCAAAAACGGCGCGGGTGGCGTGAACGGCGGCATCACCAACGGGAATCCGGTGGTGTTCCGCGTGGCGTTCAAGCCTACCTCCAGTATCGGGAAACCGCAGAAGACCTGGAATTTTGCCCGCAAGGAAATGGATACGCTGGTGATTCCCGGCCGTCATGACACCTGTTTCGCCTTGCGGACCCCGGTCATTGTCGAGGCCGTGACGGCCATCGTTCTGGCCGATTTGCTGAAAATGTAAGTATTTGTGAAAGAATCTGATAAAATCATACAGGAATTCACCTCCCAGGAATACAAGGAAGGGTTTGTGACGGATGTGCAGCAGGTCTTTATCCCCAAAGGCCTGAACGAAGACATCATCCGTCGCATTTCGGCCTTGAAGGAAGAGCCGCAATGGCTGCTGGATTTCCGCCTGGACGCCTTCCGCAAATGGCAGAAGATGGAGCAGCCGTCTTGGGGTCACCTGAAGATGCCGCCCATTGACTATCAGGATATTATCTATTACGCGGCACCCAAGAAGGATGCCGACCGCCCCAAAGAAATCGATCCGGCCCTGGCCGAAACCTTCGAGAAACTGGGCATCCCCCTGCACGAGCGGGAAGCCCTGGCCGGCGTGGTGGCCGTGGATGCGGTCTTCGATTCGGTGTCGGTCAAAACCACCTTCCGCAAGACGCTGGCCGAAAAGGGCATCATCTTCTGCTCCTTCTCCGAGGCGGTGCGCGAACATCCGGACCTGGTGCGCAAGCACCTGGCGTCCGTGGTGCCGGTATCCGACAATTATTTCGCCGCGCTGAACAGCGCCGTTTTTTCCGACGGCTCGTTCTGCTACATCCCCAAAGGGGTCCGCTGCCCGATGGAACTGAGCAGCTATTTCCGCATCAACGCCAGCGGCACCGGACAGTTCGAGCGCACGCTGATCGTGGCCGATGAAGGCTCGTACGTAAGCTACATGGAGGGTTGTACCGCACCGATGCGGGATGAAAACCAGCTCCATGCGGCCGTGGTGGAAATCGTGGTCGAAAAAGACGCGGATGTCAAATACAGCACGGTACAGAACTGGTATCCGGGCGATGCCCAGGGGCGCGGCGGGATCCTGAACCTGGTCACCAAGCGCGGCTTGTGCAAGGGGAGCGGCAGCCACTTGAGCTGGACCCAGGTGGAGACGGGATCGGCCATCACCTGGAAATACCCCTCTACCATCCTCAAGGGGGATTATTCTTCTTCGGAGTTCTATTCCGTGGCGGTGACGAACAATTTCCAGCAGGCCGATACGGGAACCAAGATGATTCATCTGGGCCGGGGAACGAAGAGCCGCATCGTAAGCAAGGGAATCAGCGCCGGCCGCAGCCAGAACAGCTATCGCGGCCTGGTCCGCATGAATCCGGGCGCCGTGGGGGCCCGCAATTTCTCGCAGTGCGACAGCCTGCTCATCGGACCGAATTGCGGGGCGCATACCTTCCCCGTGATCCAGGGTCTCTGCCCCACGGCGGTGGTGGAACACGAGGCAACCACGTCCAAGATCAGCGAGGACCAGCTGTTCTACCTGCAGCAGCGGGGAATCGGCGCCGAAGATGCGGTGGGTCTGATTGTGGGCGGTTATGCCCGGGAAGTGCTTTCCCGCCTGCCGATGGAATTCGCCATGGAAGCACAAAAACTCCTCCAGGTATCGCTGGAGGGATCAGTCGGATAAACAAAGAATATGAACGGACTTGATATTGTTATTTTTGAGCTCGCCGGCAAGCCGGTATTGCTGATTGACCTGGTGAGCTCGGTGCTGGGATTAACCTGCGTGTTCCTGGCCGGCCGCAACTCCAAGTATAATTTCTGGGTGGGCTACCTGTACACGACGGCCCTCTTCCTCCTGTTTTGGAACAAAAACCTGTACGCAAGCCTGCTGCTGCAGCCGATATCCCTGGCTATCAACGTGCTGGGACATTGGCGGTGGACCCATCCGCGGGAAAACGAGCAGAGTGCCGGCGACCCTACGGCCTTGAAAGTCTCCATGCTTTCGTGGACGGAACGGTTCTTCGCCATCGGCTCCGTCTTCCTCATCGCGGGGGTGTGGGGCTGGCTGCTGGACAGCCTTTTCCCGAACGACCCGCATCCTTATCTGGATTCCTGCGTGACGGTACTCATCCTGGTGGCGCAGCTGCTTTCGGCCCTCAAGAAATGGGACTGCTGGATGGCCTGGCTGCTGGTGAACATCACCCAGATCATCCTGCATCTGAGTGTGGGTCACGTGTTTATGCCCATTGTGTGCGGCCTCTACCTGGCCAATGGCCTGTGGTCGCTGGCCACCTGGGTGCGTTTGTACAAGAATAATGAATAGCATGAGTGATATTTTACTGTCCATCAAGGACCTGCACGCTTCCATCGGCGAGCGCGAGATTCTCAAGGGAATCAACCTGGACATCCGTCCGGGCGAGATTCATGCCGTGATGGGGCCCAACGGGGCGGGCAAAAGCACCCTCTCCGCCGTGCTGGCGGGACGTCCGGATTATACGGTAACGGCCGGCAGCGCCTCTTTCCGGGGTCGCGACCTGCTGGCCCTCAGCCCGGAAGAACGGGCCTGGGAGGGGCTTTTCCTGTCGTTCCAGTACCCGGTCGAGATTCCCGGCGTCACCATTACCAATTTCATGAAGACGGCCGTGAATTCGGCCCGAAAGGCCCGCGGCGAGGAACCCATGAAGGGGGCCGAGTTCCTGAAACTGATGAAAGAAAAAATGGCTTTCGTGCAGATGAAAGGCGAATTCGCCAAACGGGAGGTGAACGTGGGGTTCTCCGGCGGCGAGAAAAAACGCAACGAGATTTTCCAGATGGCCATGCTGGATCCGGTGCTCTCCATCCTGGACGAGACCGACAGCGGACTGGACGTGGATGCCTTGCGGATTGTGGCCGATGGCGTAAATGCCCTGCACACACCGGAAAAGGCTGCCATCATCATTACCCACTACCAGAAACTGCTGGAGTACGTGGTGCCCGATGTGGTGCATGTCCTCAAGGACGGCCGCATCGTTGCCACGGGTGGCCGCGAGCTGGTAGATTTGATTGAGCGTAAAGGCTTTGACAGCTTCTGATATGGAACAGGAACGCTACACCGTGGGTGCGGGCGAGCAGCTGGTGTTACGCTACATCGTCCTTCCGGGCGAATCGCGCCAGATTGACGTGGCGGTGGACCTCGTGGGCGAGGGTGCTTCGCTGGAGGTGACCGGCCTGTATATGAGCACCGCCGACGAACAGGTCGATATCCGCATCCTGGTGCATCACCGGGTGGCGGGTTGTACCTCCCGCCAGACCTTCCGGGGCATCGCCGGCGGCCGTGCGCGAGCCCGTTTCTACGGCCGGGTGGTGGTGGAACCGGGAGCCGGGGCAACCCAGGCCTATCAGGAAGACCACAACCTCCTGCTGTCCGACGAGGCGCACATCGAAACCCTTCCCCAGCTGGAGATTTATGCCGACGACGTGCAGTGCTCGCATGGCGCCACCGTGGGCCGGCTGAATGAAGATGAACAGTTCTATATGCGTTCGCGGGGCATTCCGGAAACGGAAGCGAGAATTCTCCAGGTCCTGTCATTCGCGGCACCGGTTACGGCCGGGGACGAAGCCTTGGCGGCGCAGGTTGAGGACGCGGTCCGCGCAGCCCTCGCAGAAAACAATCCGATATGAGTGCAACAGCAGTCCTTTTGACGGTCATCGCCTACTTTGCGGCGATGATGGTGGTTTCCTGGCTTTCGGGCCGCGGCAACGACAACGCCGGCTTCTTTACCGGCGCCCGCAAAACCCAATGGTGGGTGGTGGCTTTCGCGATGATCGGCTCCACGATGTCCGGCGTTACCTATGTATCGGTCCCGGGGATGGTGGGCGTATCCGGATTCGGCTACCTGCAGATGTGCCTGGGCTTTTTCGTGGGGTACCTGGTAATTGCCTTTGTGCTGACGCCCATATATTTCCGCCTGAACCTGGTGTCCATTTACGGCTACCTGGACCAGCGTTTCGGGGTGAGTTCGTATAAGACGGGCGCGTGGTTCTTCTTCATTTCCAAGATGTTGGGCGCTTCGGTGCGGCTATTCCTGGTCTGCCTGACCCTGCAGTTGCTGGTGTTCGACCCCTTTGGCCTCCCGTTCTGGCTCAATGTGGTGGTTTCCATGCTCATCGTCCTGGCCTATACCTTCCGCGGCGGCGTGAAATCCGTCATCAGCGGCGATACGCTCAAGACCTTCTGCATGATTGTTTCCGTGGTGCTGTGCATCGTGTTTATCGCCCGTGACCTGGGGCTGGACGGACACGGCATCCTGTCCACCATCGGCGACAGCGGCCTTTCGCGGGTGTTCTGGTTCGATGATGTAAACCATCCGCAGTTCTTCTGGAAACAGTTCCTGGGGGGCTTGTTTACGGTCATTGCCATGACGGGGCTGGACCAGGATCTGATGCAGCGGACCCTGGCTTGCAAGAATGTGCGCGATTCGCAGAAGAACCTGGTGGTGAGCGTCATCCTGCAGATTGTGGTCATCGCGATGTTCCTTTCGCTGGGTGTGCTGCTGTCCGTTTTCGCCGCGCATAACGGAATCACCGAGACGGGTGACAAGCTTTTCCCGGCGGTGGCCACCTCCGGCCTGCTGCCTCCCGTGGTGGGCGTGCTGTTCATCATCGGACTGGTGTCCTGCGCCTATTCCGCCGGCGGCTCGGCCCTGACCTCGCTCACAACCTCGTTTACGATCGACATCATCGGCACGGCCGGCAAGAGCGATGCGCAGGTTACATCCGTTAGGAAGAAGGTGCACATCGCGATGGCGGTGCTGATGGGCGTGACGATCGTGGTGTTCAACCTGCTGAACAATACCAGTGCGATTGATGCGGTGTACAAGCTGGCCAGTTATACGTATGGGCCCCTGCTGGGCATGTTCGCCTTCGGCATCCTGACCCGCTGGAAGGTCCGTGACCGCTGGGTTCCCCTGGTGGCTTTCCTGGCCCCGCTGCTCTGCCTGGTGCTCCAGCTGAACTCCGAGCGCTGGTTCGGCGGCTACAAATTCAGCTATGAGTTGTTGCTGCTCAATGCCGGTTTTACCTTCCTCGGCCTGTGCCTCCTTCGCCGCCGTGCCTGACCGGCTGCGGGATAGATTCTGAAAAAATGGTCGGAAAATTTTGCAGAATCGCAAAATATATCTATTTTTGCAGTCCCAAATGGGAAGGATTCCTTTTCAGGCGGGTACATTGAGATATGGTGTAATGGTAGCACTACAGATTCTGGCTCTGTCAGTGAGGGTTCGAATCCTTCTATCTCAACTTTTTTTGTGCCTTCTACGGTACGGCGGGGTAGCTCAGCTGGTTAGAGCGTCGGATTCATAATCCGGAGGTCGTGGGATCGTGACCCACTCCCGCTACAATCAGTACCTCAAAGAGGTGCAAACATCACATATAAGTCTTGGTTGGCTATGTCCCATCTCACAGACGAAACTTCCTATATGTCTCCGGCGCTTTGCAAGCGGCGGTTTTTTGTTGGAACGTCCAGCCTTCGCCATCCTTGGCTGCCTTCGCCATCCTTTCGCCTTCGCCATCCACCAAAACGGCGTTTTTGGTGGACGAACCGCCCTTGTATATGAGCCCTTTGTGAGCCAATTAAATAGCCTTCTCAAACAACGCGTCCATGGTCACAACCCGTTGGATGCGGTTGCTATACATGTTCATCTTAAGGCCATACGTAGTAACTAGCGTAGGCTGGATGTTTATCTTGTTCTTGGTGGCTGTCAATAGTGCATCTATTTTATTCCGCAATTTGGCATCATAATCTTTGTCTATGGCAAAGTCACCACGAGTGAATTTCATCTCGCAAAGATTCACTACACGATCTGCTCTGTCAATAAGCATGTCTATCTGAGCGCCTGGCACATCGCCATCTGCTGTCGCTCGCCAGGGGTATATCTCTGCCTGGACTCCAGCGATACCAAGCGAGACTCTAATCTGCTCCTGATGGACAAAACAAACATCTTCAAAGGCGATTCCCCGCCAACGGTTGAGCTTCGGAGAAGCCTGATTGTCTCGCCAGAAATGTGGATTATTGGAGGGATTCTTGCTGACAAAACCAAGATAAAAGAGACAGAACATATCTGTGAGTTTGTAGTAGAGGTTCCGCTTGGTTTCTCCAAAGTTATAATAAGTAGAGACCAGGTCGCTCTTTACGAGAGCTTTGAGCATTGTGCTTAGAGTTCCCCCCTCCGAGATGCCGGTAACGTTGGAGATTTGCTCACGCGTGGCACCATACCTAAGCCCAGAGAGTGCCTCAACTATTTTCCTGTAGTTCTCATTGTCGGCAAACAAAGACGTAAAGAGACGGTCATACTCTGCACGGAGAAAGCCACCCTCCCGGAAGAAGATATCGTCAATATTATCGGCAAGGGATTTCCCGGGCTCAAAGAAAGACATATAATACGCTACTCCGCCCATAATCATATAGGTCTGGGCAAGATCATAGCGGTCCATTGTGATATTCCTAGACTTGAAATATCGCTCCGTCTCGTTCAAAGTGAAAGGATGCATATGCATCTCCCTATTGGTGCGTCCATAAAGCCCGCCTTTATTGTTGATGAGTTTGTCCAACATCCAGGTAGTAGCACTACCGCAAACAATCAAAAGAAGATTATGCTTGGCACAGCCCCAATCGTTCCAAAAGTGCTCGAAGGCAGACATGAATCCGGATTTGGCCGTATCGAGCCAAGGCATTTCATCAATGAAAACCACCATCTTTTTCTTGGACCTTTTGCGGTCAAGCATATCTTCCAGTTTATGAAAGGCGTCAAACCAGCTTACAAGAGGGCCGTCCAATTGCGCTCCGTATTTCTCTAGGGAATGGGCGAACTCCTCCAACTGTATTTTGTAAAGAAGTTTCTTGTCTTTATTCTCCAATTCCAATGGAGAGACGGCAGTATGCCGGAAAGCAAAGTTGTCATCAAAGTACTCCCGAATCAGAAACGTTTTTCCTATACGACGCCTGCCGTAAACAGCCAAAAACTGCGCTGTGGGTTCTTCTAACAACCTTTTGAGCGTGGCCTGCTCTCTTTCCCTTGCAATAATGAGTGATTTCATAAGTAATAAAAATATCCAGCCGCGAAGATACAAAAAATATCGTTCACGGCTAAATATTTTTCAATTATTAAACTGTTCCGCTTGTTCCGCTCCACTGTGGAACGGAACAGAACAGGAAGGTTTGTAACCGAGCTCCAGAGCCTTCTTAATCTTGCGGTGGACGGTGGTAGGGGCAAAGCCGGTTTCTGCAGCAATTTCCCGCACGGTCTTGTTCTGGGCTTGGAGGTCAATAAGCTCCTGGAGGTCTTCGGCTTCAGTGAGGGCATTCTTCTGGCGAAGATGATCGGCCTCACTCACCGTGTCTTCATAGATGAACTGGGTGTAACCTTGTTCCTGCTTCAGCTTGAAGAGAAGAACCTTCTCGCCATCGTACTTGTTCAATCCGGTGCGGACTTTAACCTGTTTGACATAGCGGAGTTCCGAACTCTTGGCGCTTTGGCCGATGGCGATGCCGGCGTCAAAGAAGTTCATCAGTTTGGCGGAGCCGGCAAGGTCGTTCTCCGGCGCTTTGCAAGCGGCGGTTTTTTTGTGTGGACTGCCTTCGCCATCCTTTTGCCTTCACCATCCACCAAAACGGCCCTTTTGGTGGATGGGGCATGGAAGGTCCCCCTCAAAAATTACATCCTTTCGGATGCACTTGGCCCTTATTTGCAAAAATTACATTCGTTGTGATGTAATATGATAATTATTTCGTATATTTGCATCCGAACGAATGTAATTATGAATAGCAACCCCATATCTTCAATTTTGAAATCCTTGCGGAAAGAGCACGGTCTCACGCAGGTGGACCTGGCGATGAAATCAGGCGTAGGCCTGAATTTCGTGCGCGAATTGGAACAAGGCAAGGCTACCGTCCGTCTGGACAAGGTTGCCCAAGTGTTCAACCTGTTTGGATATGAACTGATTCCTCAAAAGAAGGTAAGATGAGTAAAGCATTGATTCAATATAAAGGGATAAACGCCGGCATCTTGAAAGAAACAGATGAGGGATATGAGTTCTCATATAACGAAGAGTATCTTGCCGATGCTGCATCCGCGCCCGTCAGCCTGACTCTACCGTTGACCGACAAGCCATATCAGTCTAAGGTTCTTTTCCCGTTCTTCGACGGCCTCATTCCCGAAGGATGGCTTCTGGATGTAGCACTGCGCAATACGGATATCAGCGAGCTGGACAGATTTGCCCTGCTTCTTCTATGTTGCAAGGACTGTATCGGCGCGGTAAGTGTAATTCCCATAAAGGAGGAAGGCGATGAGTAAGTGCTTGTATTGCTATAAGGAACTCGAGCCCGGAGAGGTCGATTTCCACAAATCCTGTTGCCGGAAGTTCTTCGGAACTCACACGGCTCCTTCGCTCGATTACACACGTGCGCAGATGGATGAATTGGCGGCCCAGGTCATCCGGTCGCAGGCCACTTTGACCGGCGTCCAGCCCAAACTGTCCTTGAATCTGGATAAGCACAAGGACTCCCAGAAACTGACCATCGTCGGCCTTTGGGGGGATTATATCTTCAAGCCGCAGACGGAACGCTTTGCGATGCTGCCCGAGAATGAAGACTTGACTATGCATCTGGCTGAAATCGCAAAAATCAAGATTGTCCCGCACACGCTCATCCGCATGAAAGACGGCAGCATCGGCTATCTGACCAAGCGGATTGACCGCAAGGCCGATGGTGAGAAGATTGCGATGGAAGATATGTGCCAGCTCACGGAGCGCCAGACCGAGCACAAGTATCGCAGTTCCTACGAGCAGATAGGAAAGGCTATTCGCAAGTACTCGGCCAATGCCCAGTTGGATATGGTCGATTTTCTGGAGCTGGTGTATTTCTCCTGGCTTACAGGGAATAACGATATGCACCTAAAGAACTTTTCGCTATATTCTCCTGCCGGCGAGCCCGTGCTCACTCCGGCATACGACCTGTTAAATGCCGCCATAAACAATCCTGTCGATGACGAAGAGTTAGCCCTCATTCTCAACGGGAAGAAGAAGCGTATGAAGGATGCTGACTTCAGGAACGCATACCGCACATGCGGCGTACCGGAAATCGTTTTTGACCGTGTCAAGAAGAAGTATGTGGACCTCCTTCCCAAGTTTGAGGAAGAGATTCAGCGCTCATTCCTTTCTGATGAAATCAAGACCTTGTATATTGAACTTCTTCACCGCCGCCATGCTCAGTCTTCGGCAGTTTTTTGAAAAGTGTAAGAAATAAATTAACTTTGTAAGGTTTAGAAACACTAAAATGCAGAAGAAAATCATTAATTGGATGCTGGCCACTATCTTGACAATCTGCGGTGCAGCGACAGCAAGTGTTTTCCTGACCTCATGCGGTCAGGCTAACGCAAATGAAGCCGAGGCGAAAGTTGTAACGACGGAACTGATACGCACCGACAAGAGCTGGGATGGCGTAGATCTGCCCGACTACCTACAGGGCCGCCCCGAGATTGTGGGGATAAAATACGAGATTCCTGCAGGGCAGCGGTTAGGGATGCATTATCATCCCGTGATGAACTTCGGTATCCTGGTGCAGGGAGACCTGACCATCATCAGCGAGGACGGTTTGGAGAAGGTGGTGCATGAGGGCGAGGCCGTCGTCGAGATGGTAGGCACCGTTCACCATGGCGAGAACCGCGGCACCAAACCCGTCGTCCTCTACATGTTCTACCTCACGCAGCAGGACCTGCCGCTGTCAGTGAAGCAGTAAACGGATAACGATATTTAATCGCCGATTGCTTCTGTGCACCGCTGCGCTTTGGCTCCGGCGCTTTGCAAGCGGCGGTTTTTTGTTGGAACGTCCAGCCTTCGCCATCCTTTTGCCTTCGCCATCCACCAAAACGGCCTTTTTGGTGGATGGGGCATGGAAAGTCCCCCTCAAAAAGCCATAAGAGACCTATGCGGGATAGACAAACCTATCTTCTCCCACGTCGCCAGACACACCTATGCTATCAGGTGCCTGAACAGAGGAAAACGCCTGGAGGTAGTAGCAAAGCTCCTTGGGCACAGCACAACCAGGATAACACAGCACTCTCCAAGAGAGAAATATCAACTCTTTTTTCATTCTTTTTGCAAGAATCGTTATCTTTGCAAAGATGTGGGTTATCCGCATAACCGAACATGAACGTAGATACATTACTTCATCAATACTTTGCTGAAAGCGGCAATATCTGTATTGAGATGTTCGACGAGAAGAACATCCAGCAGGTGTATCGCCGTTTGGTGGAAGTGTTGATTCATCAACCCGAAGTGGAGACTTCTCTTCTTCAGGCAATGAGTTATTGTTTCTACGAAGTGATGGATAATGTGCTCATCCATTCCGGAAAAACGAATGGAATTGTCATTACCAGTTATTCCGAAGCACAGCATCTAATTCAAATTCTGGTGGCCGATGACGGGATGGGAATCCTATCTTCCCTGGCCCAGAATCAGGATTATACGGATATTTCGGAGCAGGAAGCCCTTAAGTATTGTATCAGAGACAAAGTCTCCGATGGTAAAGGAATGGGGTTTGGCTTGTATTCCACTTCCAAATTAATTAACACGGCCGGTCATAAATTGATAATACGCTCCGGCAATCATACATTGTCGGCCAATGGAGATATGGCCATAACCGAATCTGAACCCTGGCAGGGAACAATTGTTTATTTTGAACTGCGCTCCAATATGGTAATCGATCCGGGTATGGTGGTTGACCACAAGACAGATCCAGCTGAGGAGTTTGATGAATTGTTCCTGGACAATGATTCAGGGCTTGAAAATCTTTGGTAGAATGAGAGTATTTAAGTTTTCAGCATACGGAGACAGTATGGGGACACGTCTCCTGGGAGCCCAAATAAGGGCCAACCTTCGGCCGCTGCTGGACGGGGATGAGAAAGTTGTGCTTGATTTCTCCGGCGTGGACATCGTTACCAACTCATTCGCAGATGAATGCATAGCCAAGTTGCTTCTAGAGATGTCTCTTGGCGAATTGAAGTCCAAGACCACCTTCACCGGCCTTACCCCGATGGCCGAGCGCAGCATTCTCACCGCCCTCAAGAGGCGTCAAATGCAGATAGCCGGCAAGTAGTCCGGAGTAATTCTGCAAGTTTTTGGATAGTTTGCTCTTGTCATAGAGGTGGAAGATCGTATTCAATTCCATCCCCACTCCCGCTACAATTAGTACCTTGCCGGCATCGTGGCAAGGAAAATGCCAATTATTCCTATATTTGTACTTCACAAAACAAAATACCATGACCGCGCCCGACTACAGCAAGCCAAAGACCGCCGCCAGGCACAAGACCCCCTATTCCACCACACGCGAAACCTTGTACAGCGTCAAAGAACTCTACGCCGGGTACGACGCGTCCGATGAAACCACCCTCGGCCAATGCTACGATGCCAAGGTGTACCGGCACTACATCGACACCGGCAAGCATGCCGTCACCGGGCAGGAGGCCAAACGGCGGGCCTTGCACGACCATGCCATCCGCCAGGCTCTTAACCGCTTTCTGGAAGGACGCGACCCCAGAAAGAGTGTTGGGATAATGGGCGGACACGCCCTTCTGCGTACGGACGCGATGTTCCGCCAGGTCGCCCTCCTGAGCAAAACGCTCACCGAAAAAGGTTTCCTGATGATGAGCGGAGGAGGCCCGGGCGCGATGGAGGCCACTCACCTGGGCGCATGGCTCGCCGGACGCACGGAAAAAGAAACGGAAGATGCCTTCCGGATACTGTCCGATTCTCCCTCATTCGATGACGCCGGGTGGCTTTCCACCGCATTCCGGGTCATGGAGAAATACCCCCGCGGGCCCTATGAGAGTCTCAGCATCCCCACCTGGCTCTACGGCCACGAACCATCGGCCGCCTTCGCATCCCACATCGCAAAACTTTTCGAAAACAGCCTCCGCGAAGACGGCCTCCTGACCCTCGCGTTCGGAGGCATCATCTACTCCCCCGGCAGCGCCGGCACGCTCCAGGAAATCTTCCAGGACGCCGCCCAGAACCACTACCTCTCTTTCGGATTCGCCAGCCCCATGATTTTCCTCGGACGCAAATTCTGGACAGAAGATGTGCCTGTCTATCCCTTCCTCGAAGGCCTGCAGGCCAAAGGGCGATACAAGAATCTCCCGCTCAGCATTCACGACGATTCGGAAGAAATCGTGAAGGAACTGATGGCGTTCGGGAATAGATGATTATCCTAAAAAGCAGTTGGTGACAGGCCACTTGCATCTGGTGGCGTTTTTTGTTGGTGCCGAGTACCAGAGTTATTCTAGTTATTGCCGCCAATTCATTCTATGTCCTTTACCGCGCCAGATAGCGCTCGCGGAGGGTTTGGATGTCGGCGTCGGTGAGGCCGATGGGCCCTTTGAGGTAGGCCTGGAGGGAGCCGAATTCCTGATCAATCCGGTCCAGCGCCTTGATGAAATTCTCCGTGTTGCAGCCCAGGAAGGCCTTGACGACGCCCACTTCTTCTTCCTTGCCGCCCCAGAACTTCACGCGCCGGGAGTACTTTCGCACGTCTTTCTCATAGACCCGGTTGGTCGCGTCGAAATCGGCCACGATGGTTTCCCGATCGGCACCCAATGCAGCCAGCAGCAGGGCCGATGCGATGCCGGTACGGTCTTTCCCCTGGGTGCAGTGGAAGAGGACGGCACCGTGATCGGTTTCCAGGACCAGCCGGAAAAAGCGGGCGAACTGCTGTTGGCAGTCCGGATCGAAAAGCAGCGTCGGATACATTTCCCGTGCAACGGCCTGGGCTTTTTTGTTAAAGGCGGCAAACACGATGACCTTCCTGACGTCGAATTTCTTCTGTCCGGAGAACTTTTTCTTTTCCTCTTCGGTGGCCGTTGCCATGGCGTTGCCGCTGGGATCGACGGGAAGGCTCGTATAGCGGGCGCCGGGAACCTCCCGGTCCACTTTGCCCATTTTCTCTTGTTCTTTTCGGAAATCGATGACTGCAGTAACGGGAAGACGCTCAAGGTTGCGGATGTCTTCATCCGTGGCATCGGCGAGGTGGGCCGCCCGAAGGAGCCTGCCGCTTTGGACAATCCGGCCGTCCAGCATCGTATAACCGCCCAGGTCCCGTGCGTTCACAATTCCTTTTACCGGAAGAAACTGCTGGGCGAAAACGCTTGTGGGAATTAGGACGGCCATTATCAAGAGGAATTTACGATTCATCGGAGAAGTATGTTTTTACCAGTTTCCGGACAAAGATTCCAAAGAAGATCTTTTCCGCGAAGGTCGGTTTGACGAAGTGGGTGCGCAAGATGATATCCATGCAGGCGAATTTGCCGCAGAGATGGTCGAATGCCGCATGGTCCTCCTGTCCGGTGTATTCCCGGGCAAAGGCATCCCAGAAGCGATGGAGTTGTGCTTGCGTCATGTGGAAGATCCCCTGGACCTGTTTCATGGAGGAATATACCTGGCAAATCTGGAACAGGTGGCCGATATCGAACAGGGGATCGCCATGAGCGAAGCGGTCCAGGTCTATCCAGTAGGTCTGCTCTCCGGACAGTAGGATGTTGCCGGGCTGGAAATCCCCGTGGACGCAGTGGCTATTTTCCGGAACGGATTCGGCAAATGCACGAATCATCCGGCGGTTTTTCTTGCTTACGAATCCAGCCCGGTCGATGGCGCTGAGGACCTGCTCCTTCCGGCTGGGGAAGAAATCCGTATGGCACGGCGTCGCAAAAAGTTCCTTCCCTTTCTGGCATAAGAGGCGGGCCATTTCTTCAATCCGTTCCGGCTCGTCGTGGCAGATGCGGGATAAGGATTTCTTGTTTGGGACGAGCTCGGAGATGGAGGCATAGACGTCACCTACGCGGACCATCTCATGCATGGCCGGAACGGGCAGTCCCAGGCTTTCCACTGCCTTGGATACGTCGTACTCGTGCTTTACGGCCTCCAATGTGCTTAACCGGGCGTTGTTGACTTTCAAGATAACACCCGGACGAGACGGATTCTCATACGTCTTGCCATTGCCGCCTTCGCCCACCTGTGTCCAGGCCGAAAGGTCTATGTGCGGGTAGTTCGTTTGTTCCATCGGTGTGATTCTCCCGGGGTTTTGCCAGGAGCAAAGGTATCATAAGTCTGGAAGAAAAGCAAATATCTTTTGCTCCCTGTGGTGAACGGCACCACAAGACGCTCCATCTGAATGGCTACATTTGCAAAAAACAGGTGCAGTATGAATCACGGCTTTTTTTTGCGAATCCTGCTGGGCGGGCTCATGCTGGTGGCGGGTGTCTCTGCTCATGCGCAGGCTGGCCTAAGTCAGGGCCAGGCTGTTGTGAATCCCACAACCAATCCTACCGCCGGAAAGAAACATTGCCCTCACTGCGGCATCACCATGGGTAACATTACCTACCCCTGGCAGCATGAAACCTGGTGCCCCTACTATAGGAGCCAGGGCTCGGGCGGCGGCAGTTCCTCTTCTTCCGCTTCGGTTTCCTCGGCTTTGACCGCCACGGCCCTGAGCGCCGGCTCGATGGCGCTGGGAAGCGCCCTGTCGAGCCTGCTCACCAACGCGATGGATCATAGCAGCGGAGACAACAATTACTACCGGAACGACAATTTCGGCGGACAAGTTTCGTTCACGACCCAGTACCAAAGAGACGACGACCACACCTGCGTGGTGCTGCGGGACCCCAAGACAGGCAAGAAGGGAATCTGGCACAATGCCTATGTCTTCAACAAATCGGGCCGCGACCCCCAGCCCACTTCGGGCTTCTGGGTGTTGGAACCGCAGTTTGAGCAAATCTATATGGGCGAGTTTATGAACAACCCGTATGCCATTACCTGTCAGAAAGTTACCAAGAAAGGGAACACCTCGACGGAATGGAATGTCTATGAGTTCGGATTGGGTACGATGTGCTACAAAGGGCATTCCTCGGTCATCGCCCCCTTCCCGGCCACGGATGTGGAGTTCAGCCTGAAATCGGACAAGGTGATGCTGCAGAAGAACAGCCCGGCCGGCCAGCCTGTCTGGGGTCTGTACAAGGTGGCCCGTTCCGGTCCTTCGGAAATCAAGAAACACCCCATCACCCTGAAAGAATTGGCTGCGCCTCAGTTCGACAGCATCCAGTTCTACAACAAGCAGTCCATTGTCTGGAAAGGCGGCCACGCCGGCATCATCGACGATGACGGAAAGGAACTGGTTCCCGTAAAATACAAAGATGTGGGAACCATCACCGCCAAAACCAAGTGGACCTGGGCGGCGGCCGACGACGGCAATTGCGGCCTTGTCAACACCAAAGGCGAGGTGATCCTGCCTTTTGTCCATGCCAGTATGCACGTGGACGAATACGGCGTTTCTGCCCGCCGGGATGGAGAGGACAAGTATTTTGTCCTGACCAACGACGGGGTCCGGACCGATGCCGTTTATGACGAAGTGACCTTTACCCCGGACGGTTTCGTATTCTGCCAGGACGGCCTGTACGGCTTTGCCAACGCCAAGGGAGAAACCGTGCTGGAGCCCGAGTTCGAGGGCATCCAGATCGTGGACCACGACACGGAACTGGTTAATTTCTCTCCGCTCAACAACGAATACGTGGGAAAGAAGATGTTCTTTGTGAAGAAAGACGGGAAGTGGGGCGTAAAGCATTGGACGGACGGCACATACATCCTGGAGCCCCTGATCCTGGACCGGAAGGACCTCTACCTTTACCTGAATTCCCTCAAGACCACGGATTATTTCATGATTGCCCGGGGGCAGCGCAAGGGGTACGGCGAGAAGAAGGACGAGTTTGAAACGCAGGCCCAGTTCGAGGCCCGCCTGGCCGATCCCGCCGCCAACGAGGCATATATCGATAAGAAAATGGAAGGATTTCCGCTGTTGTTCCTGCGGTCCATGTTGGACAAGGCCGTGGGGACGAATACCGGCATGACCATCAACTGGCACGACTACGATGCCGAAAAGGGTGCCTTCCCGTTTACCAGCAACCTGTCGGCCATCCCTATCTATTACCTGACTGTGCCCATTGAGGACGGCCCGGCCTTCCGCCAGGCGCTTGCATCGGTCCGGACCAAGGACCTGCTACAGACTGCAAAAATCTTCATCTATCAGCACTTTGCCCAAATTGCCGAGATGGATGTGAAACTGCCTTCCGGCAAAACTTATCATTATGTAAATCCGGGCCTGAAAGGCTATACGGGCCCCATCATGAACTATTCAGATTTATATTGATTTGATTATGAAACGATTAGCATTATTTGCGCTGGCTTCGCTCCTGTTTGTCCCCGCGGCCATGAATGCCCAGATGCAGAATAAGAACCTGGGAAAGAAGATGGGTCCTTATGAGATCAAAATCGGGAAAGACAAATGGACCAAGGATGCTCCCGTTACGGCCATTTGGAATAACGAGACCAAAACCTGGGTCACGTCTCCGGTCATTGACAAAAAGGGAAGTTCGCTATACTTCCTGCCTCCGACAGAAGTGGATTTTCTGGAAGGAGACGACTATGTTCCCGAGGCCCAGGGCCTGGTAGTCGTTTACTGGGGCTTCCGATGGGACAAGCAGATCGATTATCCCACCCGGAAGTGGTCCTGCAACGGTGAGTGCGGCGTGTACAAAATAGAGGATGACAAACTGGTCCCGATTGTGGAGTCCGGGAATTCGCTGGACAGGGCCTATGCCTTTGAGGCCCGGTATGCCTACATCCGGGTTGTTCCGAAGCACGCCCTTATCATCGGCTCCTTCCTGAAAAAAGACAAGGAAGGATACTCCATCTTCAACCTGGAGGGAGAGCGTCTGTACAACAATTTAAAGGATTTCAAGTACAAGGACGAGCCCAGCCTGTACATCCAACTGGAAGACGGTTCCTGGCACCACCTGGACCCTTCCGACGGCAGGATGCTGGACTAAACCTTTACACCTCCACCAGATGGGAGGCGACGGCATGGGCCACGCATTCCACCAGGGTGTCCAGGCCGAATTTGGTTTTGATCCGTTCCTTATAACTATCCACCGTAGTGGTGGCAACGCCCAGGGCCGTGGCTATCTGTGCGTTGCTGTATCCGCTCGTAACCAATTGAAGCACTTGCAGTTCCTTGGGAGAAAGGTCCTGCGGACGCCGGGCGTTCAGGTTTTCTTCTCCGCCGAACAGGCGGATAATCTCCTTGTTCGGGAGGGTGGTGCCGAAAAAGACGCCGTTCCCGTTGGCGATGCTCCGGATGGCAGCGGCAATTTCGGCCGGGGCGGAATCCTTGGCCAGGTAACCCCGTGCACCATAGGTAATGGACTGGATGATATAGGCCGGAATCTTATAGTGCGACAGCACCAGGGCGGCCACGTGCGGGAAGGCTTCCCGGAGGATGCCCAGGAGGGTCAGGCCGTCGGTCTGCTGTTCCAGGGTGATGTCCACGATGGCCACATCCACTTCCGGGTGGGCGTTCAGCCAGGCCACGGCTTCGCCGGACGTGGTCACATGGCCGGCCAGGTGGAGGTCGCTGTTCCGCTCCAGGGCCATCCGGAGGCCCAGGGCAAAGACGGAAGAATCGTCTATCAGCAATACTTTAATCATGATGGGGGAATAGGAGGGTTATGATACAGCCGCCGTCGGGGTGGTTCCGGGCGATGAGTCGCCAGCCCATCTTGTCCACCAGCTCGCGGGTAATCGCAAGCCCGAGGTGACCGGGGCGGGACAGACGGCGGAGGGTCTCTTCGTCCATGCCGGGACCGTGGTCGCGGATGACAATCTTTTCCGCATCGGCCGACAGCAGCACCGAGCCGGCCTCCGGCGAGTATCGGACCGCATTGTCCAGCAGGTTGCGCAGGCAGGTGGTGAGCATGTCGGGGTCGGTCGTGACGGTGAATCCTTCCGGGATTTCCGTGCGGATGGGTTTGCCGGCGGCGGCATCCGAGACGATATCGGCCAGCCGGACCGTCCGGGGAACCGCCTGCAGCACGCCTTGCCGGCCGAGTGACCACATCAGCAGGTTTTCCAACAGGTCCGATGTGTGATCGGCCGCCTTTTCGATGGCGCGCACACCCTCCCGGAGGCGGTCGTCGGGGGCCTCCTCCAAAGCGTGCGCGAGGGTTTTCATCCCGGAAACGGGGTTCCGCAGGTCGTGGGAAATGATGCCGAAAAAGCGGTTGCGCGTCTCCAATTCCGCCTGTAGGACCAGCGTCCGCTGGCGGTTCTCACGATACCGCACGAAGAGTCGGAAAGCTCCCGCGAGCAGGAGGAGGTAGCCCAGGAGGAAGGGCCAGCGCAGCCACACCGGAGGCCGGATCCGGACCGATTGGCGCAACGCGCCGTCCTGCCACCGTCCGAACAGGTCGGTGCATTGGATTTCAAGCGTATAGCGTCCGGGGAAGAGGCCGTTGTACCGGCCGCCCAACTGCGGATAATCTGCCGGAATCCAGTTTTCGTCCACCCCGTCCAGGCGGTAGCGGTAGCGGATGAGCGGGGCAAGGGCGAGGTTCTCCGCGGAAAAGGCGAACTGCAGGGAGGCGCCCTCCGTGACCCATTCGGTCAGGGCCGGCTGCCACCGGCCGTTTCCTGCACGCAGCAGGCTGTCGGGGTGGAAAACCGCCGCGCCGTCGCTGCCGCCAAACGCCAGGGAACCGTCGGAGAGGGTGCAGGAAACCTTTTCTCCGTAAATGTCGGAGGGGAATCCCAATTCTTTGCGGGCCACGCCGGTGCTTCCGTCCGTGTCGATGAAATAGAGCCCTTCCTCCGTGCCGGCCCACAGGCGGCCGGCTGCATCGGCCTGCACCGACTGTACCAGCTTCCCGTCCAGAAAATGCGCGCCGGAAGGGCTCCAGAGGCCGCTTTGCGTGGCGGCCCACAGGGTGCCGGAAGGGGTCAGGCAGAGGTCGGTCACGTAGTTGTCCGGTATATCGGAATTACCTTTGTGATACTTGGTTACAAGGCCGGTGTTTTTGTCAATTATATTGACCCCCGCCTGGGTGGTGGCATAAACCAGATTCCCTCCGGCATCCTCGATTACCCGGCTGCCCAGGCGGGAACTCACGTAAATGTTGGAATCTACCTGCGGGGTGGGGTAGCGGAAGGGGCTGAGCCAGTGGGGTGGCAACATCTTTCCGGCCTTGCGATCCCATTCATTGAGTCCCACGCCTTCCCATGTGACAACCCAAAAGCGGCCCTCACTGTCTTCCAGAAAATCGGCAATCCAGTTGGCGCCGTCAAAGCTTTCGGCCGCCGATGGCCACTGCTCCCGGGGGGTAGGGCCGCTCAGGCGCTCCTTATGCATCCTGCCGTCCTTCCATACTTCCCACCCCGTGTTGTTCCACAGGCCCACATAGACCGTTCCGCCGCGGTCCTGATAGAAGCGCGATACGCGATCCTCGGCCAGGCCGATCCAGAGTTTCCCGTCCCGGTCTTCCATCAGGGCGGTAACCTGCCCGTCGGAAACGCGGCGGACCTGCTGCAGGGTGGGGCAGAGGACGGACAGCCCGTTGTCGCCACCCACCCAGAGGTTGCCCTGCCGGTCTTCGAATATGCAGTATAACTCGTTGGATATCAGGCTGTAAGGGTCTTTCTGGCTGCGGCGGAATACGGGCGAGTCTTCCGGTTTGTCCGGGTTTATCAGGGCCACGCCGTAGGAACCGGCGGCCCAAAGGCGCCCCCGGCTGTCCGTCAGCAGGCGGGCATGGGCGACGGGCATCTTCCCCAGCGTGACCAACTTGCCGTCTTCCAGGGTGCAAAGGGTATTATAATGGTCGTAGATGGCCAGCAGCCGGTTCCCGTCCCAGGCATAAGAGGTCAGACAAGGGCCGGAACCGAGGGGAAGACAAATCCGGGGATGCTTCCGGTCTTCTATATATTGGCAGGAGGTCAGCCGTCCGCCCAGCCATAGCTTGCCGTCGGGTGCTTCGAAGATCTGGAAATAGGGATAATCCCCTTCGTGGTCCCTTTTCTGATACCGGGTACGGACCTCGGTCCGGATGCCGTCGGCATAGGAAAGCCTGAGCAGGAGGGTGTCCCCTACGGTGGCCCAGACCTGGCCGTCGGAATCCGTGGCCAGGGCCCGGACAAGACCTCTGGGCCCTTCGCTGAACACGTCCCGGACCGGGTCCCTTACATACAGCCCCTCCACGGTGCCTATCCACAGGCGGTTCTGCCGGTCCACGGTGAGGGCGTTCACGCGTCCGAATTCCTTCCAAGACCGGAAACGGGCCCCGTCGAACCGGTTCAGCCCGCCGCGGGTACCCACCCAGAGGAAGTTGTCTTTATCCTGGACGATGGCATAGACCGTATTGGAAGAAAGCCCGTCGGCGCTGCCATAGTTCACAAAGCGCCTTTCCACAGCACTCATCTGCCATGAAAGCAAAAGACTTAGTATAATGGCAAAGCGTCTCACCAATAGCAAAGATAAGACTTTTCTATGGCATCTTTATGCCTCATGATTGTTTTTTCTTCATTATAGACAAACATACTCATTATTTGTCACATAATCAAATCAGGTGTCGTATGTGGTGTCATTCACCACAAAACCTAACGATTATTTATTTATTTTTGTAGTATTAACGACCACGTATCATGAAAAGAATCCTTACGTTCCTTTTTTGCCTCACGGTTTCCGTAAGCCTGTTTGCCCAGGCTGGCCTGAGCCAGGGACAAGCGCTAAAGCAAACAACCGCCAACCCCACATCCGCCAAGAAGACCTGTTCCTATTGCGGAATCGAGATGGGAAATATCACCTATCCCTGGCAACACGAAACCTGGTGCCCTTACTACAAGAGCCGTAGTGCCGCAGGAAGTTCGTCATCCTCGTCGTCCTCGTCAGTTGCCAGCCAGGCCGCTGCCGGTGTGGCGGCTGTGGCCGTGGGCTCGGCCCTGGGAAATGCCCTTTCCAACTGGCTGAATTCCGAACCTAAAGGAGACTACAAGCGCTATACCACCAATGTTCCGGGGCACACGCTTGGTTATAAATATGATGAACGGTCCGGAGGAGAGAAGGTCCCCGATTATGTAGTGTTGCGTGATTCCGGGAAAGACAAACTGGGCGTTTGGAAAAATGCGTGGACGTATACGGAAACGATGAAATCCGACAAGAACTACGGGAAGATGACAGACTATCCCGGACAGTGGATGATCAAGCCCAAGTATGACTTTATCAACTTACGCTCTCCCGGCGTGGACTCGGAAGGCTATGCGATCGGCGGTTGTGTCGCCATCGTGGGCCTGAAATCCGGGAAAGGAGATAATGCGCCCATGAAGTACGGCCTTGTGGAAGCAAACATCAGCTGGGGCTATGGCCACGAACTCATTCCTGTGAAATATGCGGGTTGCGTTGCCGCCAACCCTGAAAACTTAGGATGGACTCTGCTTGTGATTATGGGCAATCCCGGAAAAGACGGCAAGATGATATGGGGCGTCTGGAGAGTGGGCAAAAAGAGAAAACCGAACCAGTTTGACAAGATGGAAGCCTTCAGCGTGCTTCCCGAGCAGTTCGAGGCGGTCACCATTTATCAACCCGGCTATATCGCTGCCAGCAAATATGGAAAATTCGGCTTGTATGACAAGGAAGGCCATAACCTTCTTCCTCACGAATACGCCAGCCTCTCGGTTTCTCCCACCGGCATTGTCCGGGCGCAAAAAGAGGAAGGCGGCAAGTTCGGGGTGCTGGACCTGCAGGGGAAAACCCTGGTTCCTTTCGATTACGAGAACGTCATCCTATGCAATGGCGGGACCGCGATTTACGGCAATGGCGGTCTTTATGGAGCCTTGCTTCCCAGCGGGGAAAGCATTCCCATCGAATACACGAACATTCGGGAATCCTTCTGGATAAAGAAAGGCGGAGAAAAGGTTATTACCATATATGTGGAAAAGGACGGTATAAGTTACTACCGCTCCAACGGCAGGTTGATTCCAGTCCGGACCACGCTTGACGTTGAGGCGAAAGAGGGGATTTCTTTCTCTTCCTGGTACAATGAAAAGACCGCCAAACTGAAAGAGGAATTCATGAAGAAGGGAGAGTTTGAAAAGGAAGCCGACTATCAGGCCAGGATTGCCGATCCGGCCAATCTGGGGAACTTCCTGTCCTCTCGCATTCCGGCGCCCGTGGACGAGTACATGAAACAGTCTAAGCATCGTATTGTATTTGGCACATATGATACGGAAAACGAGTGCTTCCAATCCTACCTGGAAGAATCTCCCTGGGACATCATCAGAATCCCGGTACCCATTGATGTGGCCCCGTATTTCAAAGAAAAGAGAAGGGCAAACATCACTCCCTCTGAATTGGTACTTCTGGATGACTATCCAGCCATCAAGTCCATGACGATAGCGGTGGGGGGAGAGACCTGGAGGGACAAGGATGTGTATTACACGGTAAGAGTGATTTTTTGATTAATAAGGACGACCCGTCCTATACTTTCAGAAGCAGGAGTTATACGTGATGATTCAACAGGTAAAGGCTGCCTGCTATCAGGATACCGACTAACAGAAAAGCAAGCGACGTGTTAAACGCATCGCCCATTCTCATTTTGAGCAAGAAGATGCCATAATTGAGGCCGAATAGGACTGCGCCCCCGGCCAGGCCGACACCCAGTGCGCGGACGGTGCCGCCGGGATTGTCCCTCCAGCTCTTCTTGCGGATAATCTCCCGGCCGATATAGCCAAGCGGAATAAGACCGATGAGAATCGCTCCGCCCAGAGCCAGCGTCCGCCGGGCCTTCGCCGCAGCCTCGGCCTCTTGTGACCGGCGTTCGGCCTCCTCAAAACGTTCCAGGACAGCGCGAGTCTCAGGAGTACTGTACGCTTCGTACAACTCCTCGGGAGTCTGGGCCCGGGCGGCACAGGCAAGGAGCAGCAGGATGAGTAAATGCGGTTTCATCATTCAAAATCGAAATAGGCTGCCGTGAGGATGTTTTTGCTGTCTCCGGGAAGGTCGTCATCGTGCAGCTTGAGGAAATGCTCGGCCAGAAGGATGTCCGGAATGGCGGTCCCTTCATTGTAGGCAAGCAGCACCACAATCATATCACCTTGGTTCAGCGCCGCCTCGGCAACCGGCATGCCCTGATAGGCCGTCCATGCCGGCCCGTCTGTAGGGACATAGCGGTCCAGGAAAATGGGATAGCTGTTGTCCCAGCCGTCCGGCAGGTAGAAGATCATCTTATATCGGGACGATGTGTCACTTCCCGCATACAGGACATCCGACACTACCGTAAAATCCCTGAAACTCTTATCCTCAAAGCCAATCCGGACAAGATGGATTTCGCCCGTTACATCTGTAAAACAGCGTTTCTCCTTGCAAGCGGCAAGAAGCACGATGGCGATACAAATAAACAAAAGTCGTTTCATGGTTTTATTCTTTTACTAAACGAACGGGATATTTTCTTTGTCCTGAATGGCTCTCGCCCAGTTCCTCCCAAGTGTAATACCCATTCCGTCCCGGATCTTTCAGGAGCGGATTCAATATGATTTCATTTAGGTAGCATCCGTCAGAGCCCGCAATGCCGAACGCCCGGGCCGACCGGCTGCCAATAGGATAGAGGAAGGATACGTTGTTGCCGTTTTTCGCGGTGAACACAATCCACTCCTCCCCGTCTTTTTCCGTGAAAGACTGCGTACAGCCTTCGCGGAGCTCTTTGATTTCGGCAAGGGTAGGCATTCTCCAGCCCTGAGGAATGTCGGTTTCGGGCGCGATGTCTTTATCGGCCCACTGTACGCTGAGTCCCAGGTCCACTGCCTTGGGTACCTCCTGGGCGCAAGCGGAGACAGTGCCCAGAAGCAGCATTGATAGAATTATAGACAACTTTTTCATGATAGTTTTATGGTTTTGGTAAAACGGGCCGGAGATTCATTTTTTCGTCGGCAATCACCACATATCTGATATAATGACGATACTCCTGAGAAGTACTACAAGTCATCTGGAGGTGAAAAAAGTCCCCGACATCGATATAGTATTGTCCGGGCGGGCGTTCCGAGGACAAAATGGCACCTATTGTCCCCGGACGGTCGATCGTTCCGTCATCCCAGCGCGCACCTCCCAGCGGGAGGAAAATGGAATTCCCGTTGGGACCTGTCACTTTGTATCCATTCACGCCGTTGTAAGCGGTAAGTTCCCAGGAGCATTTCTCGACCAGGTCTTTCAACTCCCTGTGTGTCGGCGTCCTCCAGGCTCCGTCCCAAGGGACCTCGGTCCCATAAGAGACGTAATCACCATACGCCTCGGGAGCATCGGCCCCGACATTCCGGTCGGCCCAGAACACGCTAAGGCCGATATCAACGGCGCGCGTATCCTCGATGCGAAGGGTTGGTGCGGAAACGTTCTCCGGAGGATTGGCGACCGGAACCTCTGTTTTCTGTCCGTCCTCCCCTACCCAGAAAACCCCGGAGTCCCTTTCCACCAGGAAGACGAGTTTGTCGTCCCAGTACCCCAGGTTCAGGATTCTGCCGTCCGGACCCACCAATATTTTAGGCTCGATGACATAACTGAAGCTACCCAGTCTGGGGTCCGTATCGGGACCCTTCACCTCCTGGAGGGCCAGGACGCCGGAAGTATAGCCATTCTCCTGTACTTCTACGAAATTTGCTCCTGCTTGGGGCAGCCAGCGCATCAGACGGGTCTCCACGGGGACCATGGCAAGGGAGAAATGGCACACGCCGGAGCTGTCAATTTCGGAGTATGCAATCCCGATTCCTCCGGCTTCCGAGCGGAAGAACTGGTATCCGTTTCCGCGTACCAGCGTGCTCAGGTCCAGTTTATAGGCCCGGAGCATATCGGACCACGTGTCTGCCCGGCAGGCAAACCGGGCGCAAAGCGCTACCAGGATGATAAACAAGACCTTTTTCATAGCCTGGTAACGTTTAAGATACGGTAACGCCAGCTATTTTGGGTATAGACGCCAAGGCTGTTGTTGTAAATACTTGGCTCATTGATTCTTCCGGGCGGCATATGGATAACTTTCTGCTCGCGGAGCGTTTTTCCGTCCCTGCCGTATTTCAACTCATATTCCACCTTGACGATGATTTCCTTGTCGGAAGGATTGGTGAAACGGAATTCGTTGAACCAGCCTTCTTCCCCGGGAATGGCGCCAAAGGCGAAGTACTTGCTCTCACAGACCGTTCCTTCCAAGGTTCCGTCGGACCGTTTGTTCCAGACCGTGTCCCTGTGAACGGGGTAGTCCAGCGTGATATGCTTCGGGATATTGTTGATGATAATCATTCTGGGAATCGGCGTCCCTGAAGATTTCTCCGGAAGGGGCCGGACATTTTTCAACTTGAAATTACTGGTGCGGGCGTAGCGTTGGACGCTTACCGCCTGCTCTCTCTTTTTCTTCGAGCGGTCATTCCACTTTTTCAATTTACGCGCATACTCCTTTTGGGCCTTGGAGGGACGCGGAGGGCGATATTTCTGCGGGCGGGCCGACGGCTTTTTGAATTTGCTCTTGGCATCCTTTATCGCATCGGCCCCGGTAGTGCCGGAGTAGTGATGGGTAGTGCCGGAGTTGTAATAGGAGTTATAGGAAGATGTGCTGACACGCTGCCCGCTCATTTCCTCCAGTTGGCCGATAGCCGTACTCGCATGAAAACCCGTATCGAACAGGCTCAAGTTCACTTGCGCCGCTGCCGCGAAAGGCCAAAGCAGGCAAAGAATTATAGTCAATCGTTTCATTTTCCGAATTCAAATCCAATCCTGAAAGAGGCGAACCAGTCGTTCGTCAGTTTTACGTCGTCTTTTGTGCAGCGGTCAAGGAAGCCATGATCGGCAGTAAAGGTAAAACTCCACTTCCCTTTAATGAAATAGAAGCCGATGCCGGCGAGTACGTTGAGGGGCCTGTAAGCAAGGCCTTCCTGCTTTGTGAAAGAAGAAGAGCGGTCGCTCCCGTTGTAAGAAAGAATACACCAGTCCAGTCTTGGACCGGCGTATGTGCCGACATAATCCAGAAATCCAAGTGCACCCAGGTCTTCTGTAGAGATAATGAAGTTGAGGTTGAGCGGCACGGTGATATACTCTTCGTTGAACCGCTCCCCGGTCGGAAGCCCGGAAAGCGGATGGATGCCGCCACCGGGAAAATTCATGAACTGATAACGCCATTCCGCCCCGAAGTCCAGGTCCAGATAATAGGAAAAGTCAATGCTCCAGCGGGCATAAACGACAGGACCTTGCGCGAGATATCGCTGTTTGCCTGTCTCATCAGTGCGTGTGGTTCCTCCTAAGAGATAGCCGGCTCCCACCCGCCCCCTTGCCGCAGCACTGGTGGCAAGGACACAGGCTATTGCCACAACGAATAATTTCATCATTCGGAATCTGTCCATAAGCAACGTTCATTATTCATTTATTGCAAAGCTAACCCTTTGAAATAATCCTCTTGTGGTGATATCCACCACATCGGTCCATTATTTTCCGAAAAACTTGTAAGTTTCAATTAATCTTCCGATATTGCAGAGTAAGTAAGATCGTTAGTATGAAAAAATTCCTCTTTTTCCTGATGACGCTATCCGTGTCGGCATACGGACTGGCTGCGAAAGACTATTTCGTGGCGGATTTCGGTGCCCGGGCGGACGGGGTTACACTCAATTCCAAGAGCATTCAGGCAGCCATTGATTTTGCGAGCGCAAACGGTGGCGGCCGGGTCGTATTCACCCCTGGCAATTGGGTGACGGGCACCGTCTATGTCAAAGACAATGTTACGCTGCACCTCGAATCGGGCGCCACTTTGCTGGGTTCGCTCAATCCCTGGGACTATGTCAAGGACCCGTACGTGGGTTGGACCAGCATGATCTTCGCCCTCAAGCAGAAAAATATCGGCATCACGGGCGGCGGCACCATCGACGGACGGGGCTTCACCGTGGCCAACCATATGGTGGAATACATCCACCGCGGCCTCTTTGAGGATCCCCTCAAACTGGACCGTCCCAACGAGGTGAACCGTCCCCAGAACATCTACTTCCGGGAGTGCGACGGCGTGACCATCAAGGATGTCTTCCTGAAGGATCCGGGCAGCTGGAACCAGACCTATGACCAGTGCCACAACGTTTATGTAGAGGGGATTAGGGTCGATAGCAAATCGTACTGGAACAACGACGGCATCGACATCGTGGACTGCGAGGACGTGATCATCCGGAACTGCTACATCGATGCGGCCGACGATATCTTCTGCTTCAAGTCCCATTCCGCCAACCACATGTGCAAGAACGTCCTCCTGGAGAACTGCGTGGGTCGATCCAGCGCGAACGGCATCAAGTTCGGAACGGTCTCGAAGGGTGGTTTCAAGAATTTCACCATCCGCAACATGACCATTTTCGATACCTACCGCTCGGCCATTACGTTTGCGGCCGTGGACGGTGCCGAGATCGAGAACATCACCGTGGACGGCATCCGCAGCCTCCATACCGGCAACGTCATCTTCCTGCGGACCGGTGAGCGGTGGAACAGGCCCAAACCCCCGTATATGCGCAACATCGTCATCCGGAATGTCTATGCCGAGGTCCCGCTGGACAAGCCGGACGCCGGATACAACTACGAGGGTCCCATCGAGGATCTGCCCCGCAACATTTCCCCGTGTATCATCGCCGGTATCCCGAACCATAAGATCGAGAATGTGCTCATGGAGAACATCGAGATCGTCTTCCCCGGCGGCGGCAACCCGCGTTATGCCTACCGCGGCACCACCCCGGAAGACCTGGACGGCATCGATGAAATGATTTCCTATTATCCCGAATTCTCGCAGTGGAAAGAACTGCCCGCCTGGGGCTTCTACATGCGTCACGCCACCGGCATCACCTTGCGCAACGTCGTTTTCCGGGCGCAGAAGGCCGACTATCGTCCCGCCATCGTGTGCGACGATGTCCAGGGCCTGAAATTGGAAGAGGTTGTCTATGATGAGGCGGCCGCCCCTGCCACGAAGGAGCAGGTGGTTATGTACAAGTCTTCTTATGCCGAATAAAACCGAATCTGCCTTATGAAAAGAATCCTTATCGCGATAACCGCATGGCTCGTTTCCCTGGGCTGCCTGGCCCAGGAAAACAATTACCTGGCAACCGTCTGGGGGGCCAAAAGCGACGGAATAACCGATAATACCGCTTCTCTCCAGCGGGCCATCGATTTTATCAGCGCCCATGGCGGCGGTACCCTCAGCATCTATGTGGGCCGCTACATTACCGGTGCCATCCAGCTCAAAGACAATGTAACCCTCTACCTGGGCGAAGGCGCGGTGTTGGTGGCTTCCACCAATTATTATGACTACAATGGCGCCCCGGCCCTCATCTGGTCGAAGGATGCGCAAAACATCGCCATCAAGGGAAAGGGTGTCATCGAGTGCCGCCACAAGGCTTTGGAAGCAAACATCAAGGACCAGGTTGCCAAAGGATACCTGCCCGCGGATACGGCCCTTCCGGAGCCGGTCCTGCTGGAGAATTCCACATCTGTTATCGATCCTTCCATCAAGTTCCTGACCGATACGGCCCAATCTACCCGCTATTGTTCACTCCCCGAATAAGCTGGCTATGAGAAAGTTATATTTCACCATCATGTGTCTGGCCGTTGCCGTTTCCGCCTCGGCCAAAGATTATTATGCGTCCATGTTCGGCATCAAGTCGAACGGCACCACGCTGAATACCACCTCCATCCAGAAGGCCATCGATTTCATCAGCGAGGAGGGTGGCGGCAAATTGATTTTCAAGGTGGGCCGCTACCTGACCGGTACCATTGAACTGAAAAATAATGTGACCATCGAGTTGGGCGAGGGTGCCGTTCTCGTGGGCTCGACCAATCCGTACGACTACCGCCAGGAAGGCGATGCCTTCGGGCTGATCATCTCCAACGGCGCCAAAAACATCGGCGTCGTGGGACTGGGGGTCGTGGACGGCCAGGGCCGTGAACTCGCCAACAATTTCCTGGCGCAGGTGGCCGTGGGCGTCATCAAGGATCCGCTCAAACTGGGCCGCCCCGCCCATCGTCCCCACCTCTTTTATCTCTGCAAGAGCCGGAACGTGACCCTGAAAGGCATCAACATGCGCAGTTCGGCCTGCTGGACCTGCACCACTGACCGGGTGGACAGCCTGCTGATCGACGGCGTGACGGTGAACAGCCGCGCTTTCTGGAACAACGACGGCCTGGACATCGTGGACTGCACCCATGCGGTGATCCAGAACTGTTTCGTGGATGCGTCCGATGACGGCATCTGCCTGAAATCCCATCACAAGGATGTCTGCAACGACGATGTGATCGTGCGCAACAACACCATCACGTCCAGTGCCAGCGGCATCAAGTTCGGCACCTTCGGCGTGGGCGGTTTCCGCAACATCCAGGTGCTGGACAACGTGGTCTATGATACCTTCCGCAGCGCCATCACCATCCAGAGCGTGGACGGCGGTTTTGCAGAAAACATCGTCGTGGACGGCCTGAAATCGTACAATACCGCGAATCCCATTTACTTGAATGTGGGCCAGCGCCGCGGTGACAAGCCCAGCACCATGAACGGCATTACCATCCGGAACCTCTATGCCGAAGTGCCGATGGACAAGCCGGACTATGGCGTTGAATATGAGGGACCTACCCTGGAGGACCAGCCGCGCAACGTGCTGCCGTGCGGTATCGTGGGGCTGGCGGACCAGCCGGTGTGCAACGTCCTGCTGGAGAATATCGAGATCAAGTTCCCGGGTGCGGGCCGTCCGGACTTTGCGAAGGTGGGTACCGACGAACTGGACAAGGTCCCCGAGATGCCGAAGGCCTATCCCGAGTTCTCCCAGTTCTGCGAGCTGCCTGCTTGGGGTTTCTATGTCCGTCACGCGGATAGCATTACCTTCCGGAACGTGAAGATCACCGCGGCCGAAAGCGACTATCGTCCCGCCATCGTCCTGGACGACGTGGACGGCGCCTCCTTCCAGAAGGTCACCGCCACCGTTTCCAATCGCAAGGCCAAATTCTTTGTGGCCAAGAACTGCAAGAATATCAAGAAATAACCTCCCAACCCATTCGCCCGGCCAGTTCTTTTACCAGGGCGATGTCTTTCCCCTATTCTTCGTACAGGAGGTAGGGACGGCGCTGCTCCTTGAACCGGACGACGTCGTCGGCCCAGCGGGCGCGGATTTCTTCAGCCGAGGCGCCGGACAGTACCATTTCGCGCCCGTAGGGAACTCCGATCTGGAGTTCAAAGTGGTTGCGGCGCATGAAGAAGGTGCTGTCGGCCGGGAAGTGGCGGTAGGCATCGATCAGATAGTTCAGGTTCACCTGCTCCTCCCAGATCTGTTCGATGGGAATGTCGCGCAAGTCCACCCCCTGGCAGAGGCGGTCCTGGTAGCGCGGATGCGTGGCGCCGGGGATGCTGCGCGGGGTGAAGGTGAAGCCGCGCGGCTCCATGGCAGGATGGCCGTAAATCTCAAAGGGCCAGGCCGTTCCGCGTCCGGCCGTCACCTCGGTGCCTTCGAAGAAACAGGTGGAGGCGTACAGGTAGATGGACCGCATGTCCTTGAGGTTCGGGGACGGCGGCAGGACCAGGGTGCACCGGGTCCGGTGGGTGTAGTTCCGGCAGGGAATGACGGTCAGGTCGCACCGGAGGCTGTCTTTCAGCCAGCCTTCGCCGTTCATCATCCGGGCCAGCTCTCCCAGTGTCATACCATGGACCATGGCGATGGGCAGGCTGCCGATACCGGATTTGTACTTCATGTCCAGGATGGGTCCGTCCACATAAAACCCGTTGGGATTCGGGCGGTCCAGGATCACGACCTGTTTGCCATAGACTGCACAGGCATCCAGCAGGTGCTGCATGGTAACATAATAGGTATAGTACCGCAGGCCTACGTCCTGGATATCCACCACCAGCACATCAAATTTCCCCATGCTTTCCTCGCTGGGCATATAGGACCCTTTGTCATAGAGCGACAAGATGGGCACGCCGGTTGTTTCATCGATGCCGGATTGAACGTGTTCGCCCGGATCGGCCATGTTGCGGAAACCGTGCTCCGGCGAGAAAATGGCCGCTACGTTCACGCCCTTTTCCAGGAGGACATCCAGAATATGGGGGCCGTACGTGACAGGACGGGTGGTGTCGGAGGGGGCGCCAAAGGGGATGTTGACCATTTCGGGAGTGACTTCCTGGCCGCCTCGCAGGCACCAGTTTTCAACCTGGTCGCCCACAATACCGCTTTGGTTGCTCAACAAGGCCACCCGCTTCCCTTCCAGCAAGGGGAGATAAGCGGAAAA
>ONIQ01000015.1:0-10190 GCA_900317925.1 uncultured Bacteroidales bacterium | reverse complement strand
CAGGAGCAGGCAAAGATGCCCGCCAGAAGAAGGAAAAAGATTTTTCGCATAACGATGATTCGTACTTGGTTCATCTCCTTGCAAAGATAGCAAAATAATGATTTGGAAATATGGAGACAATTTGTGAACTTTGTGATATGGAAGAGAAATTAATTATTACCATCAGCCGCGAGCTGGGCTCCGGAGGCCGTACCGTCGGCCGCAAACTGGCCGAAGCGCTGGGGATCCGTTACAGCGACAAGGAACTCATTTCCAAACTCAGGAACAAATTCCAATTGTCGGCTGTGGGCATTGAAAAGCTCAAGGGAGAAAAGAAGACCTGGTTCTCGGAATTCCTCCAGATGGTGGCACCGGTACCCAAGGAGGCCGCCCGGCTGGAAAAGGACAAACCCTCGATCCAGGAGTTCCGGCCCGATGTTACCACGGACGATGTGTTCAAGGCCGAGACGGAAATCCTGAAGGCTATTGCCTCGCAGGGCTCCTGCGTCATTGCCGGCCGTTCCGGTTTCTTTGCGCTGAAAGACGAACCCAACAAGGTGGATATCTTCTTCACCGCATCGTACGCGCATCGCCTTGACCGTGTCATGACCAAGCAGCTGCTTTCGAAGGAAGAAGCCGCGGAGGTGATTGATGAAGTTGACAGAAGGCGTGAGAATTACGTAAAGCGCTACACCGGTACCAGCCGGTACGACGCCCGCAATTACGACCTGGTCATCAACATGGACGACCTGTCCGAAGACGAGGCGGTCAACCTGATCCTGCATTACTTGAAATTCCGCAAGAAATGAAACAGACGGACCTCCCGGTCGCACCGGTGACGGGCCCGGAGACGATGTTTGCCGCCATTCGGAAGCTGGGCGTCGTCCCGTTTTTTTCCAACCCGGTTTCCGGTTTCTCCATCGAGGACCTGACACCGCGGGAATGCTGGTTTACCGGGGAGACCCTGGGCCCGTGGGACTGGAAGGTGGACGTGGTGAATTCCGGAGAAATCGTTTACGGGAAATTCCTCTGCGGTGGAAAGAGTGCGTTCGCGACTGTCCGGTGGTATCGTGAACTGATGACCTGGCGGCGGGCGCAAGAAAAGTATCGCCCGGAAGGGATGCAGCGGATGGTGGTGGATGCCATCGCCCGGGAAGGGGAAATGACCACCCGGCAGCTGCGGGCGCTCACCGGCCTGAAAAAGTCGGCCCTGGATGCGCTGATGACGCGGCTGCAGATGGCTACGCAGGTGGTTATCGGTAATATTGAACGGGTCTATAACGGTCCCGACCTTTCTTATAAGGGCTGGCAGCATGCATCCTTCTGCCGGCCGGATGAATTGCTGGACGAGCCGGTCTTTTTCTTCGGCGGGAAAACGCCGCACCCTGTCCGTCCGGCGGCCACGGCATCGCCAGAGGCCTCGTGGGAGGCGCTTGCGGAGCACATCCGCAGCCTGGTTCCGGACCTGTCGGAAAAGGTGCTAGTGAAGCTGCTCGGTTAGTCCTCGTCGGGGACGATGGCGCTCTTGTCGTACCGGCGGATGCGGACCGTCCCGGCCAGCACGTTATAGCCGTTTTCGGCGAGCGAATTCAGTTCGTGCTCGCCGGCATACACCTCTACCGGCGCGATAAACGCCACCCGGCGGCGGATGGCCTCGCACAGGGACCCGCTGTTGGCCGTCCCGCCCGTGAGCAGGATGACATCCACCTTCCCTTCGACGGTGGCGGCTTCCGAGGCAATGTATTTGGCGATATTCAAGCAGTAAGCGTCCAGGAAGGTCTTGCAGTCCGTATCGCCCGCGAGGGCACGGTCTTCGATGAGTTTCAGGTCGTTGGTGCCGAAGTAGGCCACCGCGCCGCCTTTCCCCAAAATCTTTTTCTTGACCTCGCTTTCGGTGTATTGGCCGCTGAAGCACATTTCGATGAGCGGGAAAGCCGGGCAGGAGCCGGCGCGTTCAGGCGTGAAGGGACCGTCGCCGCCCAGGCCGTTGTTGGTGTCGATGACCTGGCCGTTGCGGTGCAGGGTAACGGTGATGCCGCCGCCCATGTGGGCCACGATGGCGGTCACGTCGTTCTCTTTGTGACCGTGGTCGCGCAGGTACTGCTTCACGGTCGCACGCGAGTTCAGGGCGTGGAAGAAGGCCCGGCGGGGGAACTCCGGAATTCCCCCCAGACGGCATTCGGGCAGCATTTCATCGGCCATCGGCGGATCGGCGATATAGGCGTGGCACAGGCCGAAGGGGGCCGGAAGGCCTTTGTCATGGCGGACTTCGTTCACCCGCTCGGCGATATCATCGGCTATGACGGCGCTCAGGTTGCAGGCGTGCGTCCCGTCACGGCAGGTAAGCAGGACGTCGCGCATGTCGCGGTTAACCCGGTACACGCCCGTACGGACGGGGGCGAACAGGCCGCCGCGGGCCATGATGATATCCAGGTCCTGCAGGGCGATGTTCTTTTTGTGGAGGAACCCCATGATGGCGTCACGACGCATTTTGTCCTGGTCCATCACGTGTTTGAAGCGTCCCACTTCTTCTGCGGTATGGATGAGCTTTTCTTCAAAAAGGAGTTTTCCGTCAACGAAATAACCCACTTTGGTGGAGGTCGATCCCGTATCGATGGCGAGGATGCGGCCGATATTGTTCTCTTTCATTCTTATGCGCATTTATTTTCCGGAAAGCCGGCTGATCAGGACCGTTCCGGTCAGGTTGCCCGTTGAATTGATCAGGGTGGCGGGAATATCGACGATGGTGGAAATGACCATGAGGGTGGCGGCGAAAGCCGGGTCCAGCCCCAGTACGGAGCAGATGAGGAGTTCCCCCGTCATGCCGCCCGTGGGAACGGCGCCCATCACCACGCCTACCAGGATGGCGATGCCGATAACCATGGCGGCGTTGGACACCGAGGGCTGGAAGGCTCCGAGGAACATCATCGCGAACAGGACTTTGAGCACGCCGGCCAGAACGGATCCGTCTTTGTGCAGGTTGGTGCCCAGCGGGATGACCGCATCGGCCACGGCCTTGTCGGCGCCCATCCGGTGTGCCGCATCGATGTTGATGGGGATGCAGGCGAAACTGGAGGTGGTGGCGATGGCGGTGATGGACGGTGTAACGATGTTCTGCCGGAAAGCCCGCAGGCCGTCTTTCCCGCAGACCAGGAAAATGTACAGGGGCTGCAGGATAAAGAAAACGATACCCGTCAGGACCAGGAACAGCAGGAAGATGCGGAGGAAACTGCCCGCAATCTGGCCGCCCAGGTCGGCCATCAGGCCGGCAAAATAGCAGCCCAGTCCGATCGGGGCCACGTACATGATCATCTCTACGATCTTGACAATCACTTTCGTCCCTTCCTCCAGGAAGGCCGATACCTTTTCAGCATGGCACGCGGCGGTGCCCAGGCCGAAGAGGGCCGAGAAAATGATGAGGGGCAGCATCCGCGTCTTGGAGAAGAGGTCCAGGAAGTCGGGGGCGGTCAGGCTGCTCACCAGCAGGTCGCCCCACGGACGGCTTTCGGCCGTCAGGGTTCCGTCGGTAATGGTCTCCATGCCGGCGAAGGGGTTCCAAACCAGGGCGCCCGCATAGGCCAGGAGGCCGGCGATGACGGACATGCCGCCGAAAACCACCAGCGACCACAGCAGAACCTTGCCGATGACATGGCTGCGCTGCAGTCCGGTAATGGAACTGGCGATGCTGAAAAAGACCAGCGGAACCACCAGCACGAAAATCAGGTTGAGGAAAATCTGGCCGAAGGGACGGAGGAAACGCACACCGTCCCCGAAGAGGAGGCCAAGGGCGCCGCCAACGATGACACCCGTCAGGAGCATCAGCGAAAGCGCATTGTTTTTAAGAAAATTATTCATCGAAAAGGTCGATCCCCTGGTTGGTCATAACATCTTGAAGTTCCTTGACATCCAGCGCTCGCGGCGTGCAGCCCTTCCGGGCGGCGAGGGCGGCGGCGATGCCGGTGGCTTCGCCCATGGCCATGCAGATGGACATGACCCGGTACGAGGCGTGGGCGCGGTGGGTGCCGGAAATGCAGCGTCCTGTGACCAGCAGGCCCTCCAGTCCGGCGGGAAGGAAGCAGCGGTAGGGGAGGTCGTACGGTTGGCAGTATTGGATATGGTCCTCTGCCTGGCCGGCTCCGGCGGGGTTGTGGATATCCACGATAAATTCAGCCTTGTGCACCACGACGTCGGGGAAGCGGCAGCCGGCGGCGAGTTCTTCGGCGGTGATGACATAGTCGCCCATCACCCGGCGGCTTTCGCGCACGCCCGTGGTGGTGCCGCTGGAAACGATGCGGATATGTTCATACCCCGGAACGTTTTCGCGCAGGAAACCTTCCAGGAGGAACATCTGCTCGCGGAGTTCGAGGTCGGCCTTGAAAACTTGTTCCACCCGGGTGATGTCCACCCCGTTTACCTGGGTGGTGTTCACCTGGCGCTGTCCGGGATGGACGGTGGGGTGCAGGCGCACGGCGGCGAGTTGCTGGGGGAGTTTTCCCTCATCGGCCCGCTGCTTGCACCAATCCAGGAAACGGATGCCGTTCAGTTGGACGTTGTCCACGTCGCCGATGCAGATCAGGCCGGTCCGCTCGTCCACGCCGTCGATGGTGAATTCCAGGGTGACCGGCTGCATCAGGCCGTCTTCACGGCCTTTTTCAATGTGCGCGCCGGCCAGGAAGGAGACTACGGCGTCGCCCGTAGCGTCAATGACGACGCTGCCTTTCAGGTCCAGGAGACCCTCCTGGGTGGCGATGGACAGGCCTGTGACCCGGTTGCCGTCTTTGTGGACGCCGGCCACGGTAGATTGAAGATAGACGTCAATGTTTTCATGGTTTACCCAGCGGGCCAGGAGGAGCTTGGCGCGTTCTACATCGTGGGCCTTGCCGTTTTCTCCGATCATGTCGTTCTCCGGAACGCCCAGCAGTCTCACCAGCTCGTCGCGCATCGTCCCTTTGCCTACCATGCCCAGAATCGGGCCTACGTAGCCGGCCGTCAGGTTTCCGCCCACTACGCCATAGCGCTCGACCAGGGCAACCCGGGCTCCTTGCCGGGCGGCTGCCACGGCGGCGCACAGGCCGGCGGGACCGGCGCCCGCCACAATGACATCATAAAATAAACTATTCATAAAAAAACTATTGTCTTTACCCATTATAGCTTACAAAGATAATTATTTTGTAACTTAGTACGCCAAAAAAGAGAAAAAGATGATAACGCACCCGCACGTGAAAATTAATCTGGGATTGTCCGTAATCCGCAAAAGAGCGGACGGATATCACGATTTGGAAACCGTTTTTGTGCCGTATCGTGACATTTCCGATACCTTGGAAATCGTTCCCGCCGACACCTTCGGAGAGACGGCTGCCCCGTTGTTTGCCCGTTACGGACAGGAGCAGGTGGTGCAGGACATCTCGCCCGACGGGAAACTCATGATTACCCTGGCGCGGACCGGCGGGGTGGACTGGGATCCGCTGTCCGACCTGACCGCCCGGGCTTATGGTTTGCTGGATGCCGATTTTCAGTTGCCTCCCGTCAAGATTTACCTGGAAAAGACTTCTCCGGTGGGTGCCGGACTCGGAGGCGGATCGTCCGATGCGGCTTTCGCCCTGCGCATGCTGGCGGACCTGTTCAACCTGCCCCTTTCCCGGGAACAACTCGCCGCTTATGCGGCCCGGCTGGGCAGCGACTGCGCGTTTTTCATCTACGAAGAACCCATGCTGGGAACCGGCCGCGGCGAGGTACTGACGCCTTTCCCGCTGTCGCTGGAAGGCTATCAGCTGCAGGTGCTGGTCCCCGAAGGGATTGCGGTGTCCACGGCCGATGCGTATCGCGGCATCGTCCCGCGCGAAGTTCGGGAGCACCAGCCGGTCCCGCTGCGGGAAGCCCTGGCGCGACCGGTATCGGAATGGAAGGATTGCCTGGAGAACGATTTCGAAGAGACCGTCTTTGCCAAGCATCCGGAACTGGCGGCCGTGAAACAGTCCCTGTACGATGCCGGAGCCGTCTATGCGGCCATGTCCGGCAGCGGTAGCGCCCTGTTTGCCTTGTTTGCCACATCGGCGGGGATTTAGCCACAATTATATTTTTTTTAAAGAAGCGCTTTGATTTTTTCAGCATTTTCGCCCGAAACGTAAAACTATCGGACGATGCTTATTCATATCAATGCGGCGAAGTGCGTTGGAATCGACGCCGTGCCGGTCACTGTCGAAGTCGATGTAATCAATGGAATCGGAATCCACCTGGTCGGGCTGGCGGACGTGGCAGTCAAGGAAAGCTTGTTGCGTACCGTAACCGCTTTGCAATCAATGGGTTTCCACATCCCGGGAAAGAAAATTGTCATCAATCTGGCGCCTGCCCACCTGCCCAAGAGCGGGAGCGGGTATGACGTGCCCATCGCCCTGGGGATTATTGCTGCATCGCAGCAGCGGGACCTGCCCGGACTGGGACGCTACATCATCATGGGAGAGTTGGGACTGGACGGATCGGTTCGCGAGGTCCCGGGGGCGCTGCCCATGGTGGAACTGGCTGGGAAACAGGGACTTTCGGGCGCCATTCTGCCGGTCCGGTCGGCCATGGAAGCGGTCGAAAACCGGGACACCCTGCTTTTCGGGGTGGAAACGCTGGCCGATGTGCTGGCCATCCTGGAGGAAAAAGAAGATCCGGCCGAAATGCTGATCTGGAACACCCCCCGCTTCCAGCAGGCTCAGCGGCAGGCGCAGCAGCAAAAAGCGGCTCCTTCGTACATGGATTTTGCCGATATCATCGGGCAGGAAGGCGCCAAACGGGCCATCGAAATTGCTGCGGCCGGTGGGCACAACCTGGCGATGGTGGGCGCTCCGGGGGCGGGAAAAAGCTCCCTGGCAAGGGCCCTGGCGGGGATTTTGCCGCCCATGACCACGGAAGAGGCTCTCCAGACCAGCAAAATCTATTCGGTGGCGGGCAAGCGGAGCGGGGAGGTGTTCGGTCTCATCCGCGAACGGCCGTTCCGCTCACCGCATTACAGCGCCTCCCTGCCGGCCATTGTCGGCGGGGGCGGGGGAGACAACATCCTTCCCGGGGAAATCACCCTGGCTCACCACGGGGTACTCTTTCTGGATGAGCTGGCGCAGATGCCCAAGGCCACCATCGAGGCGCTCCGGGGGCCGCTGGAAGACCGGAAGGTCACCATCTCCCGGCTGCGGATGAAGCTGGAATACCCGGCCTCGTTCATGCTGGTGGCCGCCTCCAATCCCTGCCCGTGCGGGTATTATGGAGAGGGGGACCGATGTACCTGTACGGCGGGGCAGCGGACCAACTACCTGAGCCGCCTGTCCGGTCCCATCATGGACCGGATCGATATCCATCTGTGGCTGCATCCGGTCGATCCCAAATTGCTGGTACACAGGGGAAAAGGCGTGCGGCGGGAAAGCAGCGCGCAGGTGGCTGCCCGGGTGGCCGCGGCACGCGTCCTCCAGCGCGAACGCTTCGCGGGTACGGGCATCTTTACCAATGCCGAAATGTCCGGCAAGCAGGTGGAACAGTACTGCCCGCTGTCGGACGCCTGCCGCGACCAGCTGGAGACCCTGATGCTCCGGATGGGGCTTTCCGCCCGTGCCTATACCCGCATCCTGAAGCTGTCGCGCACCATCGCCGACCTGCAGGCGGTGGCCGGCGGAACGCCTCCGGGCGACATCTGCCCCGAGCATCTGATCGAGGCGTCATCGTACCGTTTTCTGGACCGTCGCGACCTGTTGGACCCCTAGGTTTTTCTTTTTTAAGAAAAAGTCCTTACCTTTACACCTTATATGGGTAAACTATACGACGAATTATGCAAGGACTACCGCTTCAAGGAGGGGTTGCACACCTGTATCAATTGCGGGACGTGCACGGCCATCTGCCCTGCGGCGGAGTTCTATAAATACGATCCGCGCAAGATCGTGGATACCGTTCAGCGTAAGGACGAAGCTGAAATAGAGGCGCTGTTGAAAAGCGAAACCATCTGGTACTGCGGCGAATGCATGTCTTGTGTGACCCGATGCCCGCGCAAGAACGGGCCCGGGCTGGTCATCATGGCCCTGCGCAACCTTTCGGCCCGGCTGGGCTATTTTACCGAAGTGGGTGCTGGAGAACAAGGAGGAGGTCTATGGCCGCTTGGGCGCCAATTACGGCCGGCAGGGTACGGGTGCGTTGCGCGCCATCCCGAAAGAGGATCTGGACGAGCTGAAGGCCATCTTTGATGAAACGGGCGCCACCGAACGGATTGAACTGGTGGAACGGTATTCCCGGAAGAAGGCGGAAGAGATGGGCATGACCCTGGAAGAGTACGGGAAATACACCTTCGAGCACTGCTCGCGCGGGCATTTCAACAACGAAGAAGAAACGATATGATTTATCAGGGAAAACAGAAAATCTGGTCCGATTATCAGAAGGAAATTCCGGATAATCATTGGTTCTATGTCCGGAGTTGCATCCGGCAGAGTTTTTTCCCGGCATCGGAGCATTACTTCCTGAAGATCTGCCGGGATATGTTGGGTCGGGACATCTATGAATCGGCCCACCACACCACTTGCGGCGGCATCGCGTACCACTGCGATACCATCCCGCAGGAAACGGCGATGACCATCGTGGCCCGTCAGTTCGCCCTGATGACGGAGGCCGGTTACGAGAACCTGGTCACCTCCTGCATCACCTCGTTCGGAAATTACACCGAGATCCTGGAGACCTGGCGGGAATTCCCCGAACTGGAAGAACGTATCCGGGAAAAACTGTGGAAATCGACCCGGCGCGAATTCAAGAAACCGGTCTATGTGGCGCACGCCAGCGACCTGGTCTATAAACTGCGTGGCGAGATTGCCGCCCGCGCCAAATACCAGTTGGTGGACCGCCATACCGGCGAACCGCTGCGCGTTGTGGAGCACATCGGCTGCCATTATTCGAAAATGTTCCCCCACAAGGGCGTGGGCGGAGCGGAATACCCCTGCGTGCTGAGCGGAATGGCTGAATCCTGGGGCGGCAAGGTGATTGATTATCCCGAACGGCGGCATTGCTGCGGTTTCGGTTTCCGGCAGTATCTGGTAAAAGCCAACCGGGGCTACAGCGTTTCGAACACCCACAAGAAGTTCGAGTCGATGGAACCCTACGAACCGGACATGATCATAACCAACTGCCCGGGATGTCCGTATTTCCTGGACCGCTGGCAGTATGTCATTTCCGAGCAGACGGGCAAAACCTATGGCAAAGACGGTCACGGCATTCCGGTCTTTACCTACGAGGAACTGGCCGGTCTGGTGCTGGGGGTGGATCCCTGGGACCTGGGCCTGCAGATCCATCAGGTCGGCCCCGAGCCGTTGCTGGACAAGATGGGCGTTCCCTACGACCCTGCCAGGAAGTATCTCGGACTGGATGAAAAAGAACTGCGCAAGCCCGGTCTTCCCAACGTCCTTAAATGTTGCTGAGTATGAAAGAAACAGTATTGGTTGTCGGCGGAGGCATCGCCGGAATGGAAACGGCCGTCCAGTTGAAATCGCTGGGGCTCTCTCCCGTCATTGTAGAGAAAAAAGGCTCTCTGGGCGGTCATGTGGCACAGTGGAACCGGCTGTTCCCCGACATGACGCCCGCCAACAAGGTTCTGGAGCCCTATGATGAGGCGCTGAAAGAGGTCGATATTTACACCGATACCGAAATTGCCTCCATCAATTACCTCCAGAAAGGATATACCGTGGTGTTGAGCAACGGCAAGAACCTTCGGTGCAAGGCGGTCGTCCTGGCTACCGGTTTCAAACTGTTCGAGGCGGAAAAAAAGGAAGAATACGGATACGGCATCTACGACCGGGTCATCACGAACCGTGATTTGGAGAATTGGTTCAATACGCGTTCCGATGAGCGCGTTCCCGCCAAACCGGCGGCGATCGGATTTGTGCACTGCGTGGGCTCGCGCGATGTGAAAGCCGGTAATTCCCAATGTTCCAAGGTGTGCTGCATCACGGCCATCAAACAGGCCATCGAAATGAAAGAGATTTTCCCGGATGCGGAAATCTATTGTTTCTACATGGACCTGCGGCTCTTCGGCAAGAAATACGAAGATTTTTATATCAATGCGCAGCGCGACTACGGCATCCATTTCATCCGGGGCCGCGTATCCGAAGTGGCCGAGACCATCGACGGCCGCGTTCAGGTGAAGGCCGAGGACACCCTCTCCGGGAAACCGGTAAAGGTGAAATTGGACCTGCTGGTCCTCA
>ONIQ01000011.1 GCA_900317925.1 uncultured Bacteroidales bacterium | reverse complement strand
GGACCCACCTCTTCCCATTCCGAACAGAGAAGTTAAGCCCGTCCACGCCGATGGTACTGACACACCAGTTGGGAGAGTAGGTAGCTGCCGTTTTTCGAGGGGGTGACTCAATTGAGCCACCCTCTTTTTTTGTATATTTGTACCATGATGAAGAAATATTTCTATGGCGGTCTTCTGTCCCTAGTGGCCGGAACCCTTTTTTCCTTGGGTCTTCCTGCCCAGGAAATCCGCGTTCAAGTGGATGATAATGAGATTATTACGACGGTGGCAGATACTGCGCTGGTGGTCGAAATCCTGCAACGCATTGCAGGGGAAGTCCGTCGGGTTACGCCCGGGGAGGCGAACGACGGCGAGGCGACGGCTCGGGCGGCGCTGGTGGCTGCCCGCGCACTGTTGGACCAGCCCTACGTTGCCAGTACCTTGGAGGGAGGTGAGCGGGAACAGCCGCGTATCTTCCTTACCCGGACAGACTGCATCCTCTTTGTGGAAGCTTGCCATTGCCTGGCGCATACGGCCCTGACGGTAGCCCATCCTTCTTTTGCCGACTACGCCCGCAACGTGGTCCGTCGCCGTTATCGCGAGCCGATGGTCCGGTACTATTCGGACCGCATACATTACACCACCGAATGGGTTCGGCGGGCAGAGGCCGACGGTTGGGTGCACGATATTACCCTGGATCTCGGCGGATCGGTCTGGAATCATCCCATCTGGTATATGTCGCACAACGCATCCAAGTATGAGCATTTGAAAAATGCCGCGTCAGATCCGGTGCAGCGGCATGACCTGGCGGTAATCGCCCGGGTAGAGAACGACCTGAACGCCCGCCCGCATACCTGTATTCCCCGGGAACAGGTGGCTGCTGCGGCGGAGGGAATCCGTTCGGGCGATATCATCTGCTACTGCAGCGGCGTGGAGGGCCTGGACATCGCCCACGTGGCGATGGCCTGGGTGACCGACCCGGAGGGCAACCTCGTTTTCGGCGATGCACCTGCGGGCAGCCGGATCGGTTTCGTTCACGCATCCATGGCCGGCATGAAGGTGATGGTGGATCCGAAGACCATTGCGGACTATGTGGCCGGTCGGAAGGGGCTTTCGGGCATCAAAGTGGTACGTCCGTATTGATTATTCGCTCGGAAATGTGTAAATTTGCGGCGCAAAACGGAAAAAAGTCTTTAAATCTTATAAAAAATGAGAATTGTACAAGTTACTGGTAGGGAAATCCTCGACTCCAGAGGAAATCCTACGATTGAGGCCGAAGTGGTCCTCGAGTCTGGTGTTATCGGTGTTGCAGCTGTCCCTTCGGGTGCTTCGACGGGTGAGAACGAGGCCCTCGAACTCCGTGACGGCGATCCCAAGCGCTATGGCGGAAAGGGTGTCCTCAAGGCTGTTGCCAACATCAACGACAAGATTGCTCCGGCAATCATCGGCATGTCTGCCCTGGAGCAGCGCGCCATTGATAAGACCATGATCGAACTGGACGGTACCCCTACCAAGAGCAACCTGGGTGCCAACGCCATCCTGGGTGTTTCCCTGGCCGTTGCCAAAGCTGCCGCCGAGTATGTGGGCCTTCCGCTGTATCGCTACATCGGCGGTACCAACGCCTATGTCCTCCCGGTTCCGATGATGAACATCATCAACGGTGGCGCCCACTCCGACGCCCCGATCGCTTTCCAGGAGTTCATGATCCGCCCGGTCGGCGCCGCCAACGAAGCCGAGGCCGTCCGCATGGGTGCTGAGGTGTTCCACGCTCTCCAGAAGGTGCTCAAGGGCCGTGGCCTTTCCACCGCCGTGGGTGACGAGGGTGGTTTCGCTCCGAAGCTCAAAGGTATCGACGATGCCCTGGATTGCATCATCGAGGCTATCAAGAACGCCGGTTTCGAGCCCGGCAAAGATGTTACCATTGCCATGGACTGCGCCGCTTCCGAGTTCTGCTTCAAGGAGGACGGCAAGTTCTACTATGATTACAAGCAGCTGAAGGATGGCAAGAAGAAAGACCCGCGCGGCCGCAAACTTACCACCGACCAGCAGATCAACTACCTCAAGCAGCTGATCACCAAGTATCCGATCGATTCCATCGAGGACGGTCTCTCCGAGGAAGACTGGGAAGGCTGGGTGAAGCTCACGAAGGCCATCGGCGGCCGCTGCCAGCTGGTGGGCGACGATCTTTTCGTCACCAACGTGAAGTACCTGCAGAAGGGTATCGAGATGGGCGCTGGAAACAGCATCCTTATCAAAGTGAACCAGATCGGTTCCCTGACCGAGACCCTCGATGCCATTGAAATGGCCCACCGTCACGGTTATACCACTGTTACGAGCCACCGTTCCGGTGAAACCGAGGACACCACCATCGCCGACATCGCCGTTGCTACCAACAGCGGTCAGATCAAGACCGGTTCCCTGAGCCGTACTGACCGTATCGCCAAGTACAACCGCCTGATGAAAATTGAAATCGAACTCGGTGACGAAGCTCGCTACGGTTACAAGAAACTCCGCTAATCCAGCGAAATGTGATTTCTCACAGGCTCCGGGTCTCTCCGGAGCTTTTTTTTAGGATTATTATTTATACCTTTATCATTGTTTTACTTGCATGGTGCGAAAGTATTTGTTTTTCATACTTGTTCTGTTTCTTACAGGATGCATTCGCGAACAGCGGGAGGACAGTTATGCTATCCAGCCCGGAGACCGGCTGCCGGATTTTCAGGTGCAGATGGCAGACGGGTCTTACCTCTCCTCGGCGAGTCTCATCGGTTCCCCATGTGTTATTGTTTTCTTCCATACCACCTGCGTGGACTGTCAGAAAACACTTCCTGTGATCCAGCAAGCGTTTAGGCAGTATGGAGAGACCGTCCGTTTTGTGGCCATTTCGCGCGCGCAGGCGGCCTCGGAAATCAGTTCCTGGTGGACGGAGAACGGGATCACCCTACCTTTCTCTGCCCAGGAAGACCGCTCTGTTTACCAGCTTTTTGCGTCATCACGCATACCGCGCGTTTACATTTGCAACAGCCGGGGCGTGGTTGTCAAATGCTTTGACGATAACCCTTGCCCTACATTTCAGGACTTGGAACAGGCGTTAAACGGGCTTGAGAAATAGAAAAAACGGGTGTTTTCGTAAAAAAAATTTTTTTTACAAAAATTTTACCCCTCCCCTAAAACGATTTAAATTTTGCTAAATTATTGATTATAAGCCAGTTGCCATCTTCTGAGCTTAATTTTTCCGGATTTTTCTGATTTGTTTAAAACAAAAATGTTACATACCTTTGAAAAATTTTTTGGCCTTTATTTGAGGGAATCGCATAATCAAGGTAAGTATGAAAAATAAAAAGATTCTTTTGATCCTGGTTCTAATGGCGTCGTGTTTGTTTTCCACAACGCACGCGAATGCGCAAGATGTAGGTATCAAAACCAATCTGCTATATGATGCTACGACAACCATCAACTTGGGCGTTGAGGTTGGCCTTGCTCCCCGGCTCAGCCTGGATCTTTCCGGTAATCTGAATCTATGGACCTGGAAAAACAACATGAAGTGGAAGCACTGGATGGCGCAGCCGGAACTTCGCCTGTGGACTTGCCAGCGCTTCGCCGGCCATTTCTTCGGCGTGCACGCCCTTGCCGGCCAGTTCAATGTGGGCAACATCCCCATTCCGGAGAATGTCCATATCCTGGGAGTCCATTGGGGGACTCTTGCCGACACCCGCTACGAGGGTTGGGGTTTTGGCGCCGGCCTGGCGTATGGCTATGCCCTTCCCATCGGCAAGCACTGGAATATGGAGTTCGAGATTGGTGCGGGAGCCCTCTATATCATCGCGGACAGTTTTGACTGCGATATCTGCAACCGTCCCAAGGAGCAGAATATCAAAAAGCTTCTCCCTACGCTCACGAAGGCGTCTATCAATATTGTGTACCTGTTTTAATTGTTAACGGATATGAGAAGATTTTTAACCCTTACGTTCCTTCTTGCCGCATCCGTTACCGTGATGCAGGCTCAGACGGCCAAAAACGTGTTGTTGGAAAAAGACGGCACCATGATTCACGTAAAGATGGATCTGGACTTGAAAAGTGCCAGACCCCGTGCCAACGAGACCGTTGTGGTGGTTCCGCAGCTCCGCAATGGCAACAACGTGAAAGACTTGCAGCCTCTGGGGCTATACAGCCACAACCAGTGGTACAATTATGCGCGTACCGGCAAGAACGCCAGCGGCGTGGACGCGGAGCTCAAGTACCATGGCCGCATTCCCGCCCAGGCGGAATACGAAACCCGCGTTCCCTTTGAAAACTGGATGCAAGGTGCATCCCTGTATCTGCAGAAATATGTTCAGGGTTGCTGCGGCGAAGACAAAACACGGCTCATCAGCCAGCGTCTGGCCACCCTCACCAAGGAAGACGACATTACTCCCGTGGAAATCATCGTGAAGGAAACCCGCGACACCCTGGTGGTGGAGGTTCCCGTGGTGAAAACCCTGAGCGGCCGCGCCTTCATAGACTTCCAGGTCAACGCTTCGGAGGTGGATCCCAACTACCACTCCAACATGCGTGAGCTGGGCTTCCTGAGGGCCTCTATCGACTCCGTGATTCACGTGCCCGGCGCGCGTATCCGAAAAATCGTCATAAAGGGGTATGCCTCTCCGGAAGGTCCTTACCAGACCAACCAGAAGCTCGCCCTGGCCCGTACCCATGCCGTCAAGGACTACGTGGCGAAGGCATACGGCCTCTCGGATGAGCTCTTTGAACTGGATTGCGAGCCGGAAAACTGGGAAGGTCTGCGTGAGTACGTAGCGAACTCCTCGCTCCCCGACAAGGACAAGATGCTGGAAATCATGGACTCCAACCGTGAACCGGACGTGAAAGAGTGGTTGCTCAAGACGCAGCACGCCGCTGTCTGGGAAATCCTGCGTGCCGAATGCCTGCCGTTCCTGCGTCGTACGGACTATACCATAGAGTACGAAACCTTCTAAGGCTTTTCCTTGGCTGCAAGGCCAATCAACATAGAAACAACAACTTATTATTTATTAACTTTTTAATTTCACGTATTATGAAATTTAGGTATTTACTTATTGCTGCCCTGGCCGGCCTCGCGCTGGTGGGATGCAACAAGGAGAATGGCGATCCCAACACCGAGGTCACGCAGATCGGAGAGAAGGAGTTCATGGCTTTCTCCATTTCCATGCCTGCCGCTACCAAGGGTGCGACAGCCGGTGATCCGGGTACGTACGAGGTTGGCGCGGACTACGAAAACTGGATCAACACGATTCATTTCTTCTTTTACAAGGACGGCACCTATGTCTCCTGGGGTTATGGTGATATGTCCAGCAAATTTGTTAATCCCAATTCACCTGAGGCCAGTACTGGAGATGTTGAAGAGATTCTTCACGACGGAACCACTGCAAAAGAAGGTATCGTCGTTCTGCAGTCCACGCTAGTTAAGCCCAACCAGGTTCTTTGTGTAATCAATAGCCGTGGCTACGAGTGGTATCGTAACCGTCCTCTCGCCGAGGTTCTTGACGCTTTGCATACCGGTCCGGGCTCGGTTACGGAGAAAGGACAGGGAACAGCTTTCAACCCCGACCTTACATACCAGGATTTCTATTATGAAGACGGAAAGCCTTATTTCGTGATGTTTACGGCTCCCATGTATGGCCTTCCTGCCAGTGGATCAACCAAGCACGCCAAGTATGTCACCGATATTGATCCTGACAAGCATATCAAGTTCAGTGCTGCTGAAGCAAAGAAGAATCCGGTTACAATTTACGTTGAGCGAATGGCTGCCCGTATCGAGGTAACCAATTTTGACAAGGGTGCAGCCGCTTCTACCTCCTGGGTTGATGATCAGGGCTTTATCAAGCCAGAGTATTTTACCGAGGATATGTATGTGCTCGGTACTAAAACAAATCAAAGAAAAGACCTCCTCTTTGATGTCAAGCCTGTTTCCTGGGCTATTACGGCTGTAAACAAAAATTCCTATTCTATCAAGCATGTTGACGATAATTGGGTCAATAAGCTCAGTACGGACGGTTTTTGGACTACTGCTCCTGAGAAAGGTTATCCGTTTGGAACCGGTGAGGCTGGCTCGGCAACCAACTGGCTTTTGAGCGGCGGTGAGGTTGAGAACCCCCTTCGTACTGGTGACAAGATGAAAACCCGCATCAACTGGGCTATAGACCATAATTATGGTAAGCCGATTGATACCAATAGAGAATCTTATCCTCACTCTGCTCGTGAATTGGAGAATATGAGCGAGTTGAAGTATTACAGTGCCGATGAGATTAATGCTCATTTCAATGAAACTACCGCTGGCAATCTGAACGATATTCTTCAGCGTTATTGCTATGAGAATACCCTGGCTCATATCGGCCAGCAGGATCCTCGTATCAGCGGAACCATGCTGCTCTTCCTTGCTCAGGCTCGTATCCATGATGAAACCAAGCCTTATCCTGAGGCTAGCTATCCTTTTGAGGATCTTTACTACTACATGGGCCAGTATTATACCGAGGACGACTATATTGATCATCTGCTCGCCAATGCCAATATGGGCTTGAAGCTCTTTGTCAATGACGGTGGTATAACTCCTCGTGAGATGCAGAAATCTGATTTGAAGCGTGTAATGGCTACTCAGATTGACAATTACTACAATATTGAAGCTGAAAAAAATTGGGCGGCGTATGTTGATTTGAAAGATGCGTTAGCAACAGGAAGCACTACGGATAAACTCAAGGACCTTTATGGTACATATACCGTGGATCTGAGTGGTACGGTCAATATGGGCAGTCTTGATGCCAAGTTTACAGCCATTCCGAAACTCTCCAACAAACCCTCCTACCCTCTTGGAGACGAAGAGAAGGGATATGCCGATGGTTATGTGACATATGTACCTACGGAAGCTACAATCGCCAAATTGGTGGTAAACAATCCGGCCTATACTCCCGGCGGTGCTGAGCCTGAATATATCGCTGCGAGTGCGGCACAGATTGCTGAAGCTTTCCTTGGCAAGATCATTGAACCGGCCAACCGTTTTGAAAAGGGTTTGATGTACTATGCTATTCCTATCGAGCACTTCGGTGATGGAAAGACCACCGGTACCGATCCGCAGTATTTCTTGGGTAACTATGGCGTTGTTCGCAACAATCTTTACAGGGTTACGCTTGGTACGATGAAGGGTATGGGTCACGGCATTGATAAACCCGATGAGCCGATTGTCCCCGGTGACCGTCGCAAGCCGTTCTATATTGCCGCCAAGATCAACATCCTGTCCTGGCAGCTTGTTACGCAGACTGCAAACGATCTCGCCGAGTAGTCTTATTATTTACGGCTCGGAGGGGGTGATACTCCTCCGGGCTGCCAAGGGCCGGAAAGCGGCCCGCTGATACAGATATGAAAAGAAACAGACTCATAGTCCTGCTTGCGACAGTTTTTTGCGTGCTGTCGGCAGTTTCCTGTGACAAATCCATATACGACGGAGGAGGAGACTGCGAGGTGGCCGTAGGCTTCAAGTTCGACTTCAACCTCAAGTATGCAGACGCCTTCCGCAACGAGGTTACCTCCGTGGCCGTATATGCCTTCGACCAGAGCGGGAAGTTCGTGACCAAGGCAACTGAGTCCGGCGTCCCCCTGAGTCAGGAAGGTTATACCCTTACCATTCCCGGCCTGAAGCCGGGCGTGTACGACCTGGTAGCCTGGTGCGGCCTTCAGGACAGCGATTCCTTCATCGTAGACGACCCCGCCACCAAGACGGACCTGATTTGCCGCATCAACACGGCGGTGCGCACCAAAGCCGACGAAACGTACTCTGACCGCATGCTTGGAAACCTCTTCTACGGTTATGTAGAGAAGACGGATTTGAAACACCTGCCGGCAGGAAGCGTGAATACGGTGATTATTCCACTGGTAAAGAACACCAATAATATCCGTGTTCTGTTGCAGTCCATCAACAGTGACATCAACCTCACTCCGGACCAGTTTGATTTTGCCATTTATGACATCAATGCCCAATTGGGGTGGAACGATGAAATCGTGAATCCGGCCCCCCTCACCTACAATCCCTTCAACACCAAGCAGGGCAGCGTGAAACTGAACGACGGAACCGAGGTGCTCACCGCCGCTGTGGCCGAGTTCTCCGTAGGACGCCTTTTTGCGCGTACGACAGACAAAACCACGCTGGTGATTACCCAGAAATCGACCGGAAAAGAAGTGTTCAATGTTCCGTTGGTAGATTATTTCCTGATGGTGAAAGGGCACTATTCCCGGCCCATGAGCGACCAAGAGTACCTGGACCGTCAGGACGACTATTCCGTGGCCGTGTTCCTGGAGCACAAGGAGGGCCCCCAGGGTTATTATATTGCCGCCCGTATTTACATCAACGGCTGGCAGATTGTTCTTTCCAATCCGGACCTTTCCTAGTAAATGCGTAAATTCCTTCATATAAACTTTGTTGCGCTGCTGGGACTCTCCGTCCTGGCCGGTTGCCGCCGTGCCGATGAACCGATGCCGCCCGTGCAGCCGGAGCAGATCACGGACGGGCAGGTGCAGGTGAGCCTGACCCTGTCCCTGCATGGTTTCGGAAGTGACGGAGTGGTGACCAAGGGGGACTATGAGGATGTAGAGACAGGGCTGCGCTATGCTTACGAAAAGAACGTTTCGGATTACGGCATTTTCGTTTTCGACGCCACCGGGGCCTTCATGGATGACGGCAGCGAGAAGTATATCTTCGATCCCACCAAGGCGTACCGCCTTTCCACGGCCGAAGAGGCTATTGCCCATAAGGAGCAGCTTGGCGTACTCTCGTGGCGCCACGAGCTGAAACTGAACACCACCTACAAGTCGTTGGCGGTGTTGGTGCTTGCCAACCTGGGTGTGGCAACCTATACCGATCCTTCCATCCCCGGACAGGGCAGCACCCTGAAGGCTGTGGCCGATTATTTCAACAATACGCCCATCGCCGTTTCCTACGAGACCGATCAGAGTAAATACCTCAGTGGCGCAATCCGCATCCCCATGTACGGCTTCCAGGTATTCGGTTCCTGGGAAGGCTTGTCCACCGACCCTACGGCGGCGGACCAGAGGAATGCGGTGGAACTCAAGTATTACAGCGGCATGGCTACTCCGCTCACAGTCAAGGGCTTCCGTACCAAGACCGAGCTGGAGAATTATTTCGCCAGCGGTGCGGTGCGGGCGGCCGACCGCCTTGCCCTGCGCTTCGCCATGGCCCGCCTGCATGTGCGATACGAGCCCGGCACCGGGCAGCCTTCGGCCACGCCCGCTTCCGGCGTAGCCTCGGTAGAGATTACCAGCGTAAGACTGAAGAATTACGATGAGTATGTGCGGGTACTTCCGCCCATCTTCTCCGGCCTCACAGAGGTAAGTCCCTTCACGGCGGTGCCGACGGCCCTGTCGCTCAACACCACGGGAACCATCAACTTTGTGCATCCTTCGACCACAGACGTCTCCTGGGTGGCCTATGTGCCCGAGATGAAGGTGACGGGTGCTACGAACGACCCCAAGCTGATTGTGGATGTGACGGTAACCGACAAGGATGGCAATAAGGTTTATTATACCTTTGACCGGGACCAGATTACTCGAAAATGGAAGTGGAAGGATGCATCGAATGTAGAGCATGACGAAACGAGGGTTTACAAAAACACCCCTTGGACCGAGTGGCTGCAGATGCAGACATATTATCCCAATCTGCTGGATACCTATCCCAAAAAGTATCCGGATGGAACCAAAAAGGATGTTCCACTCCTTACCTATTACAACCTGGTCCGTAATTATTCCTACGAGTGGGTAGCCTATGGCGTGGAGGGCATGAATCTATGATGAAACGTTGGTGCATATTGCTTTTGGTGCTGGCTGCACTCACCGGTTGCGTGTACGACAAATATACGCCGGAGGAGTGTGCCTATTCCGATGACGCCATCTATCATCTTGCCTTTGTGCTCAATTCCCCGGCCGCACGTTACTCCGACGATACCAAGGCCTCAGACGAGGGCTTGGAGACCAGTCAGATTGGCTCGGAAATCCTGGTGAAGCGGGTAGATTTGTTCTTCTACACCGGCGGCGGCCTTCCTCAGGGAAAAAGCCAGATAAACCGCTATACCGTCACCGAGTTTAAACAGGAGGCCTCGACACCCCTCACAGAGGATAATATAACCAATAAGGTCTCAGATTTTGCCGTAGAGCTTCCTTTCCGCCCCTACCAGATGCTCATCGCCATCAACCTGGACGATGCCCAAAGCGCTTTGTTGCAGGGTAAAACCCTTGCCGAGGTGCGCGAGCTTCAGTCTTCCGGCTTTGGCTCCTGGGCGGGAGCGGCTACTACAGTCCAATACAACGGCACAAGCTATAGCGACATAACCCCCTTCCGGATGAGTTCATCCACCTATCTGAACGAAAGGGGCCAGGAGCGTTGTGAGTTGCTTATCCCTAACTCCTATATCTTCGAGACAGCCGAAAAGGCCAAGGCGCACCCCATGCCGGTATATATCGAGCGTATGGCCGCCAGGGTGAATGTGGTAAAGCCGGATGCCGGAACTACATTCAGGGTGCCCATTGTCACGAAGTACGAGGGCATTTCCTCTGAGGTGGAAATTCTGGGCTGGGGCCTTAACGGCCTTAACAAGAAGGCCTATTACTACAAGAAGATTAATTCCGGCTGGACCTTTGGCAATTGGAGCATCGGCTGGAACGAGTCGGCAAAATTCCGCTGCCACTGGGCCCAGGATCCCAATTATATGGGCTCGACGGCCGGTACTTATCCGCAAAATTATGGGGATTTCCTGGCGCCGACTTCGCTCAATCCGGACGCTTGCTCCCTACAATACCTGTCCTGGAATGAGTTGACAGGGAACTTTTCCACCAGCGACTCGGCTACCCGTACGCTGAACCCGCTGTACTGCCTGGAGAATACGGCCGACGGCAGCATTCTGTCCACCACCAGAAGCGACAACCAGCTCTATCCCAGAACGACGCACGTACTGATAAAGGCCAAGCTTTCCTTTGACAAGGGCACCGCGTTTGACACCGACCCCGACGGCTACCTCACAGAGAAAAACTTCTATCGCCACCGGGGTGTGTTCTACACGATAAATAATATTCTTCCCACCGTGGTGGCCGACCAGAAGTCGGACGGAGTGGTTCTGTACAAGGACGCTGCCCATACCATAGAGGCCGACGCCTCCTGCTTTGAGCTTACGCACCTGTATGGAGAAAAGCTTTATCCGAAGGTTAAGGATGGCATAACCCTGTATGACGGCAGCGGCAATGCCGTGGCGAAAGATGTGTGGAAGAGTGTACGTGTCGATGGCTTTTACGAGGGCCTGTTCTACTATAAGATTCCCATCGAGCACCTCGAACCCGCTCCGAGCCCCTTGGGTGCCCAATATCCTACGGCTCAGTATGGCGTGGTGCGCAACCATAACTATATCATCTCAATTGGCGAAGAACTGAAAGGTATCGGCACGGGTATCGTCGATAAGGACGAGCCCATTGTGCCAGTCACGGAAGACCGGGACTACATGGTTTCTGTTTCGGTTGTCGTTTCCAACTGGAAGCAGTTCGAGAATCGCTTTGTATTTGTTGACCCTTCGGGCATGCTCATCACCAACGGACAGGTTGTGAACCGCTGGGAAGATGAGGGTCCGAGTAATAATGATTGGACTGGAAATGGCTGGTATTTCTAATAAATGGATTCTTGCCCTGGCGACGCTTGCGCTCGCGTTCTCCTGTACCCGGGAGGCGCCGCTGAGTGAGCCTCAGGATATGCCCGGTGAGTACGACCCGGTGGTGCGCTTTGGCCTGGAAACCTATATGGGCCCGGACAATGCCACCAAGACCACCTATGCCGGCGACGACCAGACCATCCTCCTGAGCAGCGTCCGCTATGAGCGGATCAATTGGAATGTAGATCCCAGCGCCACCGATGTTTCCACCAAAGCCGATACTGTTCGTGTCCTGGCCGAGGAGAATTTCACAAAGAATAACCAGAAAACGGTGGATTACAAGCCTGTAAAGATTGTTGGGGTGACCAACCAAACGGGTTCCATCACCAGCGAGTCGGATGCGGCTCCCATCAGCGGCAGCGACAAAGACAATCTGTACTGGACGGTTTCCGACAAGCCGCGCTACTTCTATGCCGTCTATCCTTCTCCGCAGGGTAGGCCTTCGACATACAAACCGGTGGTCACGATATCCGATCCCAACACAACGGAACATTCGCTCACCGTTTCCGGCACCATTCCCCGCGATCAGAAATATGTCAAAAAGGTGGTTGACGACAAGGTGGTGGAGTATCTCCCCAATATGGCCGATGCCTATATGTATGCCGCCGCCAAGGTCCCCGTGGCCAACGCCGGCTACAAGAAGGTTCCCCTCAAATTCAAGCCGCTGTTTACCGCTGTGAAGCTGATGGTTACCGCCAGCGGTGACGGCGCCCGGCGCTATCGGCTCAAAAAAGTGGAATTGCGCACAGACCTTTTCTACTCCGACCTGTATCAGGGCGACCTCACGCGCGTGAACAACCCCGGAGTTGGAACCGCCCTCAACGGCCCGTTTACGGCCAAATTCTCCGCAGAGACTACGGATGACAAAACCCCTGCCTACACGGGTAATTTCATGCTGACGGCCCAGCCCACGCTTTCCACCATTGCCGATACCACCTACAAGCGGCTTACCATCCGTATTCCGGAGGCCGACCGCGTGTGGCTGGAGGATAATACGGTCAAGCTCACCTTCCTGGCCCTTCCCATAGACCAGACGGTGATGACAGTAGTATACACCTTCGAGCAAAATGACGGTTATGGCAATCCTGTGCTGGACGACCAGACGGGAAAACCCGTTGAAGTGACCCGCTACTTGTGCCTGCAGCAGAAAACCGACAACACGAGCAATACGGGAACGCACAGTGAGTTCAGGGGCAATGACTGGTACACCCTTTCTGCCACCAACAAGCTCTATGTCCGCTCCAACGTGCCCGAGATCCAATATTACTTCGATGTGGAGACGCAGGGTAACTTCCCCCGCACCTGGCGGAGTGGAAGCGCCACTATCCCGTCCGGCGCCTACGAAGCCAAGGATTTCTATTCTGTGGTCAGTTACCGCGATTCCTCCGGTGTGCTGCAGCCCCTTCGCTGGAAGGTGACGGGATATAAGCCCCAAGGCGCGTCTGCCTTCTCCGAGACGAAGCCTGCTGCGGCCAGCTGGCTTAACCTGCGCGGCGACGATCCCTGGACAAAAACGATGCCCTTCGATGTGGAGGATATCCCTACCTTCGACCCTTGGGACAAGCCTCAGGGACAGGGTTCGCAGATGAAAAACGCCGTTGTCAAAAACGGCATCACCGTAGGGTACAGGGAGTTCAATCCCTATTCTGCCACGTTCTACGATGCCGGTGCGCCCGATAATGCTTCCGGCTATGCCCGTTATTGGGATTGGGAGAACCCGGTCACCTATAATTACATGGACGCCGGCGGCAGTTTCATCCACCCCGTGTCCTATACCCCGAACCCCGGCTACACCGGAGAAGTTGGCGAGGCCTATGCCTTCGACCTTTCCAGCCACGACATATACGGCAATCTTTATACCGGCTTAAAGAACGGAGACCTGGGTACGACGGCCAACTGCTATGTGGTGAGCGCCCCGGGCTGGTACCGCCTCCCGGCGGTATATGGCTGCGCCATCCAGGACGGCGTGGACAAACCCAAGTCTTATACGGGCACCTCAGGACGATCGTATATTCTGGATGTTTTCCTGGACCATCAGGACGCACCCATCACCAGCGCCTGGATTCCCTATACCCTTGCCTCTGCCGACGTGGTATGGGACGATGCCAACGCCATGGTAGCCTCGTCATCCACCAAGACCACCCGGGCCGACCGTACGGCGTTCTGCAAAACGCATAACGGCAGGCAGTATGTGTATTTCTATGTAGATGACATTGCCCAGGGCAACGCCGTAGTGGCCGCCAAGGACGCCGACGGCAAAATTGTCTGGAGTTGGCATATCTGGGCGGTGAGCGATCCGGCGAATTACCTGAAGCTGGTCCCGCTGCAGAGCAATGTGCTTTCTGTTAATCAAGCTCCGAATTGGGGGAGGAGCCTAAAACAATATCAGAGTATTTACAAAGAGGGCGGTCTGGGCACCAATTATTTCTGGCAGGATAAAGATCTGGGATTTAACGGAAAAGAGAACGGCAAGGTCAATCCCCGCTACTGCGATGTTGAATTTACCCAATACTTCAAAGGAAAGGTTGTTACAAAAATCGTCCGCCGATTCCTTCAGAGCGGAGTAAATGACAATGCCGACATTGCGCCGATGTATCAGTGGGGTCGCAAGGATCCGATACGCTCGGACCAGAATCCTCCCACCATTGAAATGACCTCGAAATGGAACGAGGCCGGCGTCGTCCTGAATCTGGGCAATACCATCCAGCACCCGGAAGTAATGTATTTGGGTAACAACGAATACCTCCCTCAAGGTCTCCGCTACGATAACTTGTGGAACACCAACGTTAACAGCGCGATTACGTCCAACAATGCCAATAATACAGACATGACAGGAAGCCTTGACCGTCTGGTAGAGAAAACGATATATGACCCCTCTCCTGCCGGTTACAGCCTTCCCAACATGTATGCTTTTACCGGTCTTAATCCCTGGAATCCGATCAATCAGATTATGGTTCCGCATGCGCCTAATTACTTAACGGATGTGAATGATACCAGACTTGTTAACGCGAAGAACGGTATTGCGCTGAATCCAAGCACTACCTTCTCACAGGGATACGTAGACTTTTATTATGAATATAATGAAAATGAAGAATTCCGGCGAGAGAAAGACCCGGATAAGACCATCCGTTTTTATGTATGCGGACGAAGGAACGGTGGCAAGGGAGGCGGAAAAAGGGATAGATACACGGGTAATTCCGGTTCAGACCAGGGCGGCTTTTACTGGACGTCAGAACCTGCAAAGTGGGACAATGGCCTGTTTGGAAGAAGTTTGTGGTTTGTAGGCCCCGACTCAAAAAAGAATCAGGGTTACAGATGGTATGTGTCTCCCGTGGCCGGATCCAGTGGCGAACCCAAATGGCAGCGCACCCACGGCCTCGCCGTCCGCCCCATGCGTGATCCTTAGCCTCGGCGTCATCTCCGGAGACGGCTCCTACATTTTCAAGAAGCTGAAATAAGTTTTTTCCCCTAGATAAACAATCCGTCACGCATGGTGAGGGAGCGGTCGCAGAGCGCGGCCAGTTCCGGATCGTGCGTGACGATTATGATTGTCTGGCCATGACGGTTGCGGAGGTCGAAGAAGAGCTGGTGGATTTCCGCCTTGGTGGCTGAATCCAGGTTACCCGAGGGCTCGTCGGCAAAGAGGATGGCGGGGTCGTTAACCAGGGCACGGGCAATGGCCACGCGTTGCTGCTCGCCGCCGGAAAGCTCGGAGGGCTTGTGGCTTATGCGGCCTTCCAGGCCTACTTCAGAAAGCAATCGCAACGCTTTTTCGCGTGCCTGCCGGTCTGTTTTTCCGGCAATGAAAGCCGGAATCATGACATTCTCCAGGGCAGTGAATTCCGGGAGCAGATGATGAAATTGGAATACAAAGCCAATCCGCCGGTTGCGAAAGTCGGCCAGCGCAGAACTGCCCATGGGACCCCCCTGGCCTCCGAATACCGTCTGTCCGTCCAGCACCAGTGTTCCGGAATCTGGTGTGGAAAGCGTGCCCAGGATTTGCAGGAGGGTCGATTTTCCGGCGCCCGAGGCACCCATGATGGAGACGACTTCCCCTTTCTCGGCGGAAAAATCGATTCCTTTGAGGACCTGCAAGGGTCCGAAAGATTTGCAAATGGCGTTGGCTTTGATGATCATAATGTCCAAAGGTACGAATTTTTCCTGAAAAAAATTGCGGACGCGCTTCACAGCGCATCCGCAAAACACACCCTATTATACTAACCTTTGATAAGATTAATTCACTTCTTGCCGAGCCGTTGGATTTGTTGCCGACGGAAGGTTTCCTCTCCGATAAACAACTTGGCCACCTTTTCGACAGGAAGCACTCTTTCGTATTGTGATACATACTTAGAGTCAATACTTTGTGTGACTTCCAAGGCGGCAGTGTACTGACGGAGCAAATCTTTGATCTCCTTCTTCCCTTTCCCTTCCTGAATGCCCTTGTCCAAGTTGGCATACGCCTCCTTGACGGCCTTGTAAGCCTCTCGTTTTTCTTTTTGCGCCTGGTTGTAGATAGGCCAGAAAACCTGCGCCTCTTCTGTCGTAAGGTCCATGACCTCGGTCAGATAGGCGATTTTCTGCGCAATCCACTGTTCTTTGTGGCTCCTCTTCCCTTCCGGCTGGTGACCGAAGGAGCAAAGCGGGAGTAGCATCAAAGCGGCTACGAGACATGCAATTCTACTTTTCATAACAGCTTGCATTTACTCTGAATAGACATCAACGAGTTGGTCTTCCGTAAATCCCGTTTCAATCAGGTAATCGACAATTTCGCTTGACGAAAGCTCCTCTTCGGAGGAATCGGTTGCATTGAGGATGTCAAACGGGTCGGTGACGGGAATCATATCGGCGGCAGCCAGATAGTCGTAGTAGGACTCGGCCTGCGGGGCGGTACGGTTCAGCAGGAAGGTGCCGGCTGTGACCGAAATTGCGAAGCAGGCGGCGAGGGCTACGTACGGACGCACCTTCTCCCATAGGGATACGCGTTGCTGTACGGGAATCTGCGACAGCCTGTCTTTCAGGTTGTCGAAATACCCTTTCGGGACGCTGATATGAAGCTCGTTTTCCGTCATATTCACAAAGGTTAGACAACAATAATAGGAAAAAGTTAAAAATCGAGGGTGAAATTTTTCAGGTCTTCCCGGATTTTCTCGCTGGCAATGTGATACGATGCTTTCAGCGAGCCCACTGAGGTGCCCGTAATGCGGGCAATCTCTTCGTAGGGAAGATCGTCGTAATAGCGCATCAGGAAGACCGTTTTCTGTTTGGCGGGCAGGCGGGCGATGGCTTTGGAGAGCGTACGCTCGGCCTCGTCCCCGTTGAAATACGGGTCTTCGTCGATGCGGCGTTCCATTTCCTCGTCGAGGCTTTTGAATTGCAGGACGGCACGCACCCGCTGCCGTGACAAGAAGTTCAGCGCCTCATTCAAGGCGATGCGGTACAGCCAGGTATAAAGCTGCGCCTCCCCCCGGAAAGAGGGAAGCGCAGTCCATATCTTCACAAAGATGTCCTGAAGAAGGTCGTCGGTGTCTTCGTGGCTGTTGACAAACCGCCGTACAACCCAATAGAGTCGTTCGCTGTAGCTCTCTACAATCGCGTTAAACGCTCTCTCGTGTTGTCCGGAGTTGAAAACATCGAGGATCTCCTTTTCTGTCATCTATTTGCGGGTTAATACTTTACGAGCGGCTTCGGCGATGTGGGCAGCATCCAGGCCGTAGGCGGCCATCAGTTCCGCAGGCTTGCCGGACTGGCCGAACTCGTCGCCACCATTCACCAGTTCCACCGGCGTGGGGCACTTGACGGCCAGGGTGCCGCAAATCAGTTCGCCCAGGCCACCGGCCAGGTTGTGCTCTTCGGCCACGACAACCGCCTTGGTCTTCAAGGCGGAAGCCACGATGGTCGGCGTATCCAGCGGTTTGATGGTTGCCACGTTGATGACTTCGGCGCAGATGCCTTCGGCCTCGAGGGCTTCGGCAGCCTGCAGGGCCTCCCATACCAGGTGGCCGGTGGCGATAATCGTCACATCCTTGCCGGCGTTCAGGACATAGGCCTTGCCAATTTCAAACGGCTCGTTCTCGCCGGTGAAGTTAGGCACCGACGGACGGCCGAAACGCAGGTACACCGGGCCGTTGTATTTGGCGGCGGCGATGGTGGCGTTCTTGGTCTGGTTGTAGTCGCAGGGGCAGAGGACCACCATGCCCGGGAGGGCGCGCATCAGGGCGATATCTTCCATGGTCTGGTGGGTGGCGCCGTCTTCGCCCAGGGTGATACCCGCGTGGGAGGAGGCGATCTTGACGTTGGTCATGCCGTAGGAAACCTCCTGGCGAAGCTGGTCATAAACGCGCCCGGTTACGAATTCGGCGAAAGAGCCGATGAACGGAATCTTGCCGGTAAGGGCGAGTCCGGAAGCGGCGCCCACCATATTGGCTTCGGCGATGCCGCACTGGATGAAACGGTCCGGGAATTCGGCCGCAAAGGCATCCATCTTGAGGGAGCCCTTCAGGTCGGCGGTCAGGGCCACCACCTTCGGATCCATCTTACCCGCTTCGAGCAAACCTGCTCCGAAACCGCTGCGGGTGTCTTTCTTGCCAGTATCTGTATATTTCTTCATAACTTGCTGATATTAAAAGTCTCCCAACGTTTCCTCGAGCTGCGCCATGGCCTGCTCGCACTGCTCCGGCGAGGGAGCCTTTCCGTGCCACTTGTGGGTGCCGGCCATGAAGTCCACGCCCTGTCCCATAACGGTCTTGAAGAGAATCATCGTCGGCTTGCCGGTGCCCTTGTTGGCTTTTGCCTTGGCAAAGGCCTCCAGGATAGCGGGGAAGTCGTGTCCGTCTGCCTCGATGACGTTCCAGCCCCAGGCCGTCCATTTCTGTTTCAGGTCGCCTTCTCCGGCTACGCTTTCCACGGGACCGTCAATCTGCTGGCCGTTGCAGTCGGTCATCGCAATCAGGTTGTCCAGCTTGTGAAAAACGGCAAACATGCCGGCTTCCCAAATCTGGCCTTCTTCGCTTTCACCGTCGCCGCAAAGGACATAAACGAAATTGTCTTCCCCGTCCATCTTTTTGCCCAGGGCGGCGCCGGCGGCTACCGACAGGCCCTGTCCCAGTGAACCGGAGGCCTGATAGATACCTTTCAAGCCCTTGCGAACCGAGGGATGCCCCTGGAGCAGGGAGCCGAATTTGCGGAAGGTGCCCAGTTCCTCTTTCGGGAAATAGCCCGCACGGGAAAGCAGCGAATAATACACGGGGGTCATGTGACCGGCGGAGAGGATGAACATGTCCTGTCCCTTTCCGCTGCGCGTCCAGGTGGCGGGATCCTGTTTCATCACCTCAAAATAGAGAGCCGTCAGGATGTCCGTAGAGCCCATCGAGCCTCCGGGGTGGCCGGACTGGGCCATGGTGACCATCCGCACAATGTCTCTTCTCACCTGGGAAGCGACTTTTTTCAAATCTTCAACTGTTGCCATATTTAATTAGAATGTAATTGCGGATCCAAGTTTATTACAAATGTAGCAAATAATTTATTATTTCACTATTTTTGCACTCATGAAACGAATCAGAAACTTCTGTATCATCGCACATATCGACCACGGAAAAAGCACGCTGGCCGACCGGCTTCTGGAATTGACGGGAACCCTTTCGCAACGCGACATGGAAAACCAGGTTCTGGACGACATGGACCTGGAGAAGGAGAAGGGCATCACCATCAAGAGCCATGCGATTCAGATGGAATATACCCGCGACGGGGAGAAATACCTCCTGAATCTTATCGATACCCCCGGACACGTGGATTTCTCGTACGAGGTATCGCGGTCCATCGCTTCGTGCGAGGGTGCCCTGCTGGTGGTGGATGCTTCGCAAGGCATTCAGGCACAGACCATTTCCAACCTTTATCTGGCCATCGACCACGGGTTGGAAATCATTCCCGTCCTGAACAAGATCGACATGGAAAGCGCGCAGGTGGAGGTGGTGACCGACCAGGTGTGCGACCTGCTGGGCTGCTCTCCGGAAGAGGTCTTCAAGGTATCGGCCCGCACGGGCGAGGGCGTGCCGCCCATCCTGGACGCCATTGTGGACAAGATTCCCGCGCCGAAGGGAGATCCCGACGCTCCGCTGCAGGCGCTGATTTTCGACTCGGTTTTCAACCCCTTCCGCGGCATCATCGCCTATTTCAAGGTGATGAACGGCTCTGTGCGGACGGGCGACAAGGTGAAATTCTTCAATACCGGCATGGAGTACGATGCCGAAGAGGTGGGTTCCCTGAAACTCAAGCTGAACCCCACCGGCGAGGTCTCCTGCGGCAATGTCGGCTATATCATATCGGGCATCAAACGCGCCGTGGAGGTAAAGGTGGGCGATACCATCACCCACACCGACCGCCCGTGCAGTACGGCCATCGCCGGATTCGAAGAGGTCAAGCCGATGGTGTTCGCGGGCATGTACCCGGTGGATGCATCCAAGTTCGAGGAACTGCGTGCCGTCCTGGAAAAATTCCAGCTGAACGATGCCTCTTTCGTATATGAACCCGAAAGTTCGCTGGCCCTGGGCTTCGGTTTCCGCTGCGGTTTCCTGGGTCTGCTGCACCTGGAAATCGTCCAGGAACGCCTGTTCCGCGAATTCAACATGGACGTGATTACCACGGTGCCGAATGTCTCCTATAAGGTCTATACCACCCAGGGAGCCGTCCTGGATGTCCACAATCCGTCCGGCCTGCCGGCGCCCACCCTCATCGACCATATCGAAGAACCGTATATCCGTGCGCAGATTATCTCCAAGGCGGATTTCTTCGGTCCCATCATGAAACTGTGCATCGACAAACGAGGTACCCTGATCGGCCAGCATTTCATCACGGCCGACCGGGTGGAACTCTCTTATGACCTGCCGCTTTCGGAGATCGTGTTCGATTTTTACGATAAGCTCAAATCCATCTCGAAGGGATACGCATCCTTCGACTATCATGTGACGGATTTCCGTCCCGCGCGGCTGGTAAAACTGGATATCCTGCTGAACGGCGACCCGGCCGATGCCCTATCGACCTTGATCCACGAGGACCGGGCCTATGATTTCGGCCGGAAGATCTGCCTGAAACTGAAGGAATTGATTCCGCGGCAGCAATTCGACATCGCCGTCCAGGCGGCCATCGGGGCCAAAATCATTGCCCGCGAGACCGTGCGCCAGGTGCGCAAGGATGTGACGGCCAAGTGCTACGGCGGTGATATTACCCGTAAACGCAAGCTGCTGGAGAAACAGAAAGAGGGCAAGAAGCGGATGCGCCAGATTGGCACGGTCCAGGTGCCCCAAAGTGCCTTCATGGCGGTTCTTAAACTGGATTCCTGATGAGCAGCATCGCCGTCCTGATCAATGTCTGCAACCACCGCGAGCAAGCGTTGGAGTGCCTGGCGGGCTGTTATCGGCAGTTCGACACCCTCGCCGCCCAGGACGAGAGCCTCTCTTTCTCGATCTATGTGCATGACGATGCCGGAACCGACGGCCTGCCCGAGGCGGTCCGCGAGCGTTTTCCCCAGGTGCACCTGATGCATTCCGATTCCGTCCAGTACTGGTGTACCGGACTGCGGAAGCTGTGGGAGGAGGCGGCCCGGGAGGATTTCGATTTCTATATCTGGCTGGATTACAACCTCAGGCTGGAAGAGGGCTGCTTCGCCCGGTTGTTGGAAACCTCGGCCTTCCTTCGCCACAAAGCCTTGCTGGCCGGCAGTGTGCGGGATGTTTCCGGTTCCCTCCGGTACGGTGGCCGCACGCGCAAAGGAGTGTTGATTGAACCGGACGCCACGATCCCGGTTCCCTGCCGTTTCCTGGACGGTCACCTGGTCCTGGTGCCGCGTGCCTGTTTCCGGACACTGGGATTCATCGACACGCGTTTCCTCCGGGTGATGGGCGATTATGACTATTCCAACAAGGCTTTTAAGGCCGGTGTCCCCCGGCTGGTGGCTCCGGGAACCCTGGCCCAGACCGCCCGTTCCTTCTCGGTCCCGGTATGGAAAGATTCCCAGTATTCCCTGGTAGAACGCATTTATTCCTTCTTTTACCGCAAATGAAACTATCTTCTGCGCTTTTTTCGATGCGCCTGCGCACCCTGCCGCTGTCCCTCTCGGGCGTGGTTTTAGGGACGATGCTGGCCGCGGCCGATTTCCATATCAATCCCTGGGGGGTGGTGTTCCTTTTCCTGACGACGGTTTCCCTGCAGATCCTGTCCAACCTGTCCAATGAACTGGGCGATACGCTCTCGGGCACCGATGGTCCGGACCGGGAGGGTCCGATGTATTCGCTTCAAGGCGGCGGCATGACGGTTCGCGGGCTGAAGGGGCTCATCGCCCTGTTCATCGTCCTGTGCTGCATTTTCGGGCTAGCGATGCTGCGCACCTCTTTCGGTACGCTCTGGTGCCTGGATTCGATTTGTTTTATGCTGCTGGGTGCAGGGGCCATCTGGGCGGCCATGCGTTACACCCTGGGCAAGAACCCGTATGGCTACCGTGGGCTGGGCGATGCCTATGTCTTTGTGTTTTTCGGCCTGGTAACGGTGCTGGGCGCCTATCTGATCGGGGCGCACACCCTCAAGAACTGGACCCTATTGCTGCCGGCCTGTTCCATCGGCTGCTTTAGTGTGGGCGTATTGAATGTCAATAATATACGGGATATGGAAAGCGATGCGCGTACCCGGACCACGGTAGCCATCCGGCTGGGCGAGCGGTATGCGAAAATCTATCAGACCGTTCTGATTGTGCTGGGCTGGGCGTGCATGGTAACGTATTGCCTGCTCCGTTTCCCCGACCCGTGGCACTGGCTCTTTGTGCTCACCCTGCCGCTGTATGTCCTGCATCTCCGGGGTGTATGGCGCCGGAGTGGCCGGGAGCTGGATCCCATGCTCCCGCTGCTGGTTCTTTCTACGTTTGCCTTCGCCCTGCTGGGCGGGCTTGGATTCCTGGTTTATCTGTGGTAATGGGTACTTCTACCGGTGGCGGAAAGCTGGCGGGCCATCTGGCGGTGGCCGGTGCCTATGCCATTTTCGGCCTGAATATCGTTTTTTGCAAAGACATCGCCAATGCAGCCCTGGTGAGCCCCATCGTGCTTTTTACCCTGCGGGCCATCGGCGCCTCCCTGCTGTTCTGGGGATTGGACCTCTTCCGACGCCCCTTCGCGCCCCGCGAGCACGTCGGCGGACCTGACCTGCTCCGCATCGTGGCGGCATCGGCCCTGGGCCTTTTTATTCCGCAACTGACTTTCCTGAAGGCGATTACGATTTCCACTTCCATCGACACGGCCATCATGGGCACCTTGTCGCCCATCTTTACCATGTTTTTCGCTTTCTTCTTCGTGGGGGAACCCATTACGGGAAAGAAAGCGGGTGGGGTCGCCCTAAGTTTCGCGGCCGTTTTATTCTTGATTTTCAATTCAGTCCACGGCGAATCGACGGGAACTGCCGTTACGGCTCCGCTCGGCTGGGCCCTTCTGTTGCTCAACAGCCTCAGCTTCTCGCTGTATCTGGGCCTGTTCCGCCCCCTCATCAACCGCTACAGCGTGGTGACCTTTATGAAATGGATGTTCCTTTTCAGCCTGCTGATGTCCCTGCCGTTCTCCTGGAACGGGATGCTGACGATGGACTGGAGCGTCATTCCCGGGAAGGTGGCGTGGGAAATCGGCTATCTCATCTTCTTTGCCACTTTCGTGGCCTATTTCCTGATTCCTTTCGGGCAGCAGCGCATCCGGCCTACGCTGGTGAGCCTGTACAACTATCTGCAACCCATTATCGCTACTTTTGTGAGTATCTGGGCGGGCCTGGATGTGCTGACCTGGCAGAAGGTCCTGGCCATCGCCCTGATTGTGGCGGGCGTCTTGTTGGTGAATCGCTCCCGCGCCGCAAAACCCTGATGCGTGCCCGTGTGACATCGGTGAATCCTTTGACCTTCCGGGTTTGGGGCTGTTTTCCCGGAAGGTCGGTGTCTTTTTTGGGGGACCTTCCGGGTTTGGGGCTTATTTTCCGGAAGGTCCGTGCCATTCCGGGGGGACCTTCCATGCTAGGGGCCGTTTTTCCGGAAGGTCGGTGTCTTTTTTGGGGGACCTTCCGGGTTTGGGGCTTATTTTCTGGAAGGTCCGTGCCATTCCAGGGGGACCTTCCATGCTAGGGGCCGTTTTTCCGGAAGGTCGGTGTCTTTTTTGGGGGACCTTCCGGGATTGGGGTTTATTTTCTGGAAGGTCCGTGCCATTCCAGGGGGACCTTCCATGCTAGGGGCCGTTTTCCCGGAAGGTCCGTGCCATTCCAGGGGGACCTTCCATGCTAGGGACCGTTTTTCCGGAAGGTCGGTGCCATTGCAGGGGGACCTTCCATGCCAGGGGCAGTTTTTGTGGCAGGCCATATGGCTGCGGTCGTACCCGGTGCAAAAGTCAGACAGGATTTGCAAGTAACTCCGAATTATTGTATCTTGTAGCAAAATCTGGAAGATTATGATTCGTATGGTAAAACGGCTGGTCCTGATGCTGGCCTTGTTATGGGTCTGTATCCCTGTTCCGGCCCAGGGGCGGAAGGCTTCTCCGAAAGGCCTTCCGATGTCGGTGGCGCACCGTGGCTGCTGGCTGCGTGAAAACAGCGGGGAGTATTACATCCCGGAAAACTGCCCGGCCGGCGTGGCGATGGCGGCCCGCTACGGCTATCCGGCCGTGGAATGCGACGTCAAATACACCAAAGACAGCGTGATGGTCATTATGCACGACGGCACCATCAACCGCACCATGCGCAATGCCGCCGATTATTCCAAGATCCAGGAACCGGTGCGCGTGAGCGAGACGACGTTTGCCGAACTGCGGGAGAAGTATGTGCTGGAGTCGTCCGACCCGGCCTTGCGCACGCCCATTCCCACCCTGGAGGAACACTTGCTGGCCTGCAAGGAGCATGGCATCATCCCGATGCTGCACAGCGCGGTGGTGGAATCCTATTCGCTGGCGCAGCAGATCCTGGGCGACCGCTGGATTGCGTTCGATGCCGACCAGGCTGCGGTGGAACAGGCGCGGAAGGTATCGGACTGCCTGATTCTGCTCGATCCCGGAAAGGATTCGGCCGAGGGAACCGTCGCCCGGCTGAAAGGCATTGGCGGCCGTTGCGGCATGAGCACGATGGGGTATAAAATGCTGGATGCGAACTATATCCGCACGGTCCGCGCGGCCGGTTTCGATGTCCAGGCTTCCATCTTCCCGGCTCCGCACGAGCAGCGGGCGGTACACGATGCCGTCAGCATCCAACTGTCTGATTTCTGGTGGTTCCAGACGCCCGGAAGAAAACCTGCATGGAAGAGACGGGAGAAAGTGAACCTGTCCGCCGGAGCATCGCATTCCTTGCGGTTGGAGAGCCCCGCCGAGTTCGCCGCCCTGACCCTGAGGCTGGCATTCTCGGGTACTCTCGAGGTGACCCTCACCGACTGGCGGGCCACCAAAACCGGCTGGCAGAAGGTTCCGGTAACCTACACCTTGCATCGGGATACGCCCGGGGAAGAGGTCATCGGCCTGCGTCTGTACAAGAGTGCACCGGAGATAAAAATAACGGCCGCGGAAGGTCCCGTGGCCGTGAATGTCAAAACTACCGGATACCGTATTTTCTGAGAATCTTCAGGACGGGTTTTTGGATGGATTCGGCCCACAGCTGATAACCGTAGTTGCCGGGGTGGGTGGCGTCGATCTGGGCCTCGTGGTCCTTCGGGGTCGCGTTGGGATAGATATAATATACGTCCTTGTATTTCTTGCAGGCGATGGCCATCAGGCTGTCGGCCACGGCAATGCGGGAAGCCTCATCGTATTCGGCCTTCCGGTCGAAGTTGCGCTGTTCGCGGTAGATGGTCCGCTGGAAGATAAGCGGTTTGCCGGGATGGGCAGCCTGCAGCCGTTCGATGAAGGGGAAGAGCCGCTCGCAGATTTCCTTCTTGGAAGGGTTGGAGAAGGTGTCGAAAATGAAACCGTCCACCTCGGCATTTTCCAGGACGGGAATCGCATAGGACTGCATTTTGCACTGGCCGCTCATGCCCAGGCTCAACAGCTGGATGCCGGTGGCGCGGGTGAACTGGGCGGGATAGGTCATGCCGGCACGGCCGCAGCTTACCCCATGGGTGTAGCTGGACCCGTAAATGCCGATCCGGTGGCGGAACGGGGCGGGAATCGGTTCAATCACCGCGCCTTCCTCCACGCCCAGCTGGATGGAATACTCTTCGCTGTAGAGCGGCAGGTAAAGCAGGCATTCCTTCATTTCCGGGGCCATATTCTTGATAATCACCACATTGCTTCCCGGTTTCCCGGCGTCTTCCACGGCCGATTCGGCATAGAGCCAGCGACCGTCCTTCTTGATATAGAGGTCATAGCCTTTGTGGGCGACGACGTTGGTGGTGGTGCCGGTGTACAGGAAGCCGTATCGGGTCTTGACCGTGAGCACGGTGGAATTGGTGCGGAAGGCTACGCTCAGGCCGCTGGAGCAGCGCACCTGGTTGTTTTGCCAGGCCGTCCAGCCCTTATAGACCGTGGTATCCACCCGGTGATACGGGTTTTGCGTCTGGCTGATGTGTCCCAGGACGCCCAGGTCGGCGGCTTCGATGAAACGATACTTGACTTTTGCGGGCGTCTGCCCCCAGGCCGCCGTTCCGGCCCATGCAACGGCCACGGCCGTGAGAAGAAGGTGTTTTACAGTATTCATATTCTATTGAACTATTATATTATCGGATCCCGTACTTGCGGAGGATCTTCCTGACGGGTTTTTCGATGGATTCGGCCCAGAGCCGATAGCCGTGGTTGGAGGGATGGGTCCCGTCGATGGAGGCATCGTGCTTGTCGGTACAGGCATTCGGGCGGATGTAATAGACATCTTTGTAGCGGGCGCAGGCAATGGCCATCAGGCTGTCGGCCATGTGCATTTTATCAGCCTCGCTGCGATCGACCGATTCACAGAAGTTGCGTCCCTCGCGCCAGATGGTCCGCTGGAAAATCAGCGGCTTGCCGGGATGCGCGGCCTGGATGGTCTCGATGAACGGGAAGAGCCGCTCGCGCATCTGGGTCGGGTTCGGATTCGAGAAACCATCGAACAGGAAGGCTTCCACATCGGCTTCCGCCAGGGCGGCAGCGAAATAATCCTGCAACTTCGAATTGCCGCTGCATCCCAGGCTCAACAGCTGGAGGCCGGTATTCCGGCTGAACTGGGCGGGCCAGGTCATTCCCGGCCGAGAAGAACTGGAACCATGGGTGTAGCTGGAACCGAAAACCCCGATGCGGTGGCGGAACGGATTCGGCAGCGGTTCCAGCATCGCCCCCTGCTCCACGCCGATTTTCACCGAATACTCTTCGCTGTACAGCGGCAGGTACAGCAGACACTCCTTGACGCCGGCGGGCATCGACTTGATCAGCGTGAACGGTTTCTCCAGTTTGGCGTCGGAAGGCACGTTCGACGCGGCATAGACCCATTGTCCGTCACGCCGGATGTACAGGTCGAAGCCGCGGGCCGATATCCCGTTGGTATTGGTGGGGAAGCCTTTGTAGCCATATCGGGTAAGCAGCGTCAGGCTGCGCGCATCCGTCCGGAAGGCTACGGCGATGCCGGAAGAATTGCGGACCTGCTCGTTCTCCTTGGGGGTGAACCCCTTGAAACGGACGGTGTCGAGCCGATGATAGGGATTGGGCGTGTCGGGGAAGAGTTTCCCGGTGAGGGTCAGGTCGGAGGCTTCGGTATAGACGATGGCCGGTTGCTGAGCCGTCAGGCTGGTCGTGAGCAGCAGGGCGGCTGCAAGAAAGAGGATTCTTTTCATATTGGGAACGAATATCTTTTCAAACTACGAATTTAATAAATTCTTTCTAACTTTGTCCTGAAAATGGCCAGTTTGTACGCATATTTCCGGATCAGCAAACCTTCTTCGGAGCGGATTCCTCAGGAGCGGGTGGAGGGACGATATAAGACGTTGCGCCGCCGGACTTTCTGGGGCGTGACGCTGGCCTATTGCCTTTTCTACGTGTGCCGGATGACCCTGGGCGTGGTGAAACAGCCCCTCATCGACGGCGGCCTTTTCACGGCCGGGGAGCTGGGTATCATTTCATCGGCCCTGCTCATCGTATATGCCATCGGAAAGTTCATGAACGGTTTTCTGGCCGATTATTGCAACATCCGCCGGTTTATGGCGGCGGGCCTGCTGGTTTCGGTGGCGGTGAATCTGCTTCTGGGCCTGCTGGGCCTGGTACAGGGCTGGCCGTCGGTCCTGCTGTTCGGCCTGTGTACCCTGCTGTGGGGCCTTAACGGCTGGGCCCAGTCCATGGGCGCGCCCCCGGCTGTGATCAGCCTGTCGCGCTGGTTCCCCTTGAAAGAACGGGGTACCTGGTACAGCATCCTGTGCGCCTCGCCCTATCTGGGAAAGGCGGTTTCGCTGACGGTGACGGGCATCATTGTGGCCGCCATCGGCTGGCAGTACGGCTTCCTGTTCTCGGCCCTGGCGGGCCTGGGCGGCGTGGCGCTGATCCTGTTATGCGTATCGGATACACCTGAAAGCCGCGGCCTTCCGTCCGTGCAGGAGCTATGCAACGAGCCTCCGCGGGAGGCCGATACCGTTTCCACCCGGTTGCTGCACAAAAAGGTACTGCGCCACTATGGCGTGTGGGTCATCGCCCTATCCAGCGCCTTTGTCTATATCACCCAGTACGGCCTTTCGAACTGGGGCGTGCTTTTCCTCCAGAAGGGAAAGGATTTCTCCCTGCAGGATGCCGCGTGGATCATCGGCCTGTCCGAAGGGTTCGGCATTGCCGGAACGGTACTGGCGGGCTGGCTGTCGGACAAGGTGTTCCGCGGTAACCGGGTGATACCGGTTATCCTGTCGGGCGGCCTTTGCCTGGCGGCACTGGCGCTGTTTTTGTTCACCGGGGGTGGATATGTCCTGAACGTGCTGTATGTGAGCGTGTTCAGCATTGCCATCGGGGTGCTTTACTGCATCGTTGCGGGACTTATGGCGTTGGATATCGTTCCGCGAAAAGCGACCGGAGCGGCCTTGGGTATCGTGGGGATTTCCAGTTACCTGGCGGCGGGCCTGCAGGATGTGGTGAGCGGTTTCCTGATCCAGAACGCCGGTTTCGACTTTACGGGCGTGGCCGTTTTCTGGCTGGTTGCGTGCGTCGTGGCCACCCTGCTTCCCGTCCTGAATTGGAAATCGATGCAGCGCAAGGTTGTGGAATTTTGATAATTCCGGCGCTTTTCTTATTTTTGTATTATGATGAAAAAAGCACTGATAACCGGAATCACAGGGCAGGATGGCTCTTATCTGGCCGAGTTCCTGCTGGAAAAAGGATATGAGGTACATGGAATCGTTCGCCGCTCGTCCACGTTCAACCGCGGACGTATCGAGCATCTGTACCTGGCCCGCCACATCAAGGACCAGAAAGACAACGGCGGGTTGACGCTCCATTATGGGGATATGACGGACTCGTCGTCGCTGATGTGTATCCTGCAGGCCGTCCAGCCGGACGAAATCTACAACCTGGCGGCCCAGAGCCACGTTAAAGTGAGCTTTGAGGTGCCGGAATACACCGCCGAAGTGGACGCCGTGGGCACGCTGCGCCTGCTGGAGGCTGTCCGCAACCTGGGTTTGAAGGCCCGGATCTACCAGGCCTCTACATCGGAACTGTTCGGTAAGGTGGTGGAAGTGCCGCAAAAGGAGACCACCCCCTTCTATCCGCGCAGCCCTTACGGCGTGGCCAAGCAGTACGGTTATTGGATTACCAAGAATTATCGCGAGGCGTATGGCCTGTTCGCCGTGAACGGTATCCTCTTCAACCACGAGAGCGAGCGCCGCGGCGAAAATTTCGTCACGCGCAAGATTACCCTCGGTGCCTGCCGCATCAAGATGGGAATGCAGGACAAACTCTACCTGGGCAATCTGGACGCCCGGCGCGACTGGGGCTATGCCAAGGATTATGTAGAGTGCATGTGGCTCATGCTGCAGCATCCCGTTCCGGAGGATTTCGTGATTGCCACGGGCGAGTATCATACCGTGCGGGAATTCTGCACGCTGGCCTTTGCCGAAGCCGGGATCACCCTCCGCTGGGAAGGCTCCGGCGTTGAGGAAAAGGGTATCGACATGGCCACCGGCAAGGTGCTCGTGGAGGTGGATCCGAAGTTCTTCCGTCCCACGGAGGTGGAGCAGTTGCTGGGCGATCCCAGTAAAGCGAAGGCCCTGCTGGGCTGGAATCCGCGCAAAACGACGTTCGAAGAACTGGTGCGCCTGATGGTCCGTTCCGACATGAAATATGTTCAGACCTATGACGGAAACAAGAATCGAGCATGAGGGCTTGCTGCTGGGCCTGATCATCCCCGCTGACTACCACGCGGAAGGCATTTCCTTCTTTACGGACGGATCCTCGTCGCAGCAGTTGGGGTATATGAACCGGCCCGAGGGATACAACATCCCCCCGCATACGCACAACGTAATCCTGCGCGAGGTCTCGCTTACCCAGGAAGTGCTCATCATCCGCAGCGGCCGGGTCCGGGTCGATTTCTATACCCGCGAGCAGCGATACCTGGGCAGCAGCATCGCCTCTGCGGGCGATATCGTCTTTCTGGGCGATGGCGGCCATGGGTTCAAGATGCTGGAAGATAGCGAAATCGTGGAGGTGAAGCAGGGCCCCTACTGCGGCGAACGAGACAAAATCCGCTTCACGCCCATTGATGACGCGCAGGTAAAAATGATTGAAAAATAAAGCGATATGGATTTTATCCCGGTATGTGAGCCGTACCTGAACGGCAGGGAACTGGAATACGTGACCGATGCGGTCCGGACCGGCTGGATATCCTCTTCCGGCAAATACGTGACCGCGTTCGAGGAGAAATTTGCCGCGTATTGCGGCGTGGCCCACGGGGTCGCGGTATGCAACGGCACCATCGCCCTGCACCTGGCCCTGCTGGCCCTGGGCGTGGGCAAGGGCGACGAGGTCATCCTCCCCACGTTCACCATGATTGCATCGGCCTTCGCCGTCTGTTATACGGGGGCGAAGCCCGTTTTCGTGGATGCCGATCCGGATACGTGGAACATCGATGTGACGAAGATCGAAGAGAAGATTACCCCGCGTACAAAGGTCATCATGCCGGTACACATCTTCGGCAAGATGTGCGAGATGGATGCCATCCGCGCGCTGGCCAAAAAATACGGGCTGATGGTGCTGGAAGATGCCGCTGAGGCCCACGGCGCCGAGTACCATGGCCGCAAGGCCGGTGCCTGCAGCGAGGTGTCCGCCTTCAGCTTCTTTGCCAACAAGAACATCACCACGGGCGAGGGCGGCATGGTCCTCACGGACAACAAAGCCTTCTTCGACCGCGCCCGTTATTTCAAGAACGTCTGCTTCCCGTTGGACGGTCCGCGCAACTACCGCCACGACGACATCGGCTACAATTACCGCATGAGCAATGTGGTCGCAGCCATCGGGCTCGCCCAGGTGGAAAAGGCCGATGAATATCGTGCGATGCGGATCCGCAACCATCAGCTGTACCGGAAGTTCCTCTCCGATGTGCCGGGCGTCCGTTTCCAGGCTCCGCCGGCGCCGGACTGCGTGGATGTCTGCTGGATGAACACCATTGTGGTCGATCCGGCCGTTTACGGTCACGGGAAGGATGACCTGATTGCCCACCTGAAAGAGCAGGGGATTGATACCCGTCTGCTTTTCACCGGTATGCACCGCCAGAAGGCCATGCGCGATTTCGGTTGCGACTGCTCCGGGGATTATCCGGTCTGTGACTGGCTCACGGAGAATGGTTTTTACCTGCCTTCCGGCAGCAACCTGCAAGAGGCCCAAATCGAACGGATCTGTGACGTGATCCGCAAATTTGCAAACGTATGAGTTCCATTTATGTATGCCAGGACTCCCAGGACTGGATCTTGAAAATCCTGGGTGAAGATATCCTGAAGGGATTTGAAAAATTGGGATGGACCTGCCACAGCGGCCGCTATGCCGGCTACGACGGCGAGGACGTGGCCCTGCACATGTGGTGGCGTACGGCCCAGCCGTACAAAGCCGCCCGCTGCAATGCGGTCTTTATCACCCATACCGACGATATTTATAAGGAGAACGACCTGGTGCGGATGAAGGACGATTTCGATGCCTATTTCTGCATGTCCGAGGAAGACGGCCGTTTCCTGGTGGAACTGGGTTATGACCCCGCCAAGGTGTTCGGGTTCGCCCTTCCGGTACGGAACCACTATGTGCGTCCCCTGCAGATCGGTATCTTCAGCCGCTGTTATTCCGACAAGCGCAAGAACGAGGACTGGCTGGTGAACTACTGCGCCTCGCATCCCGACGCCACCCTGGTGAACTTCGTGTTTATCGGCGCCGGCTGGGCCCGTGTGGTGGAGTCGCTGTCGGCCCTGGGCTGCTCCTTCTCCTGGCATGACATTTCACGGAAGTTGCCCTACGAGTACTTCCATCAGCAATTGATGCTGAAGGATTTGGACTACTACCTCTATATGGGGATGGACGGCGGTGCGATGGGGACCTACGATGCCTATGCCATGGGTGTGCCGCTTTTCGTTACCGACGACGGCTACCACAAGGAGATTCCGGATCAGGAATACGGGTATGTGGACTATGAGTCGTTCTCTTCCCAATTAGACGAGATTATCGCGCGCCAGCGCCACCGCATTGACTTTTTCTCTTCGCACGACGTGGACCATTACGTAGCCCGCGTTGCCGCCGTCCTGAATCCTTCAGCCGGTCCGGAGCAGGCTGCCCCTCACTCGCAGAAAAACTCGTCCTCGCTTCCGTCAGGGGCTGCCGTCCGCTGCGGAAATGCTCCTTCAGAGCAGCCTGCTCCGGACCCGGCGGGCAGCGTACTGGAAAAACGGCGCAAGGGTTATTTCAACTCCCTGCGCCGGTTCAACCGTCAATTTGAGATGGCCTGGAAGCGGCTGATCAACCGCATCCGATTCCGCCGGGCCCATTGAGCGAGTCCGGCCAGGCCGCTATCCCTCAATAATAGAACGCATCTTCTTGCGATCGATTCCTAATTTGGCGTCGAGCTGGTCGCGGTGTGAACGGATGCGATCTTTATGCAAGAAGATCCAGTCTTCCACATAGTAAGCGACAAAAGCCAGGACCAGATAGATATTCATCTGGAGGAACAGGCAGTTCAACTGGCTGATGGCTGACGACAAGCCGCCTCCTGCAACGCTCATGTTCAGGTAAGCCTGCACGGCAAAGGTGGACGGAAGCAGGTAGGAGAAGACCTTCCAGAAGCCGGGAATGGCAAATGTAGGCCACGATGCGCCGGTTAAGAACAGGCAGATCGGGGACATGAACAGGAAGAGCAGGAAGACCGATTCCCTGCGGGTGATGAACGAACTCCAAACCATGCTGAAGAACACGCAGTCGGTTACGAAGATGGCCAACAGCAAGAGGATGTCCCAGAAATTGCCTCGCTGGGGCAGGCCGAAGATGGCCGGCACGATGAACGCGACATACATCGCAATCCCCATATAGACCAGCCAGTAGGCGGAACCCCGGCCGAAAATGACTCGTCCTACGCCGCGCCCTTGCAGATGGGGCGGCAAGGAGGCGTATTGATGATTCTTCTCCCGGACGGTTCCCACCAGCAGGGACATTCCATAGAACAGGGTCTGCTGGACGATGATCAGCAGGATGGCGCTGACCAGGAAGATACTGTACGAGAAAGCGGCATTGTAGGGGTTGTTCTCTCCATAAGGGAGTCCCTGCACGAGCTGGGCTGCCTCCTGATCGGTGAAACCGGCCTTGGCATACCGTTCAATCTGGATCTGGACATGCTCGGAAAGCATGACGTGATTGACGGCCATCAAGGCGTTTTTATAATAGAGGAAGGAGCTCATATCGCAATAAACCCCCACGGTGGCCTGCCGCATGGCAGCGAGATTGTCCCCAAAATCGGCCGGAAAATACAGGATACCCTTAACCTTCCGCTCCTGCATCAGCTTTTCGGCCTCTTCCATGGTCGTGCAGCGGGCGGCGATCTTCGTCTCCCGCGTGGCATCGACCTCACGGATATAGCGGCGGCTCGCGCTGCAGTCAGCCATATCGACCACGGCAAGGGGCGTATCTTCCAGGATACCGTTGATATAGACAATGTTATAGAGCAACGGATAAAGCATACCGGCCACAAAGAAGATCAGCACGACACCTCCATCCGAGAAGATTCGTTTGAGTTCACTGGTGGCTATTTCCCAGGCATCTTTCAGCCAACCTAATACGATACTTTGTCTCATAAGGCTAATCTTTGGGATAATTCTGGAAAATAAAGGCATTCTTCAGCCGGGGCAGGATGACCAGCGGCACGAGCAGGAAGATCAGCAGATAAACCACTTCCTTCCACCAACCGGCAAAACCGGCGCCGAACACCACTTCCTGGACATAGAACAGGTAATAGTGTCGCAGGGGGAAGGCGGCGCCCAGACCTTGGATCCAGGGCGACATGGCTTCCAGCGGCATGGTAAAACCGGACAGGGAGAATGCAAGGACGCTGTATAAGGCGCCGATGCTCAGGGCGAGTCGCGGAACGGGGAGGAAACCGATCAGGGTAATGCCAACGGCTTCGCTGGCCAAAACCAGCAGGAAAATGTCCAGGAACATGTTCCCGATGCTTCCGGCGATGGGGAAATGCATCCAGTGGTAAAGGGTCAGGACGAGGATGACGCCCAAGATGGTAAAGGCGATGGTCGCCACGAAAACCTTGCCCAGCAATGCTTTCACGACGGAATTGCCGGCGACTTTCATCAGCTGCCGGGACGTCCCGTATTTGAGCTCCGTACCGATTGAGTAAATCATCACAATGATGATAATCAGCTCCAGGAATCCCGGAAGCAGGATATTGTTCAGATAATACCCGTAATTGGTATAGGCGTTGCCAATCTGGTGGGTGTCCACGATGATGGGTTGAATCATCCCCATGATGGCATCGTCGGAATATCCTTTCATTCGGAGAACCTCGCGTTGATACGCACCGTTGGCCAGGTTGATCATCATCAGGATGTCTTTATAGGCCAGGGCGCCACCGACGAAATACAGGCCGTTCAGGTAGTATTCTATCCGGGGCTGGCGTTGTGCCTGCACCTGCCGGCTCATTCCTTCCGGAATGACGATGATGGAGGTTACCTTACCCGATTGCATGGCCAGACGGGCATCGGCAAAAGTCTGGAACCGGACCGATTCGCCCAGCTGGGTGGCATTTAACTGTCGGATGAAGTTACGGGAAAGGGAGGAATTGTCGTTGTCCACGACCGCAATGGGAAGGTCGTGCGGCAGGCCGTCGCGGAAAAAGGTCAGGCAGAACACCATGCAGAATGCCATGGTAACAATCGTCCCCATCCAATAGAGGGGGCGATTGGCCAAAATCATTATTTCGCGCTGGATGACGGCCCGGATATCTTTCCAGAATCCCATTTCCGGCTATTTGTTCTGTTTGACGATGACGGACATACCCGGACGAAGGCCCTCCAGGGCTACATCCGGAACGGCCCGTACTTCAAAGGTCTTGGCATCGTAGGCATCGGTTTCCTTGGTGGCTTTCCAGGTGGCATAGGACTCGCGGACAGCCATGAAATTGATGGTGGCGGTGCATTCTTTGCCGTCCAGGGCGGGAATGGAAACGGTAAGCTGGTCGCCCTGTTTCATGCCGTGCAGATAGTCTTCGCGGACATTGAAGGTGAACCAGACATCGGCGAGGTCCGTAACCGTCATGATCGGGGAACCCGTTCCCACCAGCTCGCCGGCGTGGGGATAGATGGCGGAGATAACACCGTTGGCCGGAGAGGTCAGGTACAGCTCACCCAGGTAGGCCTCGACTTCCATCATGGCGCCGTTGGCCCGCTCTACGAGGGCGGCGGCAGCCTGTTTGTCTTCCTCGCGGGCACCGTTGCATGCCATATCGTACTGGCTCTTGGCGGCGTTGGCCTGGGCGACGGAAGCATCGTACTTGGCCTTGGTCTCGTCGTATTTCTGGGCCGAGATGACCTTCTGGTCATAGAGTTTCTGAACGCGTTCGAAAGATTTGCGCATAACCTCCTCCTGAACCTTGGCCTGCTGCCAGAGTTCATAGGCGCCGGTAATCTGTTCCTTGCGGGCGCCATTCTGGGCCATGTTGCTCTGGGCCCGGGCTGCGGACAGCGCACCCTGGGCCTGGGCCAGTTTGGCGCGGACTTCCGGAGAATCGATATGGACGAGGGTGTCACCTTTCTGGACCTGTTGGCCTTCACGGGCGTACAGCTCCTCAATCCGGCCGGGTACTTTACCGGAAACCCGGTATTCTGTCGCTTCAACCTCCCCCTGAATAACGATCGGCTTCGGTTTGGAAACGAAGTATCCGATAACGGAAATCATCAGGATAATAAGAATCAGGGCCACAATGCCCACCAGGAGATGATAATTTTTTTGTTCTGTTGCCATATCTCAGTTACTTTTTCTACAATTCAACATTCATTTCACCTTCCGCTTTCTGGAGGTTGGTCTTGTTCATCTGTAGCTCGACGCCGGCATCGATATACTCGGAGTGGGCCTGCAACCAGGCCGTATGAGCCGCCAGCGCGGTGTTTGCATCCACGACACCCGCTTCAAAGCCGATCGTCGCCTTGCGCAGGTTCTCTTCTGCGTTCTTCAGGTTGCTCTCGGCCATGACCAGACGTTTCTGGGCCTCGTCCTGCTGGGTGTACAACTGCGAAACCTGCAGGTTGATGAGGTTTTTCGCATCTTCCAGTTTGCTGCGATACAGGGAAGCTTCAGCACGGGCTTTGCGGGTCTTGTTCAGGGCCTCGAAACCGTGGAAGATGGGGACTTCCACCATCACGCCGGCATTGAAGGTGCCTGCGAATTTGTGCTGGATGCCGTGCTGCAGGTTGGGGTTGGTTACCAGGTAACCGGCCGTGACCGCCACTTTCGGCATCATATCGGCGCGAACCATGTTGGCTTTCCCGTCATAAATCTGTGCGGCGAGGTCCAGGCTGCGGATTTCGGGCCGATCGGCATAGACGGCATCGATATCCTTGCGCGGCGCGACCTGCGGAACGGGAATGGAACCCAGCGACTCGTCGGCCAGGGTGATTTCACTGTCCAGCGGCAGGCCGATCTGTTTGCAGAGCAGCATCTTGGCCAGGATGAGGCCGTTCGTGGCCTTGGTCAGGAGCATGTCGGCCTCATTGGCCTTCACTTTGATTTGCAGGGCGTCGGATTCGGTCGAGACCCCCTCGTCAACGGCGATGTTGACATTCTTTTCCATGTGATGGAGAAGGTCGGCATACGATTCGGCCAGCTGTTTCTTGTTGGCGACCGAGACGATCTGCCAGTAGGCCTGATCGACATCCACCACCACTTGCTGGTATTCTTGACTGTAGCGCGAGCGGGCCAGTTCCTCGGCCAGTTTGGCCACGCGGTTGGCATTGATGATCTTTCCGCCCACGAACACGGGCTGCTTCAAGGTAACGCCGCCGGCAAAGATGTTGTGGATGTCAACGGTGAAGGCGTTGTTGATCTCTGCACCGATGGCATTGATTCCGGTGGCGATGTCGGCGGAGGACGCGGCTTTAAAGACCGTCTGCCAAAGCGGACTGTTTGCCAGTTCCTGGGCCAGGATCGGGTTGGACATGATGACCTGCTGAAGGCCCTGCATACCCATGTTCAGTCTATTCTGGAGCAGGGTACCGGCATTGAGCAGGGTCTCGGACATGTTCTCGCTCAGCAGCGAGATATTCTTGTCGATATACTGGTACGTGCCGATGGCGGAGACCTGTGGCAGGTAGTTGGCGAAGGCAATTTTCCGATCATAGCCGGCCATTTCAACCTGGGTGCGAGCCTGTTCCAGGTCTTTGTTCCCTTCAATAGCCATCCGTCGGCAGTCCTCCAGCGAGAGGATTTGTTGCGCCGATCCGGCGAGAGGCAGCAGCGAAAGAGCTGCCATAAGGAGAATGCGTTTCATGTAATTATGCGTCTATTTTTCTGATTATTTCAGATACAAAATACAAATTTACTCTTTTTAATAAATATCCACAAAATTCCGGCCAAAAATGCTGTTTTTAAGAAAAAAGACATCCGATTGCCCAACCGGCAGACGATTTCTCATTTTCTAAAAGGTTGATTATGTTTCGATTTGAAAGACCCCGGACGGGAATACTTTTATATTATTATCGCAAATCGTTTTAAATTTTTTCAAAAATAATTTGCAAATTCAAAAATAGTCCCTATCTTTGCACCAGACACAGAAACTTTTTTCATGTCTATTTGTTAAGTTCGTTTTATACAGGTCGGGCCTTTGGGGAAAGGTCCGGCCTTTTTTCTTATCTTTGTACAAAAGCTACAATTGTATGAAAAAATTCCTTCTGCTCGTTTTGCCGGTCATTCTGGCAGCCTGTTCCGCCAAAGAGTCACTTCCGCGCGTGGAGCGCCCCGACGGCTTTTCCGACCGCTATACTCCCGAACGGGTGGTGATCCTGAGCCGGCACGGCATCCGCAGCCCGTTAAACCGCGGCGGTTCTGTCCTGTCGCGGATCACCCCGCACAAATGGTTCAACTGGACATCGGCCCCGTCGGAGCTGTCGCGAAAGGGAGCGGTGCAGGAATTCCGCCTGGGCCAGTTCATGGGCAGGCGCCTGGAGGAAGAAGGTCTTTTCCCGGCAAAATGGTCGCCCGCCGAAGGGGAGATCCGCCTGTATGCAAACGCGCTTCAGCGGACCATCGCCACTTCGCGCAGTTTCATCGCCGGCTTCCTGCCCCTGGAAAATATACCGGTCGAGCATCATGCTGCGCTGGGGACGATTGATCCCGTTTTCAGCGTCCAGTTGCGCCCCTTCGACAGCCTTTTCGTGCAGCGTGCCCTGCACGAAATGGATTCGCTGGCGCTCCTTTATCGCGACGAACTCCGCGAGAACTATCCGTTGCTGGCGCGGGTGTTGGATTTTGACCAATCTGCCGCCAAGGCAGCGGGCGATACGACCCGCTTCCGGCTGGACGACATCGCTTTTGAGTTGCGGGAGGGGGAGGAGCCGCAGGTAACGGGCACGCTTTGCTGGGCCTGCCGGGCCGCTGATGCGCTTACGCTCCAGTATTATGAGGAACCCGACGACCGCAAGGCCGGTTTCGGATATCGGCTTTCCCTGGACGGATGGCGACGGATTTCCGCGGTGAAAGAAGTGTACCAGCGCCTGCTGTTCGCCACGCCGGTTATCGCCCGGCACCTTGCCCAGCCCATGGCTGCCTGCCTGCGCGAGGAACTGACCGTCCCCGGACGCCGTTTTACCTTCCTGTGCGGACACGACTCCAACCTCCTGTCCGTCCTGTCGGCCCTGCAAGCGGAACCCTATACGCTTCCGGGCGCGGTAGAAGCCGATACACCCGTGAGCTCCATGTTGGTCCTGCGCCGCTGGAAGGGAGTGGACGGGGCGGATTATGCCAGTCTCTCCCTCTTGTATCCCACCGCGGAAGAGTTGCGCAAAGGAGCCGACCTGGACCGCCGGAACCCGCCGGCCGAGGTTGCAATCTCGCTGCAGGGGCTCGTCCGGAACGAGGATGGTCTCTATCGGTTGGAAGATGTCCTGGCCCGCATGGACAAGGTTATTTCGTGCAATCCGTGCGGAAATTGTGGACAAATTCAAAATAATTTCGTAAATTAGTCGGACCAAGCGATAATTTTTAAGCAAAACGAATATGGAAAAGAAAAATGGAAACTTTCTGGCGATTGCCATCATGTTCTTCCTGTTCATGATGATTTCATTCGTCACCGGCCTCCAGAACCCGTTCGGCGTCATCGTCAAACAGCAGTTCTCCGCCACCAACCTGATGTCCCAGCTGGGCAACGCGGCCAATTTCATCGCCTATGCCTTCATGGGACTTCCCGCAGGCCTTATCCTGTCGAAGAAGGGATATAAGTTCACCGCCCTGTCGGCCGTCGCCGTCGGCCTGGTGGGCGTGACCATCACCTTCCTTTCCGGGAAGGCCGGCAACTTCGGCGTGTACCTGCTGGGCGCCTTCGTGTCCGGTTTCTCGATGTGCATGCTCAACACGGTGGTTAATCCGATGCTGAACACCCTGGGCGGCGGCGGCAACAAAGGCAACCAGCTCATCCAGTGGGGCGGTTCCTGCAATTCGCTGGCCGCGACCATCTGCCCGGTCTTCGTCGGTTACCTGATCGGCGAGGTTTCCCAGGACACCAAGATCGCCGATGCCAACCCGGCCCTCTTCATCGCCATGGGCATCTTCGCGCTCGCGTTCATCATCATTCTCCTGTCCGATATTCCCGAGCCGGAACTGGCCGCTGCCGCCGCTTCCGCCGATGCGCCGAAGGAGGGTACGATGGCAACCATCAAGGGTGCCTTGAGCTACAAGCACTTCGTGTTCGGCATCATCGCCATCTTCCTGTATGTGGGCGTTGAGGTCGGTATTCCGAACTTCGTGAACCTGTATATGACTTCTTCCGCAATCGGCATCAGCGCCGCGGTGGCCGGAACCATCGTGGGTATGTATTGGTTCCTGATGCTCTGCGGCCGTCTGGTCGGTGCCTCGGTGGGCGGCAAGGTCTCCAGCAAGGCCATGATGACGACGGTCGGCTGCCTGGCCGTGGTGCTCCTCCTCCTGGGCATGTTCCTGGGCAATTCCACGACGGTCCGTTTCCCGGCCATCACTTCCGAACTGAAGTTCTCCCTGGAGGCGATTCCGATCGGTGTGATGTTCTTTGTCCTCTGCGGCCTGTGCACCTCCGTGATGTGGGGCGCCATCTTCAACCTGGCGGTGGAAGGCCTGGGTAAATACACCTCCGTGGCTTCCGGTATCTTCATGGTGATGGTATGCGGCGGCGGTATCCTTCCGCTCATCCAGGGCGGTGTGGCCGATGCTACCGGCGAAAACTACCTGCTCAGCTATGTGGTCATCCTCATCGCTGTCATTTATATTGTATGGTATGCCCTGATGGGCTCCAAACCCGCTAAAACGGAATAAACATGGAAAAAGATCTTGTTATCGGTATCGATGTAGGTGGCCAGACCACCAAATGCGGCGTGGTTGACGCCCGCGGAAATGTGATTGCCCAGACGGTCATCCGGTCGGATACGCACACCGATGTGGCACCGTTCATCGACGAACTGGCTGCTGCGCTGAAGCGGATCATCGCCGATGCGAATGCCGAAGGCCGCATCCGCGGCATCGGCGCCGGTGCTCCGAACGGTAACTTCTACAAGGGCGAAATCGAGAATGCGCCGAACCTCACTTGGGGCGGTACCAAGAAGATCCCGTTTGCCAAGATGCTGTCCGAGGCCATGGACGGCATCCCCGTTTCGCTGACCAATGACGCCAATGCGGCAGCCATGGGCGAAATGACGTATGGCGCGGCCCGCGGTATGAAGAATTTCATCATGATTACCCTGGGTACCGGTGTAGGTAGCGGTATCGTGATCAACGGCGAGATTGTTTACGGCCACGACGGCTTTGCCGGCGAGCTCGGCCACACTTGCGCCGTCCGCAACAACGGCCGCCACTGCAACTGCGGAAAGAGCGGCTGCCTGGAGGCTTATGCTTCCGCGATGGGCGTCGCCCGTACCGCCCGCGAGTGGCTGGAAATGAGCGACGAGCCTTCGGCGCTGCGCAGCCTGGACAAGATTACGTCCAAGGATGTCTATGATGCCGCCAAAGAAGGAGATAAGCTGGCCATCCGGATTTTCGAATATACCGGAAAGATCCTGGGCCAGAGTTTTGCAGATTTCATCGAATTCTCCTCGCCGGAGGCCATCGTGCTCTTCGGCGGCCTGGCCCGCAGCAAGGAGTTCCTCACGGAACCCATCCTCAAGGCCATGAACGAGAATGTCCTGCCCCTGTGGCGCAACAAGGTGAAACTTGTCTATTCTTCCCTCAAGGAATCCGATGCCGCCATCCTCGGCGCCTCCGCCCTCGCCTGGGAACTGTAAATCTCAGGCGAGTTTGTGAATCGCTAAGCCGCTCCGGAGCTTGGGTTCGAACCAAGTCGTCTTGGGCGGCATAATGTTTCCGCTGTCGGCAATGTCGATGAGCTGCTGCATGGACACGGGATAAAGGGCGAAGGCGACGGCCATTTCGCCACTGTCCACGCGGCGGGCCAGTTCGCCCAGACCGCGGATACCGCCTACGAAGTCGATGCGTTTGTCCGTGCGCAGGTCCTTGATGCCCAGGATCTTGTCCAAGACCAGGTTGCTCAGCACGGTGACGTCCAGCACCCCGATGGGGTCGGCGTCATCATACCGGCCGGGCTTGGCTGCCAGTTTGTACCAGTTGCCGCCCAGATAGACGGAGAACTCATGCAATTGGGCCGGGGCATAGGGCTTGGCGGGCCGTCCGCAGCGCGGCTTGCTGGCCAGGGAAACCTCGAAATCCTCTTCCAGGGCCTTCAGGAAGGCCTCGGGCGTCAGACCGTTCAGGTCGCGCACCACCCGGTTGTAGTCGATGATCTGCAGCTGGCTCTGGGGGAAGCACACGGCCATGAACCAGTTGTACTCCTCCTGTCCGGTATGGTTGGGATTGGCGGCTTTCTTCTCGGCCCCTACGCGGGCGGCGGCAGCGGTCCGATGGTGGCCGTCGGCCACGTAGAAAGCATCGACGCTTGTGGTGAAAATCTCTGTAATGCGGGCGTTCACGGCCGGGTCGGCAATCACCCAGAAGGTGTGGCCGAAGCCGTTTTCATCCACGAAATCGTATTCCGGCTTGCCGGAGGCGGCTTTGGCGACGATGGCATTCAGCTCCGCGTTGTCCTTGTAGGCGAAGAAGACCGGTTCGATGTTCGCATTCTGGATGCGGACGTGGATCATCCGGTCATCCTCCTTATCCTTGCGGGTAAGCTCGTGCTTCTTGATCTTGCCGGTGGCGTAGTCGTCCGTATGGGCGCAGAGAACCAGTCCGTATTGGGTCCGCTTGCCCATGCGCTGGGCATAGACATAGTACTGTTCGGCGCTGTCCTGCACCAGCCAGCCTTTCTCCTGCCAGGCCTTGAAATTGGCTACCGCCTTGTCATAGACCGGCTGCGAATGTTCATCTGCGATGGGATCAAAATCTATCTCCGGCTTGGTGATGTGCAGGAGCGATTTTTCACCGGCCATCTGTTTGGCCTCCTGGGAGTTGAGGACATCGTACGGGGGAGCGGCCACCTCGGTGACCAGTTCCCTGGGCGGACGGACCGCCGCGAACGGTTTAACGCGCACCATAATTATTTGTTAACTTGGAATTTCGTGTCGCCGGTGGCGAAGTAATTGGCAATCTGACGGGCAGCGGCAAGGCCGGCGTTCAGGTTGGCCTCGGCCGTCTGGGCGCCCATCTTCTTGGGCGTGGCAAAGACGCGCAGGCCGAATTTCTCCTTCAAGGCCTCGTAGTTGTCCGGCATCACGTCGGTGACATATTTCAAGTCGGGACGCTCCTCCAGAGCCTTGGCCAGGCCGGCCTCGTCAATGACCTCCTTGCGGGCCGTGTTGATCAGCAGACCGCCTTTGGGCATCTTCGAAACGAGGTCGTAGCCGATGGATCCGATGGTCTGCGGCGTGGCCGGGATGTGGATGGAAATGACGTTGCTGGTGGAATAGAGTTCCTCCAGCGAGGCGGCGGGTTCGGCACCGGCTTCGCGGATCTTATCGGCCGGAATGAACGGGTCGATGGCTTTCACCTTCATGCCCAGCGCCTCGGCTTTTTTGCCTACCAGGCGGCCTACGTTGCCGAAAGCCTGGATGCCGATGGTCTTGCCCTCGGCCTCGCAGCCCGTAGCAGGCGTAAACTGACCGCGGAACATAAAGATCATCAGGGCGATGGCCAGCTCGGCCACGGCGTTGGCGTTCTGGCCGGGGGTGTTCATCACCACGATGCCCCGTGCGGAAGCGGCAGCCAGGTCCACGTTGTCGTAACCGGCACCGGCACGCACCACGATTTTGAGCTTCGGGGCGGCGGCGATGACCTCGGCGGTCACTTTGTCGGAGCGGACGATGAGGGCGTCCACATCGGCCACGGCGGCAACCAGGTCTTCCTGGGCGGGATATTTTTCAAGCAGAGCGACCTCGTGGCCACAGCCTTCGAGGATGTCCTGAATGCCGTACACCGCATCAATGGAGAACGGCTTCTGGGTAGCGATCAAGATTTTCATTTCTTCAGGGATTCAAATTCTTTCATGCAATCGGTAAGAGCCTGGACGTCTTCCAGGGTGCAGGCGTTGTAGATGGAGGCACGGAAGCCGCCCACGGAGCGGTGACCCTTGATGCCCATCATACCCTTGCCCTTGGCGAAGTCCATGAATTCGCCTTCGAGGGCCTCGTAGCCGGGGGCCATCACGAAGCACACGTTCATGCAGGAACGGTCCTCCTTGGCAGCGGTGCCGGTGAACAGGGCGTTGCGGTCAATCTCAGCGTAGAGCAGCTCGGCCTTGGCCTGGTCGATTTTCTGGATGGCTTCCACACCGCCGATGCCTTTGAGCCACTTGAGGGTCTCGTTCATCACGAAAATCGGCAGCACCGGAGGCGTGTTGAACATGCTCTCCTTGTCGATATGGGTGCGGTAGTCCAGCATCGTGGGGATGTGGCGGCTCACCTTGCCCAGGGCGTCTTTCCGGACGATGGCGAAGATAACGCCGGCGGGACCCACATTCTTCTGGGCGCCACCGTAGATGAGGGCATATTTGCTCACATCCACCGGGCGGGACATGATGTCCGAGGACATATCCGCGATGAGCGGAACCGGGCTGTCCATATCTTCTTTGATCTCGGTTCCGTAGATGGTATTGTTCGTGGTGATGTGGAAGTAATCCACGTCCGTAGGGATGGTATATCCTTTCGGGATATAGGAATAATTCTTGTCTTTCGAGCAGGCAAGGGCATACGCCTCACCCAGGCCCTGGGCCTGTTCGAGGGCCTTGTGAGCCCACACACCGGTATCGAGGTAAGCAGCTTTGTGCTCCAGGAAATTCATGGCCACATAGAGGAACTGCAGGGATGCGCCGCCGCCGAGGAAGACCACCTCATGCGTGTCGGGAATGTGCAGCAGCTCTTTCCACAGGGCGCGGCATTCATCCATCACTTCGCCCCACTGCGGGCTGCGGTGCGACATGCACATCACGGAAACGCCTGTTCCTTTGAAATCCTGAAGGGCCGCTATGGTAGCGTCGATGGCCGGCTGCGGAAGGATGCAGGGGCCTGCATTGAATACATGAACTTTGCTCATAACTTATCGTAAGTCTAATTATCTTCAAAGATACGAAAAAATTACCGGTAACCCAAAAGATAGGCGATGATGGCCATGCGTACGTACATGCCGCCGCCCGCCTGCTGGAAGTAGTAGGCATAGGGGGTGGTATCTACATCGGTGGTAATCTCACCGACCCGCGGCAGCGGATGCAGGATGCGCATATTGGGTTTCACGCCGCCCAGCATATCGGCGCTGAGGGTATAGACATCCTTCACCTTCTCGTACGAATCGCGGTCGGGGAAGCGTTCGCCCTGGACACGCGTCATGTAGAGGATGTCGCAGTCGTTCAGGTGATCTTCCAGCCGTTCGGTCTCGGAATAGGGAATGCCGTAGCCGTCCAGGAAATCCAGGTATTTGCGCGGCATGCGGAGTTCTTCCGGAGCCGTAAAGGTAAACGTGGGATGGAAGAAATGCATGGCCTGGCTCAGCGAGTGGACGGTGCGGCCGTAGCGCAGGTCGCCCACCATGTTGATGTGCAGGTTCTCCAGCGTGCCCTGTGTCTTCTCAATGGCATACAGGTCCAGGAGCGTCTGGGTGGGGTGCTGATTGGCACCGTCGCCGGCATTCACCACCGGAACGCCCGCCACCGAAGCGGCGATATCGGCCGCACCGGCCATCGGGTGACGCATGACGATCAGATCTACATAATTGGAAATGATGCGGATGGTGTCTTCCAGCGTCTCGCCCTTGCTCTGGGAAGTGTTGCGATTGTCCGGGAAGCCGATGACCTGGGCGCCGAGGCGGCTCACGGCCGCTTCAAACGACAGGCGGGTACGGGTAGAGGGCTCGAAAAAGAGGCAGGCCACCACCTTGCCGCGCAGGAAATCCTGTTCACGGGCGGCTTCGAACTCCCGGGCCACCGAGAGGATGTGAAGGATTTCTTCCTTGCTGAAATCCTGGATGGAGATGAGGTTTTTGGGCATGTTACTTATTCATTATATAAGGTACAATCTTCTATATGGGCGATGCGGTCGCGGAAATCGGCATCCAGGGAAAGCCGTACCCGCACCTGCAGGCGGCAGCGCTCGCCGAAATCCTGCCCCTGCTGCGGCAGGTCCAGGTCTTTCACCACTTTCATAACGGGATTCATGGACAGGTAACCGAAATCCAGGGTGTACCACGTTCCGGCCACCTTTTCTACGACGGTGGCATGGTCCAGGGCGTCTGCCGTTGAGGTTTTATAGGCCCGGATCAGGCCGGGAATCCCCAGCTTGATGCCGCCGAAATACCGCACTACCACCACCAGGATGTCGCTGAGTCCGCGCGAGTCGATCTGACCCAGGATCGGCCGTCCGGCCGATCCGGAGGGCTCTCCGTCGTCGTTGGCACGGAATTCCTGACCCTGCCAGCCCAGCCGCCAGGCATAGCAGTGGTGGCGGGCGTCGTGGTACTCTTTCTTGAGACTGTCAACGATGTCTTTGATCTGCTGCTGGGTCTCGACCGGCCAGGCCAGGGCAATGAACCGGCTGCCATTGTCCTTGAAGAGGCCTTCCGCGGGTGCGGAGATGCTCGAATATGCGTCCTTTACCGGGCTATCCATATCGGGATACGAAATTAGAGAATTAAATATTATTTTGCAACGGGACGGAAAATATTTGTATCTTTGACATCGCAATTCATAACAAGACTATGGTTTACCAGTACAGAGTAACGCTTACGGGCATCAAAGGTTTCTTCCGGCTCTACTGCATGCGGCCGGAAACGACGCTTTATACCTTCCATAAGCAGATGCGGGCCGATATGGAGTTCGCGCAAGACCAACTTATCCTTTTCAAAGCTTTGGATGCAGCCGGGAACGTGGTGGCCCGTTACGGCCAGTTCGACCTGGGCAGCGGCACGGTAGATACGGTCACGGTGGCCCAGACCGTCAAGCTCGGGGTGGTGTCGTTCGTGTATTTCTACGATGTGACCAACCGCAAAAGCGTCAACATTACCTTCGAGGGAGAGGTCGAGGGCGTAGCCGGAATCTCTCCGTATATCCTGGAAACCAAAGGCCCGAATCCCATCGATTTCGAAAACGGCTATGTGGCCTATGAGGACCTCCCGAACGAGCAGCGCCACCTGCCGGCCGAACCCGATGAGGAGGACGACAAAGTCCACAAAATGCGTAAGAAAACCTCGCTGTTGCCGGAGTTCGATCCTGAAGATGAGGACGAAGTGGATGAGCCGGACGATGAAGAGGACGAAGAGGAGTACGACGACGACGAGGACGGCAAGGAAATTTTCGACGGTTCGGAAGAACTCTCCCTGTAATGCCCGGACGGCTCCTCATCATTCTGGGGCCTACGGCGGTCGGCAAGACCGATTTCGCCATCTCGAAGGCTCTTGAAGTCGGCTCGCCTGTCATTTCCTGCGATTCCCGGCAGATTTTCCGTGAAATGTCTATCGGAACGGCCGTTCCTTCCCCGGAACAGCTGGCTGCCGTAAAGCATTATTTCATCCAAACCCGCTCGGTAACAGAAAATTACACCGCGGGCGATTATGAGGTGGATGCCCTCGCGCTCATCCGCCGCCTTTTTGCTGAGGGGCACGAAACTTTGGTGATGACGGGCGGTTCCATGTTCTATATCGATGCCGTCTGCGGCGGGCTGGACAGCCTCCCGCAGGTAGATCCGGCCATCCGGGCCAGGCTGATGGAGCGCCTTCGCACCGAAGGTCCCGCCTCGCTCGCGGAAGAACTGCGACGCCTCGATCCGACCTCGTACGAAACCCTGGAACTAACGAACGGCCAGCGGGTTGTGCGGGCGCTGGAGGTATGCATCGGCACGGGGAAACCGTTCTCCTCGTTCAAGACCGGACAGCGCCGGCAGCGGGAATTTTCGATCGAGAAAATCGGCCTGAACCGGCCGCGTGCGGAATTGTACGCGCGGATCGACCGGCGGGTGCTGCAGATGATGGAGGCGGGACTGGTGGACGAGGTGCGGTCGCTCCTGCCGTATCGCTCCTGCCCGGCCCTGCAGACGGTGGGTTACCGGGAAATCTTCTCTTATCTGGACGGGGATATCTCCCTGGACCGGGCTGTGGAACTGGTGCAGCAGCACAGCCGCAATTACGCCAAGCGCCAGCTCACCTGGTGGCGCCGGGACCCTTCTATTACTTGGCTTCCTGCTACGCGTTGACGTAGTCGCGGACGTCCTGCGCGCTGACGGGGTTGCCGCCGAGGATGAGGAGCCGTTCTACGACGTTGCGCAGTTCGCGGATGTTGCCCGGCCACGTTTTTTCCTGCAGCAGGGCGATGGCCTCGGGGCTGAAGGCCCGCACGCTCTTGCCGCTCTCGGCACAGATCTGTTCCACGAAGTAATTGATCAGCAGGGGAATATCGTCCTTCCTTTCGTCCAGCGAGGGAACGCGGATGAGGATGACGCTCAAGCGGTGGTAGAGGTCCTCGCGGAAGGTTCCCTTCTCGATTTCGGCCTTCAAGTCCTTGTTGGTGGCGGCCACCACGCGCACGTTCACCTCGATGTCCTTGTCGCTGCCCACGCGGGAGAGTTTTTTCTCCTGCAGCACCCGCAGCACCTTGGCCTGGGCCGCCAGCGACATATCCCCGATTTCGTCCAGGAAGAGGGTGCCGCCGTCGGCCTGCTCAAACTTGCCCTTGTGCTGTTTGATGGCCGAGGTAAAGGAACCTTTTTCGTGTCCGAACAGTTCACTTTCAATAAGTTCTGAAGGAATGGCGGCGCAGTTCACCTCGATGTAGGGCATCTGCGACCGGTCGCTCTGCTGGTGCAGGCTGCGGGCCACAAGCTCCTTGCCGGAACCGTTGGCACCGGTGATGAGCACGCGGGCGTCGGTGGGCGCCACCTTGGCAATGATGTCGCGGATGTGGCGGATGGGTTCGCTCTCGCCGATCATCTGCTGGCCATAGACTTTCTTTTTGAGGATTTTGTTCTCTTTCACCAGGTTCACCCGTTCGGTGGCGTTCTTGATGGTGATGAGGATGCGGTTCAGGTCCAGGGGCTTCTGGATGAAGTCGAACGCTCCTTTTTTCATGCAATCCACGGCGGTGTCGATGTCGCCGTGACCGGAAATCATGATAACGGCCGCTTCAACGCCTTCCTCTTCCAGTTTGGACAGGACTTCCATTCCATCCATGCCGGGCATCTTGATATCGCAGAAAATGACGTCGAACTTTTCTTTATCAACCAGTTCCAATGCCTGTGCGCCGCTTTCGGCGGTTTCTACGGTATAGCCTTCATCGCCCAGGATTTCCTTCAGCGAGTTGCGGATGGGGCGTTCGTCATCAATGACCAGTATCTTCATGATTGCGCGATTTTATCTTGTTTACCATGCAAATATCGCGGTTTTTTTTTATATTTGTTATCCTATACCAATTTTATCATGAAGATTCCGGACATCATCATTGCCATCGACGGCTATTCCTCGACGGGGAAGAGCACGTTCGCGAAGCTGATTGCGAAACACTTCGGGTTCACGTACCTGGATTCCGGTGCCCTGTATCGCGCCGTAACCCTTTTCGCGATGGAAAACGGGTGGATATCGGCCGATAAAACCATCGACTTGGCCGCGTTGAAGGAGGGTCTTGCGGGCTTGGATGCCCATTTCGGCGAGGGCGGCACCTGCATCGGAGACCGCTGCGTGGAAAAGGAAATCCGCACGCTGGAAGTATCGGGCAACGTGAGCCCGGTAGCCGCCGTCCCCTTTGTCCGGGCGTATGTGGACGCCCGCCTGCATGCCTTCGGCGAGCAGGGACGCGTGGTGATGGACGGGCGCGATATCGGAACGGCCGTTTTCCCGGATGCGCAGCTGAAAATTTTCATGACCGCCCGGGACGATGTGCGCGCGCGGCGCCGCTACGATGAGATGGTGATGAAGGGCGAGCAGCCGGTGCTGGAGGAGGTGATGAAGAACCTCAAGGAACGGGATTATATTGATTCCCACCGTGAAACCAACCCGCTCCGGCAGGCCGCTGACGCCTTTGTGCTGGATAATTCGGAGATGGAACTGCATGAGGAGGTCTGCTGGGTGCAGGGCCTGATGCAGGGACGTTTCGGCATCCTGGAATAACATGGCCTTACAAGTTGAAATAGATCCGCGTTCCGGATTCTGCGGCGGCGTGATCCGCGCCATCAGCAAGGCCGAAGAGTTCCTGGAGGCGCATCCGGGCGAGCCGCTGTATTCGGTGGGCGCCATCGTCCACAACGAAGCGGAACTGGAGCGCCTGGAAGGGAAGGGTTTGCGGACGGTCTCGAAAGATTCGATGCCGGCCGGCCAGACCCTGCTGATCCGCGCCCACGGCGAACCGCCCGCTACCTATGCGCAGGCCCGGGAACTGGGGTGCCGCGTCATCGACTGCACCTGCCCGGTGGTGCTCCAGCTGCAAGGGATTATCCGGGAGGCATATGCCCGGTTGAAACCGCTTGGCGGACAGATCGTTATCTTTGGAAAGATTGGCCATGCAGAGGTGCTGGGCCTGGAGGGACAGGTGGACGGCGACGTCCTGGTGGTGGAAAACGAAGCGATGCTGGACGAGGCCATCGCCGCCGGCCGGATCGATTTTTCCAAACCCATCGAGGTGTTCTCGCAAACCACGAAGAGCCCGTCGGGGTATGCGGCGATTTGTTCCCGGCTCCTGGAACGGATGGTCCGGCCGGAAGAGCTGCGGGTACACGATACCATCTGCCGGCAGGTTGCATCGCGCCATGCGCAACTGGCCGATTTCGCCCGCAGGCACGATGTGATTATCTTCGTGTCGGGTCGCCAGAGCTCCAATGGGAAGGTGCTGTTCGACCTGTGCCGCGGGGCGAATGCGCGAACCTGGCAGATCGGCTCGCCGGATGAATTGCGGGCGGAATGGTTCCGCGACGGCGACCGGGTGGGCGTTTGCGGGGCCACCTCTACGCCCAAATGGCTGCTGGAGGACGTGGCGCAGAAAATTTTGCAAGAAAAGTGACAATTATATAAATTTGCAGCCTGTAACAAGCTGAATAACATTAAATGATATAGTTTTATGGCAACAACAGCAGATTTCAAGAACGGTCTTTATCTGAATTTCAACGGCAAACCGTGCTCCATCGTATGGTTCCAGCACGTGAAGCCGGGCAAGGGTCCCGCTTTCGTGAAAACGAAACTCCGCAACCTGGAGAACGGCCGTATCCTCGAAAACACTTTCACCGCCGGCGCCAAAATCGACACCATTACCGTCGAGCACCGCGGCTACCAGTTCCTCTATGCCGATGAGGACGGTTTCAACTTCATGAACGAGGAGACCTACGAGCAGATCCACCTGCCGAAGGACATCGTGGAGAATGCCGACTTGATGAAGGAAGGCCAGCACGTGGAGATGATTTTCGTCACCGAGCCGGAAGAGAAATGCCTCACCTGCGAGCTCCCGACCTATGTAACCCTGCAGGTTACCTATTCGGAGCCGGCCGTGAAGGGCAATACCGCTTCTACGAGCGCCCTCAAAGAGGTTACCCTCGAAACCGGCGCCAAGGTAATGGTTCCGCTCTTCATCAACACCGACGAGTACATCACCGTGAACACGGTGGACCGCACCTACGGCGAGCGCGTCCGCTAACGGTACTTTACCGGCAGCCGCAGCAGGATGGCCAGCAATGCGGCAATGCCCAGCGCAAAGGGATAGTAGAGCCTTCCGATAATTTCGAAAGCGCCTGCTCCTGAAAGACTTGCGGCCATCAGCAATTGGGCCCCGTAAGGCAACAAGCCCTGCATCAGACACGAAAAGGTGTCCAGTATGCTGGCGCTCTTGCGCGGGTCCAATTTGTATTTTTCCGTGATGTCGCGGGCAATGCCGCCCGTGGTGATGATGGCGATGGTGTTGTTGGCCGTGCAGAGGTTGGCCAGGCTTACCAGCGCGGCGATGCTCAGTTCGGCTCCCCGTTTCCCGCGGATGCGGCGGGTGAGGGCCTGGATGAGGGCCTCGAGTCCACCGCCATGGCGGATGAGGGCGAGCATGCCGCCCGCCAGCAGGGTGACGATAATCAGGTCGCCCATCCCGGCGATGCCGTTGCCGACCGCGCTCAGAAAGTCGCTCCAACCCATGCTGCCGCGCAGCAGGCCGATGGCCAGGTTGAGGCCGAGTCCGCTGGTGAGCACCAGAATGACATCAAGGCCCGTAAGGGCTAGGACGATGACGGCGAGGTAGGGGACCAGGAGCAGGATATCCACCGGACCCGCCTGGGGAACGACGTCGGTCCGAAGGCCCATCGCCAGGTACAGGGCTGCTACCGCCACGGCGGCAGGGGCTGCAATCCACAGGTTGGCTTTGAATTTGTCGGTCATCGAACAGCCTTGCGACTGGGTGGCTGCGATGGTGGTGTCCGAGATGAACGAGAGATTGTCGCCGAAGAAGGCACCGCCGACGATGATGGCCGTTATCAGGGGGAGGCTCATGCCGGTGTCGGCGGCCAATCCGGCTGCGAGGGGAACCAGGGCCACGACCGTGCCTACGCTGGTGCCGATGGACAGGGAGATGAAGCAGGCGGCCAGGAACAACCCGGCGAAGAGGAACTTGGCAGGCAGGATGGACAGGGTGAGGTTCACCGTGGCATCGATGGAGCCGATGGCCTTGGCCGTGCTGGCGAAGGCGCCGGCCAGCACGAAAATCCAGATCATCAGCAGGACGTTCTTATCGCCCGCCCCTTCCGAAAAAATGGCAATGCGCTCCCGAAGCGGCAGTTTCCCGCCCCATGTGCCCGCCGCTGCTCCTGCGGCGTTGCCTACAGTTGCTTCCGTGGCGTTGCTTGCAGTTGCTCCCGCGGCGTTGCTTGCAGTTGCTCCCGCGGCGTTGCCCGCCGCTGCTCCCGCGGCGTTGCTCGCAGTTGCTCCTGCGGCGTTGTTCGCAGTTGCTCCTGCGGCGTTGCTCGTGATGCAGATAGCGTAAATGGAGGCTATCAGGAAGGCGGCCGATACGGGAACTTTATAGAAATCGCCGACAGCCAGCGAGGTCACCAGATAGACCAGCAGGAAAACCAGCAGGGGAGTTAGCGCGAGGGCGCCTCGACGGGAAGGGGACATGTGGGTTCGTTCGTTTTATCGTGGTGGCTGAATTCGCAGCCGCACCAGGTCTGGTTGTAAAAGTTTTGTTCGCGGATGATGGCTGAGCGCCGCTCCTGCAGGCCGCCTTTGCGCCAGTTCCGGCCCCACCAGCGCAGGCCGGGGAAGAGGCTGCAGGCATAAGAACCTGCGGCATCCACCTGCTCGAGGTCTTTCCAACGCGAAGAGGCCAGTGTGGTGGTGAGGACGTTGAAGCCGTGTTCGTGCGCATAACGGGCCGCCCGCTCCAGACGGAAGCGGAAGCACTGCAGGCAGCGCTGTCCACGCTCCGGCTCGCACTCAAGTCCCCGCACGGCGCACCGCCAAGCCTCATGGTCATAGACATCGTCTATCACCGCCAGGCCCCTCGGCTCCTGGCTGCCCGGTCCTTGGCCGCCGTCCGACGCTTCCTGTGTGCTGCACGCCGCTTCTTGGTTGCTACCCGACGCCTTTTGGCCCAGCTGGGCGGCATAGCGCAACAGCTCGCCCCTGCGAAGCTCATACTCGGCTAAGGGGTAGATATTGGCGTTGCTGAAGAACACGGTGGGCCTTACACCCTGCCCCACGAGCCATTCCAAAATGGCCCCCGAGCACGGTGCACAACACGCATGAACCAACACCTTGTCTGTAGACTTCAAGTCCATCATACTGCAAAGATAGCAACAATGTCCCACTTATTGCGCACCTTGTCCCTAATATTCGACCTTCCGGGAAAACAACCTCTGGCCCGGAAGGTCCCCCTGGAATGGCACCGACCTTCCTTAAAAACGGCCCCTGGCATGTGGCACCGACCTTCCTTAAAAACGGCCCCTGGCATGGAAGGTCCCCCGGAAAAACGCAGGACCTTCCGGGAAAACAGCCTCTGGCATGGAAGGTCCCCCCGGAATGGCACCGACCTTCCGGGAAAATGGCTCCTGGCATGGAAGGTCCCCCTGCAATGGCACCGACCTTCCGGAAAAACAGCCTCTGGCATGGAAGGTCCCCCCGGAATGGCGCCGACCTTCCGGGAAAACATGGCACCGACCTTCCTTAAAAACGGCCCCTGGCATGGAAGGTCCCCCGGAAAAACGCAGGACCTTCCGGGAAAACAGCCTCTGGCATGGAAGGTCCCCCGGAAAAAGCGCCGACCTTCCGGGAAAACAGCCTCTGGCATGGAAGGTCCCCCTGCAATGGCACTGACCTTCCGGAAAAACAGCCTCTGGCCCGGAAGGTTTTGTGGACGGCGGGGTAGGATACATTGTTAACGCTTTGTTGTGGGTCAACTATTTTCAATATATGAAAAACTTCGTATATTTGAAGAAATATGAATTGTCGTATGAAAAAAGTCCTGATGATGCTGGCCGCGAGCGCGGCGCTGCTCTCCTGCGGGGGCGTACAGACCCCTGTCAATACCTTGCGGGCTCCGGCCTACCCGCTCGTCACCATCGACCCGTATATGAGCGTCTGGTCGTGGAGCGATAACCTGTATGACCGTGCACCGCGGCACTGGTCCAACCGGGCCTATCCCCTCACGGGTGTGCTAACGGTTGATGGCGAAAGCTATCGGTTTATGGGAGACGTGGTGGACACGTATCGGTCCATCCTCCCGACAGCGCGTGCGGGCGCCTGGACGGCCCGTTATACCTTTGACCCGAAGAAGGGGAAAGCCCGTCACGCCAAGGACTGGGAGACGGGTGTGGGCGGCTTCAGTTCGCGGGAAAACGTACTGGGCTTTGCGCACTGGCCGGACGATAAGTCCGACCTCTGGGTGCGCAGGACCTTCTCCGGCGCCGATGTGCCCGCAGAGGGAGACCTTTTCCTGGAGGTATCGCTCAAAGACTGGGGCGATTTTACCCTGAATGGGAAAGAAGTGGCATCGAAGGTACAGCGCGGCGAGCGGCAGCGGATTCCCGTTTCCCGCGACCTGATCAAAGAAGGAGAAAACGTCCTGGAAGCCCACGGTGCCAATCCCATCGGCCGGGCCCTGCTGGACTTTGGCTTGATTGTGCGCTACAAGAAGGCGCAGCCGTGGCCGCAGACCGCGCGGCAGCTGGTGGCCGACGTGCAGGCAACCACGACCCATTATCGGTTCGAATGCGGACCGGTGGAGCTGGCGGTAGATTTCACGGCACCGTTGCTGATGGAGGACTTGGACCTGTTGAGCCGCCCGGTCAACTACCTCTCTTATACCATCCGTCCGCGGGACGGCAAAAAGCACGATGTGGTCCTGCGCCTGCAGGCCGGTCCCGCCTGGGCCCTGGACGATGTCGTGAGCGAAACCGCGGTGCTGGATGCGTACAAAAAGGACGGTCTGGTGTGGCTGAAGGCATCGAACGCGGTCCAGAAACCGTTGGCACGATGCGGGGACGATGTCCGCATCAACTGGGGCAGCTTCCTGATGGCGGCCGAAAACGGGACCGCCACCGTGGAAGATGGCAACCTGAACTGGGTGCGCGAAATGCCTTCGGTGAAAGGAGTTTCGGGCAAGGTTATGCTGGGTTATGACGATGGCGGGAACGCCCTCCAGTATTTTGGAGAGAACCTGCCTCCTTACTGGAACCGCGACGGGAAGAGCAGCATCGAAAAGCAGTTCGTCCTGGCCAACAAAGAATACAAGGCCCTGATGTGCAGTTGCCGCACCTTCGACCTGGAACTCTACCAGGAGGCGCTGGAAGAGGGTGGCCGGCAGTATGCCGAACTCTGCGCCCTGGCTTATCGGCAGGCCGTTGCAGCCCACAAACTGGTGCAGGCGCCATCGGGCGAACTGCTGTGGCTCTCCAAGGAGAACAATTCCGGCGGCTTTATCGGAACGGTCGATGTGGCCTATCCGGCCTCTCCCATCTTCCTGAAATACAACCCCGCCCTGGCCGAAGGACTGCTGACACCCATCTTCGAGTTTTCCGAAAGCGGCCGTTGGGACAAACCTTATCCGGCCCACGACATGGGCAATTTCCCGCTGGCCAACGGCCAGACTTATCCTACCGACATGCCGGTGGAAGAAGGCGGTAACATGCTCATTATGAGTGCCGCCGTATGCAAATATTCGGGCAAGCCCGATGTGGCCCGCAAGCATTGGGAAACCCTGACCCGCTGGGTGGGCTACCTGGTAGAAAAGGGCCTGGATCCGGAAAACCAGCTGTGCACCGATGACTTTGCCGGCCATCTGGCCCACAACGCCAACCTGTCGGTAAAAGCCATTCTGGGCATCGCTTCCTACGGCTACATGGCCGGCCTGCTGGGCGAACAGGACCTGAAAAAAGAATACATGGACAAGGCCCGCGAGATGGCCGAAAAGTGGGAAGAAATGGCCCGCGATGAGGACCATTATTCCCTTACCTTCGACCGGAAGGGGACCTGGAGCCAGAAGTATAATATGGTGTGGGACGAGGTGTTGGACTTTGATATCTTCTCCGATGAAATCATGGAGAAGGAGATTCCCTATTACCTCACGAAGCAGAACAAATACGGCTTGCCGCTGGACAGCCGGGCCACTTATACCAAGACCGACTGGATTCTCTGGACAGCCACGATGGCCGATTCTTCCGAGGACTTCCAGGCACTGGTGGCCCCGGTATGGGATTTCATGAACGAGACGGTGGACCGCGTGCCCATGACCGACTGGCCGTTTACCGACAACCCGCATCGGCGCGGTTTCAAGGCCCGCAGCGTCGTGGGAGGCTATTTCATCAAAATGCTGTAGGGGTCGATGCGGCTGAGCGGGTCGATACTGGCTACCGTACTGCTGGTTCTGGCAGGGGCGGGGGTCGCCGGGGCGCAAAGGCCGATGGCCGAAGCGCAAGCGCCGGCGGCTGGGGCGTATGCCGCCGCCGACCGTGCCCACCCGCGGCTGCTCCTGCGAAAGGGGGAGGAAGCGCAGGTGCGCGATGCCGTGTCCCGTCAGCCTGAATTCGCCGCCTTGCAGCAGCGTGTTTTCGATTACGCGGCCGAGGTACTGGATCAGCCTGTGCTGGAGCGGGTGAAACTGGGGAAACGCCTGCTGGCCGTAAGCCGTGAAGCCGTAAAGCGCATCTTCTATCTATCTTATACTTACCGTATTACGGGCGATACGCGCATGGCCGACCGCGCCATCCGTGAGATGGAGGCGGTGTGCGGCTTCGTGGACTGGAATCCCCTCCATTTCCTGGATGTGGGAGAGATGTGCCTGGCCGTATCCATCGGGTACGACTGGCTCTACGACCGCATTTCGGAAGGTACCCGCGAGCAAATTCGCAAAGCCCTGGTAACCAAAGGGTTCGAAGCTACTAGAAGCCCGGTGGATGCCTGGTTTTACACATCGTCCTACAACTGGAATCCGGTCTGCAACGGCGGCCTGGTGTTCGCGGCGGTGGCCCTCTGGGACGAGGTTCCCGACTGGCCGCAACGCATCGTGGACAAGGCCCGCGAGAGCTGCCCCATCGCCCTAAAAGCCTATTCGCCGGAAGGCGGATATCCCGAAGGGTACGGCTACTGGGCCTACGGGTCCACTTTCCAGGTACTGCTGAGCGCGGCGCTGGAAGGCTTCTTCGGTACGGATTACGGTCTGGCGGAGCACCCCGGTTTCCTGGAATCGGCCGCCTTCATGCGCATTCTGGCGGCTCCGACGGGAAAAACCTACAATTTCATGGACAGCGGTTCCGGCGCCCCCGTGCAGCCCGCCCAGTTCTGGATCGCCCGCCGGACGGGCGACCGTTCGTTGCTGTGGAACGAGCGGAAACTGCTGCGCAGCCCCCGTCCCGCAGTGGCGGAAGACCGCTTGCTGCCTTTCCTGCTGATCTGCGGCGCACAGGTCCCGCTGGACGATATCCCCGAACCCGCGGAGCATTCCTATCGATGCGGCGGCACCACGCCCCTGTACGTCTGGCGGAGCGGATGGACATCGGCGGAAGATACCTACCTGGCCGTGAAAGGCGGCAGTGCCGGCACCAACCACGGACACGTGGACGCGGGGTCGTTTATTTTCGAATCGGACGGACTGCGCTGGGTGACGGAACTGGGAAACCAGGCCTATTATACCATCGAAAAACATGGCGTCCAGCTGTGGGACCGGTCGCAGGGGAGTGAACGATACGAGGTGTACCGGATTGGTCCATGGTCGCATAACATCCTCACTGTCAATGGGGAATGCCCGCTTATCCGGGGGCATGCCCCCATTGTCCAGGTGTGGGATTCGCCTGAAAAGCGGGGGGCGGCGCTGGATATGACCGAGGTCATGGGGCTGCAGTTGCGCAGCGCCTGGCGGAGCGTCTGGCTGGACCGCCGGAACAACCTGCATGTGACCGACCACGTGGTTACGCAGGACAAGCCTGCAGAGGTCCGCTGGGCCATCTGTACGCCTGCGGAGGCCCGGATTCAGGACGGGCGCATCATCCTCTCCTGGAACGGTTTCGAAAAGGTGCTCTCCCTGAAGGCAGACGGCCCCGGGCTGGAGGCGCAGCCGCATATCTGGCCCTGCGACCCCCCGCCACACGCATACGATGCCCCCAATCCGGGTTTCCGCATGGTGGGATTTACCTTTACCCTGCCGGCTTGTGCCAGCCGGACCGTCGAAGTGCAACTGATAACCACATAACACAATGAACCTGAAGATGATACTGGCAGCCCTCGGGCTTGCTGCGAGCATGGGGACCGCCCGGATGGCCCATGCAGCGGAACCCTTTGTCAAAGGGCTGGAAACCTGCTTTACCTATGTCCCCGCTACGGAAAGCGATGCGGGCAAAAACCTGCGCGTAAACGTCTCCGGTCAGGTTGTGACCATCCAGGCTAGGGGGAGCGGAAAGGAATTGATGGTGGTGATGGAGGGTGCGCTGGAAAGCCGGCCGGTCCTGTACCGGGAAACCTGGTCGGAGGGGGATGAATACCTGGTGGCCGTGCACGATTTTTCCGGCGACGGGGTTCCGGAAATCCTGGTTGCCGTCCGCGGAAACGACCACCTCCGTATCCGGATCCTGGACCTGTACAGCGGCGGGAAGACCGTTCTGGGCGAGATGGTTTCGCAGGGCCATGGCATCCGCGAAGCACGGGTTTTCCGTCAGGCGGTCACCATGAAGTGTCCGCAAAACAATGTGCTCTATACCTGGACTTGCCACAACGGGGTCTTTGACTTTTTGTCCAGCGATCATCGCGATAATCCTTCGGATTTGCTTTGATTTTATAAATCGTTTTTATAAATTTGTGGCTATTACTGCAATTTTTGCATTTGTTTTTTTATTCAACAATATGGTTAAACATTTCTTCAATGCCGACAAGGCGTACATTGCGCCTGTCTGCGATCTTCTGGACGCTGCTCTGGAAGATAATTTCTGCGTCAGCGGATCCGGTAGCATCAACGATGCTACTGAGGAAGATTGGGGTAACTTTTAATTCGCCTGCGTTATGAAAAAGTTATTCCGTACCGTTCTTGCCGTGGCTGTAGCAGCCGCTGCAATGACTTCTTGCCAGAAAGCGGTGATGGAAGAGGAAGGCGGTATCAACGCCGTTGTCTCTTTCCAGGCATCGTTCCCTGAGACCAAGACTACCTTCGGCACGGCTGAAGCCGGCAAATATCCTGTTTTGTGGCAGGATGGCGACAAAGTGGCTGTGAGCGTAAGTCTTACCAATCCTCTCAAAGACCTCGAGGTCACTCCTTCCACCGATAAGAAGACGGGCACGTTCAGCAAAGACGTGACCCTCCCCGGAGAAGGCCCCTGGGCGTTCTATGTGGTTTCTCCGAGTGCCGCCATTGTTGGTGCCAATTCGGGGTACAAATCCCTGACGCTGGACTTTGCCACGGACCAGACTCCTACGGCCGTGTCGGTCGATCCGGCAGCCCAGGTACTCCTGGCCATGGCTACGGCTACGACCATCCCTACTGAACCGGTGCCGGTTACGTTCGGCCATCTGGCCGCATACGGCAAGGTGTCGCTGAGCAACCTGCCTACTTCGGCAAAGGTTACGGGCCTGTCCCTGGCTTTCGATCAGCCGGTTACCGGCCGCTGGTACTTCTATCCTGAAGAGGAGGACGTTACCAAGAGATTCAAGGAGAATGCAGCCTCCAACCTGGTGAACCTGACCACCGAAAAAACGGCGGACGTCTTCTTTGCCGTAGCGCCGAACGGTGTTGCCGTCAAGTCTGTCAAGGTGACGCTCAAAACGGAGGACGGCAACTATGAAAAAGAGGTTACCGTTCCCGAGAAGACCTTCAAGTCCGGTGTCGTGAGTGCCTTCACGGTAGATATGACCGGTGCTTCCAAGGTGCAGGACAAGGTGTTCAAACTGGTGAAGAATGCAGCGAATCTGGCTGCCGGAGATCAGGTGATCATCGCGAACAAGGCTGCTACCAGTGCAATCAGTACCACCCAGCAGGGCAACAACCGCAAGGGTGCCGCTATTACGCCCGATGCGAATGGTGATATCGTGAATCCTTCCGCTGCGGTCCAGATCCTGACGGTTGCCGAGGGTGTCACTACCGGTACGTTTGCCTTCTCCCCGGAGGCTGGCATGTATCTCTATGCTGTCAAAGGCAGCAATAAACTCCTTACCAAAGATGGGCTTGAGGCGGATGGCAGTTTCACGGTAGCCATCGCCGAAGACGGTGAAGCCACCGTTACCTGCAAGTTCGAAGGGGAGGACCGCATTCTTATGCACAATAGCTCCAATGACCTCTTCGCTTGCTATAAATCGGGCCAGAAACCTATCGCCATCTACAAGATGGAGAGCACTACGCCTCCGGCTCCCAAGGTGGTGGATATCTGGGTGAATGACGCGGCCGGCAGCCAGCCTGTTGACGGTGGCGCCGAGGCCAAGAGTGACGACTGGTTGAGCTATTCTGGTGGTACTGCTACCTGGACGGCCAACACGACCAACGCTCCCCGTACCAAGACGCTCGAGCTGGCCGACGGTGCCAAGATTACCGTTACCCAGCTGGAAGACAAGGACTTCAAGGGAACGTACGACTTCACCTCCAAGATCTTCTGCACGGACGGTTTCACGACGGCCGGTGACAAGAAGACCATCTCCGGTGTTGCCTTTGGCGAGCCGCTGCTGGGCGAGACCCTGAAGGACGGCAACAATGTCGAGCATAAGAATGTAATCGGTATCGACGGCCTGTATCACGCGGGTATCATCGCGGACGCCGCGGTGGATATCGATTACGAAGCCAAGTCGGTTAAACTGGGCGTGTTCCTGGATGGCCGCAAGGCTCAGAAGGACGCAACCCTGACGGGCGACTACCAGTATGTCGCTTTCCTGCCCGGTCTCTGCGCGGTTTCCGCGGCCGGCTCGTTTGCCAAGCCCTGGACGTTCTGCAACCCCGACCTGGGTACGCCCGATTATGAGTGGCTGTGGTTCGAGACGGAAGATCTGGAGACCTTTACCTATAGCTGTGCAAAGGTTGCCCAGACGCTTTCCACGACCGGTTATTCTTCTACGCCTTACATCCTTGGTATTTGCGTGAATGTCTTCAAGGCTGAAGATGCGACCAGCACCAATGCAAAAGGAAACTACAATGTGGTCTATCAGTTCAACATCAACAACGGAAACGTCGGCTTGCAGTTCAAGAAGACGGGACCGTATGTGCCGAAGGCCGATCCCGATCCGACCCATATCGATACGGCTGAAAAGCTTGTCGCTTTCCTGAAGGCTGCTACCGCCGAGACCACGACGGATTACATCATGACCAAGGATGTGGATATGAAGAACGTCACCGTTCCCACCGCCGCTGGCTTCAAAGGCACCTTCGACGGTAAGGGCAAGACCATCAAGAACCTCGCTGCTACGGCTCCGCTCTTCGCCACCCTCGACGGTACCGTGAAGAACGTCACCCTGGAAGGTACGTTTACCGGAACGGGAGACGGGAAAGCCGCCTTGTTCGCTCCTGTCGGTGAGAATAAAGGAACCCTTGACGGTGTTACCAACAAGGCAACGGTGAGCTATTCGATAGAGAATGGTACCGAGCCCATCCTTGTCGCCGGTGTCGTTGCGTTCTCTACCGGTGTCGTGAACAAGTGCACGAATGCAGGTACTGTGACCTTCACTTCCGCGAATGGTATCATGGGTGGTGGCGTAGCCGGTGTCGCCGGATACCAGGCTGCCGCCATGACAAGCTGCAAAAACACGGGAAATATCAGTTCCGTTTCCTTGTATACCAATGGTAAGGCTGCGAAAGTGGAGGGTGTCGCCTTCACGGAGGCCCTGGCTCCGACCAATGCGGCTCTTCCTACTGCCGCTGGTGTCGTAGGTTTTGGTGGTGAGGGCTTCTCGATGACGGATTGTCACAACGAGGGTGCGGTTTCCTTCTCCCAAACCAAGATTGAATCCTTCCCTACGAAAGGTTCCGTCAACATGAACCGCCATCAGATTGCGGGTGTCGTGTCCAATCCTTGGGGAGCTATCGAAGGCTGCACCAACAAGGGTGCCGTTACCGCCAGTGTCGTTACTTCGGACGGAACGGCGATGAGCGGTACCAAGTGTGAGTATATCTGCTGCGTGGGCGGTATCGCCGGCGGCGATTATTTCGCAACCGGTCAGAATGTATCCGGCCTGAAAGGCTGCTCCAACTCCGGTACGGTCAAGTTGATTTCTGATTCAGCACAGTCCAACTCCGTCGTGGGCGGTATTATCGGATGGCCGGGTGTCGAAGGTGCCCAGGATACGAAGACCGAAGGTTGCACCAACAGCGGAGAGATTGTCCTGCAAGGTACCGTAAAGGCCCGTATCGGCGGTGTCCAGGGTGGTACCGGCAACATGGTCGGTTGCACGAACACCGGTAACGTTCATGTTATTTCGGCCAATGCGACCTCTGTCGCCGGTCTGCTTTGCGGTTTCCATTCCCAGGGCCACGTCATTGAGAATTGCGTTGCCCAGGGTACGCTTACGGGCGATGTTAAACTGGATGGTGTCGGCGGTCTGATGGGTAACATCGGAAATGCCGCTCATACCACAGGAGCCGGATGTGCCGCGAATTGCACCATTGTTTGCACAGACGATACCGCGAACAAAGGTATCATCGTCGGTAAATATAACGGAAAGACCAAACAGATCAATCTGGGAACCGATGAGGCGCCTATCAAGGTGAAAGGTACGTTGGCCGGTACGGTGCTTACCGCTGAGAACTTTACCACGTTGCTGGAAGGTCCTGCCAATGCCGATGCTTCTAAACATGTGATTAAAGCCGTCTTCGGCGAGTAATCTGCATCCCATAACGGATCAATCGGGACCGGCAATTTTGCCGGTCCCTTTTTTTGTTGCCCTTCCGTTCCCGCTTCCGTAAGCATACGGGCAAGTACATATTGACAAAGTAAGATTACGACTGGCATCAGTGAGATGTCAGTCGTAGTTTTCTTGTGTGGGTTGGATGGTGGTGAG
>ONIQ01000057.1 GCA_900317925.1 uncultured Bacteroidales bacterium | reverse complement strand
AAGGACTTCTTGGCGGTCAGGTAGGCCTGCAGGGACTGGCGGGTGGTCTCGGTGCGGGTTTCCGTGGTAGCACGCTCGGTACCGATGAAGTTGACGGAACCGTCATACTCGCCGCGGGCATAGTAGCTGCCCCGGTAGTTGTTGTCGTAGAAGGAATACTGGCCCGTTGCCGTCAGCCAGTCGGTGATGTTCCATTTCAGGTTGATGCTGCCCATGAAGCGGTTGGTCTCACGCTGACGGTCGTAGAAGACGGAATAGAATTCGGCCGTCTGCTGGGCCTTGTTCGTTCCACCCATTGCGAAGGTGCCGTCCTCGTACTTGCCGATATGGGTCGGGGACATCATGATACCACGGCCGATGGCGGCGAAATAGTTGTCCGTCGTAGGCTGGGTCGTACCATGCGAAAAATCGAAGGTTGTGGAAGCTTCCAGGGACCGGGTCACCTTGAAGGAGGTGTTGCCGTGGAAGGTGAGGTTGTCGTAGGAGTTGGTCGGGAGCATACCCTTATCACCCACGTAACCGATGGAAGCGGCATACTTCATTCCCTTGTTGCCACCGTTCACACCCACATAGTGTTTCTGGTAGAAGACGTTGCGGAACCACTCTCTTTGCCAGTCCTTGCTGGTATAGATGATGGTCTTCGTAGGGTCCACCGGGTCCGCCATCGAAAGATAGCCCTCCGGAACGGCCTCGCCGTCATTCAGGTAGCGGGTGGAATAGACAGCCGTAGAGGTGGTGTTGCCCACGCCGGCGCCGTTCAGGCCGTCCAGCACCAGGCTCGCATTCGGGCCCTGGGCCGCGGCGGGACGGACGATGCGGAGGAACTCGGTCGCATCGGCCAGATCCCACATCCGGGAGGGGCCGATGATACCCACCTGGGTATCGAACACGATCTGAGGCTCCTTGAACGCATCACCCTTGCGGGTGGTGACGAGGATCACACCGTTGGATGCACGGGCACCGTAGATCGCGGAGGATGCGGCATCCTTCAGCACCTCGATGGATTCGATATCGTTCGGGTTGATGTCGCTGATGTCGCGCTGCACACCGTCCACCAGGCAGAGGGCGTCGTTGCTACGGTTGATGGAGGAACCGCCTCGGATGAGGAAACGCGGCGCCTCGCCGGCCATGTTGTTGTTCGAGGTCACGCGCAGACCGGTCACCTTACCCTTGAGGGCGTCGCCGACCGTGGTGACCGGGGCGTCCATCAGTTTGTCGCCGTCCACCTTGGCGATGGCGGAGGTAAGGGTCTTGCGGTTCTGCGTACCATAACCCACCACGACGGTTTCTTCCAGCAGGTTGCTGTCTTCATGCAGGGTGACGTCGATCCGGTTGGACGAGCCCACGCGGACTTCCTCGTCCGTAAACCCGATGAAGGAGAAACGGAGGGTGGCGCCGCGATTCACCTGAATCGCATAGCGGCCGTCCAGGTCGGTCGTCACACCGTAGGAGGATCCTTTGACAAGCACGCCGGCTCCGGCCAGCGGATCTCCGTTGCCGTCAACGACCCGGCCCGTAATGGTCGCCTTTTCACCGGTGGCCACCTGGGGATCGGCCGTCAATACAACGGTCTTGTTCACGGTCTTCCAGGAAATACCCTTTCCGGAAAACGCTTGATTCAGGATTTTCTCGAGGCTGACCTGCTTCTCGTGGATGGAGACGTTGCCCAGCTCTTTGTTGGCCAGGTCGGTCTCGTTCGAGAAGAGGATTCCCGTCTGACGGGTCAGCGCCGAAGTAAAGGTACGGACAGTCGCCGACGACAGGGAAAGATCCACGTCATAGCGTCCATCCTGCATTTCGAAGCGTGCCTGCAAGGCCGGGGAGAACCCCAACCAGGCTAGCAGCAGGACAACGCCGTACAAAATAGGGTTTTTACTCATAACGCATTTATGGTTGAATTGATTTGATGATATTGCAATGGATGCCGGTCATGTATTCCACCATGGAAATGACATCTTCCAGGCTGTCGCTTTTCAGGAAGGCGAGGTTAAAATGGCGGCCGTCCTTCTCTTCATCCCACTGCAGTTTTGCCTGGAAACGGGTCTGCAGGGCTTCCATGATTTCCGCCACCGTCGCATCCGGTATCGACACCAGGTTGTACTGGCTGGTAATGAAAGCGGCCGCATACACCGGCTCTACCCGGACATCGCCCGTAGATGCCTTGTAAACGGCCTTCTGGTTCGGAACCAGGGTTACCATCGATACGTTTTCGGGAGAGAGGACCCGGACGGAGCCGCGTTCCAGGAGGACCTGGGTCGTTTCTTCCCCGGCAGAGACGGAGAAGGCCGTGCCCAGCACCTCGACGCTGATGCTGGAAGTCTTGACCACAAAGGGCTTGTCCTCGTCGCGGGCCACATCGAAATAGGCGTCACCGGAGAGATAGGCCAGGCGGCGATGCTTCAAGGACTGCACATTATACTTCAATACCGCACCCGGGCGCATGTACACATGCGTACCGTCTTCCAGGACCACGGGCCGGACCTCCTCCCCTTCCACGTTGGCAATCGTCTCGAACGGGACCGATGCAGACACCTTCAGGCGGGGGAATACCCACAGGCCCAGCACCAGGACCGCGGCCACGGCACAGGCAACCGCCCAGGCCCGCATCCACGGGAAACGGTGCCTCCGGGTGACGAGGGGGGTCGCCGCATCGATGCGGGCGTTCAAACGGGTGAGCATCCGGTCCGTATCGTACGGCAAAGCCGGCGAGGCAAGCGTTTCGTGCATCGAGAAACTGGCCGCCATCTCGGCGAAAATGCGGCGGTTTTCCTCCGATTCATCCAGCAATCGAAGCAAAGCCGCGCGCTCCTCCGGGGTATTTTCCCGGCGGAGATTTTTTAATACGAGAAATAAGAAATCGTCTTGCATACGGGATATATACAAACATCCCGGCAAAAACACCTAAAACAATTTAATAATTTTTTAAAATTGCCCGGAGTTGCTTCAATGCAAGATACATGTGATTCTCTACCGTACTGAGTGAAATGCCCAGTTTTTCCCCAATTTCCCGGTTGGTCAGCTGGTTCAGGTACGACAGGGTAAAAACCTCCCGCCGTTGGGGCGGCAAGGCATCGATCGCCCGGGAGAGAGAAGAGCGGAGATCGGTATTGAAAAGATTCAGGATCACCGGATTGCGGTCCGGATCGTAGTATTCCGCCATGCGGGAAACCAGCTTGGACTCATCGTCCGCATCCAGTGCCTCGGAGCGACGCTCCTTTTTGAGATAGTTCAGGCAGCGGTGATAGACCGAACGCAGCAGGTAGGCCTGCAGGGAGGAACCGTCGTCATAAAGGGACGCACGGTTCTGCCACAGACCGAACAGGACGTCCTGCACCACGTCGTCCGCCCAGGTCCCGTTGATCCGGGACAGGAAAAGGCGGGCAAAGGCAATCAGCGATGCATAACGCTCCCGGCAGAAAGCGTTGAAGGTATCGCGGTCCCCTTCGCGGATACGGGCGATGATGTCCGTCTGTGGCATCGTACGTTCGAGGAATTAAGCCGACAAGGACCGATAGGCGGCGACAATCTCCTCCACCAGCGGATCACCGGCCGGGATGCCGGTATATTTCACCACCGTGGCAGCAACCCCCTCGGAAGCGATGCTTGCTTGCATTTCCACGCTTTGCGCGTCCTCCGGGTTGTCGAAATGCAGGGCCGCACCGGCCAGCAGCACCAGCTTGTCGTACGGCAGCCCGTAGCCTTTCGCCGTCAGCATCGGCAGGACGATGCGGTCGTTCGGGGCAAGTTTGCGGAGGGGTTCGCGGCCCACGCGGTCGCAGACATCCTCCAGGAAGGGATTCGAGAAGCGTTTCAGGATGGTCTCGATATACTGTGCGTGGGCGGCCGGATCGAACCCGAATTTCCGAACCAGGCCCGCGCCGCTCTGCTGCATGACGGTTTTCACCGTTGCCTGGATCTGCGGATCGGCAATGCTCTCGCCGATGGTCCGCAGGCCGCGCAGTTTGCCCAGATAGGCCGTGGCGGCGTGACCGGTATTCAAGGTGAACAGCTTGCGCTCGATATAGGCCAGCAGGTTATCGACCGGGGTCATACCGGGGATGACCGGGACCTCGCCCACGAATCCGCTGCGCTCGGCATCCCACTCGAAGAATTCCTCGACAGCGACATCCAGCGGGATCTCGCAATGCACGGGCGGCACGATGCGGTCTACCGCCGCGTCGGGGAAGCCCACATGCGTTTTCGCCCAGGCCTTGGTCTGGTCGTCCAGCGAGGCGAACACCAGCTCCTTCAGCTGCGAAGTGGCTTTCAGGCCGTTCTCGCAGGCCATGACGTTCAGCGGCTGCTCGATGCCGGCGGCCTTGCGGGCGGTGATGCCGGCTGCCACGGTGGGCGCCACGAACTTCAGGATGCGCAGACCCACGGCCGTGGTGACGATATCGGCTCCCACGATGGCCTGGACTGCCGCGTCGCTGCCCGAATGGACGGCGGACACGCCTTTCACCTCAATATCATATTTTTTGTGATCCGTTACGTGGACGGTGTAGCCTCCACGGGCGTTGATCTGGGTCAGCAGGTCTTCTACAACATCGGCAAAGGTAACGGCATAACCCGCCTGGGCGAGCACCGCTCCGATGAATCCGCGACCGATGTTACCGGCGCCAAACTGTACTGCATGTTTCATAATCTATCAAAATTTCGTTCTATTGTTTTCTGTATTCGTGTTCTATTGTTTTGCGATGTAAACTACCCGCGAAAGCGGGGAAAGGTCGCGACCGGCGATGGCCAGGACCGCATAATTCTTCCGGGCTACCCCCGTGTACGAGGTCGATTCTCCCCGATAGACCAGATTTGCGTTCCACTCTTTCGATGTAGCGGAAACGCGTTCCAGTTCGTACACGGCATAAGCCGTCGCCTTCGGGACGGCAGGCCAGGATACCTTTGTTCCGTCCACCGTGGGAACGGGAGCGGCAGGGGGCGTACCCGCAGGGCCCATCGGCGGCACCAGGGAACCGTATTTCCGGTAAATCGTCTTCTTGATACAAGCGTTCAGGTCGGCGCGCAGGATGCTCTCGGTACGGAACCAGACGTGACCGCTGCACCACGAGGCGTCGCGGCACACCTGAACCTGCCGGACAAACTCTTCCACAAATTGGAAATCTTCGTTCTTGGCCTGGGTGTAGTAGCTTTTTTCCATCTTGTACGCCGCAATCCCCGCGAAAACCGGCACCTTGCCCACCAGCCCGTTCCAGCTCTTCAGCACCGTATCGAAGGCGGCTGCATCGCCCCGCTCCAGGGTCCAATAGATCTGCGGCACCACATAGTCGATCGTCCCCGCCCTGGCCCAGCGCGCCGGATCGGCATACTGCGGGAGGTACAGGTCGGAACGGCTGCGCGGCGACACGCCGAAAACGGCCCCCGGACGAGCGGCATGCGTGGCATCGCAAAGGGCCTTCACACTGGCATCCACATTCGAAAAACGCCACTCCTCGCGGTCCTTTCCGCCGCCATAGAGGGGATAGGTCTGCGTCTCCCAGCCTTTCTGGTCTTTGTTATAACCCGAAGGATAGAAATAATCATCGATATGCAAGCCGTCAAAGGGGTACTTGGTCATCAGTTCGGTGGCAATTTCAGCCAGGAACGCATGAGTGCCGGGCAGGGCCGGATCCAGATAGTGGCTCCCGGCATACTCTTTCACCAGCTCCGGATGCGCCTTCACCGGGCTCAAGGAAGCATGGGCCTTAGAGGCCGCCCCGATACGGTACGGATTGATCCAGGCATGGATTTCAAGGCCCAGCTGGTGGGCTTTTTCTACCGCAAAGGCCGTGGGGTCATAACCCGGATCGATGCCTTCCGTTCCGGTGAGCACGCTGCTCCAGGGCAGCAGTTTCGACGGCCACAAGGCATCCATGTTGGAACAGACCTGAAAGAAGACGACGTTGCATCCGGCATCGGCAATACCCTCCAGATCCTTCGTCAGCTCAGCCTTCTGGACCGAGGAGTTCAACTTTGTCTTGGGCCAGTCTGTGCCCGAAACGGTGGCCAGCCAGGCACCCCGGAATTCGTGCGACAGCACCACCTTGTCTGCCGCGGCGTTGAATTTGTACACAGCCTCATCCGCGTCTCCGGCCGGCGGCTGCGGTATTGGCGTTTCGGGCTGGGTCGTCGTTGTCGACTCGGGGGTATAGTTCTTCTTGCTACAGGCGAAAGCCATGGTCAGCGCCACGGCACAGAATAAAAGGCTCCTCAATCTCATCAGTCAGCTCGCAATGACAGGGTGATCATTTCTCGTTTCAGCGCCTTCCCGGGGGCATATTCGCCACAATCGACCGCCCGGAGGACGTCCAGGTCGGCCCCTTTGAAAAGGGTTGCCTGCGCATCGGCTCGAATCAGCGCGATTTTGTCCATCGACTCCTTCGGGATGATCAGGTGGCAAGGGATAATGAAGATGACGGGGTTGCAGGCCACGGCGTGAGCAACAGCCCGCACACCCTCCGGATTCCCGCACAAGGCGGCAAATTCCGTGTAGCTCATCACGCGAGGGGGATTCTCGCCGTGTGTAAGCTCGAACAATTTCCGCCATACGTCTTTCTGGAAAGGCGTTCCATACAGGCAGAGATCTTCCCATGCACAGGTGCGGGACAGTTCCACCAGGGCCGCCGTCGGGATTTTCTCGGTCGTAACCTGATCCACTTCCTCCGGCCGCAGCCGGGAAAGTGCCGAGGCCACTTCGGCAAGCGCCCGATAATCGGACGATACCGCCGCAATGCGCCCGTTGACGCGGGTCACAATCCATTGTTTCTCCCTTTTCATGTCCTATTTATATAGAAACAATGCAAAAATAATCAATCTCTCCCGGAATCACAAACTTTCTGCCAACGTCCCCCTGCCGGATCATCGACTTTTGCCGATGTTGCCATGCCAGATCGTCAAAAAGGGATCCATCCCGGCCACAGTGCAGTCCTTTTCGCCAACCCGTTCGCGGACCCGTTCGCCAACCTTCCGGGAAAATGGCTCCTGGCATGGAAGGTTCCCCTGAAAAGCGCAGGACCTTCCGGAAAAACGACCCCTGGCATGGAAGGTCCCCCTGAAAAACGCCGGACCTTCCGGGAAAACGGCCCCTGGCATGGAAGGTCCCCCGGAAAAGCGCCGGACCTTCCGGGAAAACGGGCACTAGCATGGAAGGTCCCCCGGAAAAGCGCCGGACCTTCCGGGAAAACGGCCCCTAACATGGAAGGTCCCCCTGAAAAACGCAGGACCTTCCGGGAAAATGGCTCCTAGCATGGAAGGTCCCCCTGAAAAGCGCAGGACCTTCCGGGAAAACGGCCCCTGGCATGGAAGGTCCCCCTGAAAAACGCAGGACCTTCCGGGAAAACGGCCCCTGGCATGGA
>ONIQ01000010.1 GCA_900317925.1 uncultured Bacteroidales bacterium | reverse complement strand
GGGAGAGTAGGTAGCTGCCGTTTTTCGAGAGGGTGACTCATTCGAGCCACCCTCTTTTTTTTGTGTGTTGCCGCTCCGCCCGGGCCGTGCGGTCCTGTCACATCCCTTCCTGGTCCAGTACATGAAATTGGACCAGATCCAACTACTCCATCTCCGGGCCGGGTCCAATAGGATAAAAAAAGTTGGTCCGTGTGAGGACCAACTTTTTCATTGAGGAACTGTTTGGTTCGGCTTATTTTCCGGCCAGACGTTTGTACGTCTCCAGGCGGATCTTGGCGAATTCTTCCGTACGCTCCAGCAGTTCCTGTGCCCGGTCAGGGAACAGTTTGTACAGGGAAGCGAAGCGGACTTCACCTTTCAGGAAGTCCTGGAACTTGGTCCAATCCGGCTCCTTGCTGTCCAGCGTGAACGGATTCTTGCCTTCAGCCTCGAGCATCGGGTTGTAGCGATAGAGATGCCAGTAACCGCAATCCACGGCGAGCTTCTCTTCTTTCTGGCTCAGACCCATGCCGGCCTTCAGACCGTGGTTGATACAAGGTGCGTATGCAATAATCAGGGAAGGACCGTCATAGGCCTCAGCTTCCTTGATGGCATTCATATACTGTACCGGGCTCGAACCCATGGCCACCTGGGCAACATAGACATAGCCATAGCTCATGGCCATCATACCGAGGTCTTTCTTGCGGATCTTCTTACCGGAAGCGGCAAACTTGGCAATGGCGCCAGCCGGCGTAGCCTTGGAGCTCTGACCACCGGTGTTGGAGTAAACCTCCGTATCCAGAACGAGGATGTTTACATTCTCGCCGCTGGCCAGGACGTGGTCCAGACCACCGAAACCGATATCGTAGGAAGCACCGTCACCACCGAAGATCCACTGGCTGCGGGAAGGAATGAAGTGCTTGTACTCTGCGAGGCCCTTGCAGACGTCGCATTTGCATTTCTCGATAAGCGGAACGAGTTTGTCGGCCACTTCGCGGGTGACAGCCGCATTGTTGCGGTTATCAAGCCACTGACGGAAGAGCGCTTTCATCTCCTCTGTGCAGCATTCGCACTGCAGGCCTTCTTCCATGAAGCGGGCCACCGTCTCACGGGCGCGGTCGGAACCGAGTTTCATACCCAGACCGAACTCGCAGAAGTCCTCGAACAGGGAGTTGGCCCATGCCGGACCGTGACCCTGGGCGTTGGTGCAGTAAGGAGAAGCCGGGAAGGAAGCACCGTAAATGGAGGAGCAACCCGTTGCGTTGGCAATCATCATGTGGTCGCCGAAGAGCTGGGTGATATTCTTGATATACGGGGTCTCACCGCAACCGGCGCAGGCACCGGAGAACTCAAACAGCGGCTGGGCGAACTGGGCGTTCTTCATGTTGGCGGCCTTGTTCACCACATCTTCCTTATATCCGACCTTGGCATTCAAGTAGTTGAAGTTCTCCTGCTCGGCCTGCTCCTGTTCGGCGGAAACCATCGTAATGGCTTTCTCCTTGGCAAGACAGACATCCACGCAGTTACCGCAGCCCGTGCAGTCATCGACCGAGATGGACAGGGCATACTTGTAATCTTTCAGGTTGGCTTTGCCATCGGCGAGTTTCAGACCGGCCGGAGCGGCAGCGGCCTCGTCGGCGGTCAGCAGGAACGGACGGATGGCGGCGTGCGGGCACACGAAGGCGCAGGTGTTGCACTGGATACATTTATCAGCATCCCAGGTCGGGACGGTTACGGCCACGCCACGTTTCTCGAAAGCGGTGGTGCCGGCCGGCATGGTACCGTCGGCATAGGGGAGGAAGGCGCTCACCGGCAGGGAATCGCCGTTCTGGGCATTCACCACATCGGCCACCTTCTTCACGAATTCGGGAGCGAAACGGCCCTTGTTCGGGGTCTCGAACTTGGCGGTAATCTCAGCCCATTCGGCAGGTACCTCCACGCGGGTGTATTCGCCCCCGCGATCGACGGCTGCGTAGTTCATGTTCACCACGTTCTCGCCCTTCTTGCCATAGCTCTTCACGATGGCGTCCTTCATATATTTAACGGCATCCTCGTAAGGAATGATTCCCGTGATCTTGAAGAAGGCGCTCTGGAGGATGGTATTGGTACGTCCGCCCAGACCGATTTCTGCGGCGATCTTGGTCGCGTTGATGATATAGAAGTTCAGATGCTTCCGGCCGATGACGGCTTTGACATAGTCCGGGATGCGCTGGATGGTCTCCTTCTCGTCCCAGAGGCTGTTCAGCAGCAGGGTGCCGCCATCCTTGATACCCTTGAGGATATCGTACTTCTGCAGGTAGGAGGGAACGTGGCAGGCCACGAAGTCCGGAGTCGATACCAGGTAAGGAGCCTTGATGGGCAGGTCACCGAAACGCAGGTGCGAGCAGGTGTAACCGCCGGATTTCTTGGAATCGTAGTCAAAGTAAGCCTGGCAGTATTTGGGCGTATGGCTACCGATGATCTTGATGGTGTTCTTGTTGGCACCCACGGTACCGTCGGAACCCAGGCCATAGAACTTGCACTCGGTGGTGCCTTCCTTCACGATGGAAATCTCGCTCTTGATCGGGAGAGACTTGAAGGTAACATCGTCCACGATACCGATGGTGAAGTCCTTCTTGGGCTCTTTCATCTCCAGGTTGTCGAACACGGCGATGATCTGGGCCGGCGTGGTGTCCTTGGAAGACAGACCATAGCGTCCACCGATGACCAGCGGGCTGTTCTCCTTGTCCTGGAAGAGGGCTTTGATATCCAGATAGAGCGGTTCGCCAAGCGATCCGGGCTCTTTCGTACGATCCAGTACGGCAATGCGTTTGACGCTCTTCGGCAGCACTTTCAGGAAGTACTTCTCGGAGAACGGGCGATACAGGTGAACCGATACCACGCCGTATTTGCGGCCGCGGCTGGCCAGGTAGTCGATGGTCTCCTTGATGGTCTCGGTCACGGAACCCATCGCGACGATGATGTTCTCGGCCTTCTTGTCACCGTAATAGGTGAACGGACGATATTCGCGGCCGGTGAGCTCGCTGATCTCGCCCATGTAGCGGGCAACGATGTCCGGAACGGCATCATAGAACTGGTTGCGGGACTCGACACCCTGGAAATAGACGTCGCCATTCTGGGCGGTACCGCGGGTGACAGGAGCGTCCGGATTCAGGGCACGGGCACGGAAATTCTCCAGGGCCTTGGTGCTGACCATTCCCTTGAGGGCCTCCTCGTCGAGGGCCTCGATTTTCTGGATTTCGTGCGAGGTGCGGAAACCGTCGAAGAAATGCAGGAACGGAATCGAAGACTTAATGGCGGCCAGATGCGCGACGGCGGCCATGTCCTGTGCCTCCTGGACGGAGCCGGAAGCCAGCAGGGCGAAACCGGTCTGGCGGCAGGCCATCACATCCTGGTGGTCACCGAAGATGGACAGGGCATGCGATGCCAGGGCACGGGCCGATACATGGAAAACAGCCGGAAGCATTTCACCGGCAATCTTATACATGTTCGGAATCATCAACAGGAGACCCTGCGATGCGGTATAAGTGGTGGTGAGCACGCCGGCCTGGAGCGATCCGTGGACCGTTCCCGAGGCACCGGCCTCGCTCTGCATCTCAGTCACTTTGACGAGTTCTCCCCAAAGGTTCTTTTTCCCATGGGCGGCCCACTCGTCGATGTTCTCGGCCATCGGGGACGAGGGCGTGATTGGATAGATGGCAGCGTGCTCGCTGAAAAGATAAGCGATATTTGCTACCGCAGTGTTGCCATCACAAGTGATGAATTTTTTTTCTTTTGCCATATTGCAGTGTTATTATATTGTTTTTATTGAATTCCTTCAATGTTGACCAGGCCTCCGGAAATCCGGCGTACAAGGCCTTGCAGAACGGTTCCCGGACCAACTTCCATGAACCAGTCGGCTCCGTCTGCCAGCATGGCCTGGACGGACTGCGTCCACTTCACGGGTGAAGTGAGTTGGGTAAGTAGGTTCTTTTTGATTTCCTTGGGATTCGTTACCGGGGAGGCGCAGACATTCTGGTACACCGGGCAGCAGGGCTGCACGATTTCCGTCTGTTCGATGGCTTTCGCCAGTTCCACGCGCGCAGGTTCCATAAGAGGAGAGTGGAAGGCTCCGCTGACCGGCAGGGGAAGGGCTCGTTTGGCACCGGATTCCTTTGCCTTGGCACAAGCCTGTTCGACCGCTTCTTTCTCTCCGGAAATCACGACCTGGCCGTCACAGTTGTAGTTGGCCGGAAGCACCAGCCCATCGCAGCCGGCACAGAGCATTTCAACCGTGAGGTTGTCCAGGCCCAGGATGGCGGCCATGGTACCGGGAACCATTTCGCAGCACTTCTGCATTTCCCTGGCCCGGATGGCTACCAGACGCAGGGCGTCTTCAAAACGGATGGCCTTGGCGGCAGCCAGGGCGGAGAACTCTCCCAAAGAATGACCCGCCACCATGTCCGGCGTGAAGTCCTCCATCGTCGCGGCCAGCGCCACGGAATGCAGGAAAATAGCCGGCTGGGTAACTTTGGTGGCCTTGAGGTCTTCTGCCGTGCCGTCGAACATGATATCGGTAATCCGGAATCCCAGAATCTCATTGGCCTGCTCCAGCATGTCGCGGGCGATGGAATTGCCATCGTACAAGTCTTTGGCCATTCCGGGGAACTGAGAACCCTGTCCGGGGAAAATGTATGCTTTTTTCATATTTTGACAATAATATTATAATAGCTTTCAAATATACGAAAATCTTGCCGAAAAATAAAATCTTCCAAAATAATTACTATCTTTGCAATCCCAAACTGCCCCTGTAGTTTAAAGGATAGAATTTCAGATTCCGGTTCTGACGGTCCCGGTTCGATTCCGAGCGGGGGTACGAAAAAAGCCAGGTTCAACGCCTGGCTTTTTTATATCGGTCGAAAAACCTTTACAGAATCACGCTGACGCGCATCAGGAGGGTCTCGTTGACGTTAAGAGGGGCATAGCCGTCCAGATCCTGGATGACAAAGGTGATCTTTCCTTCCTCCCACTCGCAACGGATGGTCTCCGGGATAATGGTAATCTTCCCTTCTTCGGTCATTTCCAGCGGATAAACATAGGGGAGCAGGTTCCAGGCGCCCTGTTGGGCATTGACATCGTAGAGGGTATAGATATAGGCAACTACGGCGCCGTTTTTCATGACGTCCTTGGAAAACTCCGGGCTGGAATAAATATAATAGAGATAATTGGTGCTTCCGGGTTCCTGGGCGCCCTGTTCACGAAGCCAGTCAGTGGGGGCGATCCGGATATCGAAAGTGGTAACATTGGAATGGTATTCCGTAATGTATTCTTCTGTGATGTACTTCTTTTCACACGACGCCGCAAGGCAAAGCACGGCAGCCAGCATTAAAATTGTTCTCTTCATATCTTTCTGTGATTATGTATCTGCACAAAGGTACGAATTATTATCGGTTTTGCAAATCCCTGGAAAATTCCTATCTTTGTCAGATTTAATTATCGAATATTTATACAGGATAAGATATGAGTCTGAAAATTGTCGTTTTGGCCAAACAAGTGCCGGACACCCGCAATGTGGGGAAGGACGCCATGACACCGGAAGGAACGGTGAACCGTGCTGCGCTCCCCGCTATTTTTAACCCGGACGACCTGAACGCCCTTGAGCAGGCGCTTCGGTTGAAGGAACAGAATCCCGGTAGTTCCGTGGGCATTTTGACCATGGGGCCGCCCCGTGCCGGAGAAATTATCCGGCAGGGCCTGTATCGCGGTGCCGATACGGGTTGGTTGTTGACCGACCGCCTTTTCGCCGGTGCCGATACCCTGGCTACTTCCTATGCGCTGGCAACCGCCATCCGCAAGATCGGAAAGGTCGATATCGTGCTCGGTGGCCGTCAGGCTATTGATGGCGATACCGCACAGGTAGGCCCTCAGGTAGCCCAGAAGCTGGGATTGAACCAGGTTACCTATGCCGAGGAAATCGTCAAGATTGAAAACGGCATCGCCACCATCAACCGTCGGATCGATGGTGGAAAAGAGACCGTCCAGGTGCCGCTTCCGGTGCTGGTCACCGTAAATGGAAGCGCGGCTCCCTGCCGTCCGCAGAACGCGAAACTCGTCATGAAATACAAATATGCCACCTGCCCGCTGGAGCGTCCCGCCGAGGATCCCCGCGCAGACTTGTACGCCGACAGGCCGTATCTGACGCTGAATCAGTGGAATGTGGCCGATGTGAGCGGAGACCCGCAGCAGTGCGGTCTGGCCGGTTCGCCGACCAAGGTGAAGACGGTGATGAACATCGTCTTCCAGGCCAAGGAAAGCAAGACCCTCACCGCCTCGGATGCCGATGTGGAGGGCCTCGTAAAAGAATTGTTGGACGAAAAGATTATCGGTTAGGAATATGGACAACGTATTTGTTTATTGTGAAATTGAAGGCACTGTCGTTGCCGAAGTTTCCCAGGAGCTGCTGACCAAGGGCCGCAAGCTCGCCGACACGCTGGGCGTGGAACTGCACGCCGTGGTGGCCGGTACCGGTATCAAAGGAAAGGTGGAAGACCAGATCCTCCCTTACGGCGTGGACAAACTCTTCGTCTTTGACGGCGAGGGCCTCTTCCCTTATACCTCTGCCCCGCACACGGATATCCTCGTGAACCTGTTCAAGGAAGAGAAGCCGCAGATTTGCCTGATGGGTGCGACCGTGATTGGCCGCGACCTGGGCCCGCGTGTTTCTTCCAGCCTTACCAGCGGCCTTACCGCCGACTGCACGCAGTTGGAAATCGGCCCCTATGAGGATACCAAGAGCGGAAAGAAATATGAGAACCTGCTGTATCAGATTCGTCCGGCTTTCGGTGGAAACATCGTGGCTACCATCGTGAACCCCGACCATCGTCCGCAGATGGCGACGGTCCGCTCGGGCGTCATGCAGAAGGCCGTCTTTACCGGAAAGGCAAAGGGCGAGGTGGTTTATCCCGCCGTCTCGAAATATGTTTCCGATGCTTCCTATGTGGTGAAAGTGCTTGAGCACTATGTAGAAGCGGCGAAGCACAACCTCAAGGGTGCTGCCATCGTCGTGGCCGGCGGCTACGGAATGGGCAGCCGCGAGGGCTTCGACATGCTCTTCGACCTGGCCAAGGTCCTTCACGCCGAGGTGGGTGCCTCCCGCGCGGCGGTCGATGCCGGTTTCTGCGATGCCGACCGTCAGGTGGGCCAGACGGGTGTGACCGTTCATCCGAAGGTGTACATCGCCTGCGGTATCAGCGGTCAGATCCAGCACATCGCCGGTATGCAGGACAGCAAGATCATCATCAGCGTGAACTCCGATCCCGATGCGCCGATCAACAAGATCGCCGATTACGTGATTGTGGGCACGGTTGAGGAAGTGGTCCCGAAACTCATCAAGTACTATAAGCAGAACAGCAAGTAAATCAAGAAGATATGGCAAATTATTTTACCGATCATCCCGAGATTGGATTCCATCTGGACCATCCCTTGATGCGTCGCATCGTGGAACTGAAGGAACGTAATTTTGCAGACAAAGATACGTATGCCGATGCGCCCGTAGATTACGAGGACGCCATCGAGAATTACCGCCGGATGCTGGAAATCACCGGTGATATCGCCGCGAATATCCTCGCCCCCAATTCCGAGAGCGTGGATCTGGAAGGCCCGCATCTGGAGAACGGCCGTATGATCTACGCGTCCAAGACCGTGGAGAATATGGAAGCCATCCGCCAGGCTGGCCTGTGGGGCATTACCATGCCGCGCCGTTACGGCGGTCTTAATGTGCCCGAGACCATTTTCAGCATGGCCAGCGAGATTGTTTCCGCGGCCGATTCCAGCTTCCAGAATATCTGGAGCCTGCAGAGCTGCTGCGAAACCCTCTATGAGTTCGGTTCCGAAGAGCAGCGTCAGAAATTCATCCCCCGTATCTGCGCCGGCGAGACCATGTCCATGGACCTGACCGAGCCGGATGCCGGGTCCGACCTGCAGCGCGTGATGCTGAAGGCCACCTGGTCCGAGGAGGAGGGATGCTGGCTGCTGAACGGTGTGAAGCGCTTCATCACCAACGGTGACTCCGATATTCACCTGGTCCTGGCCCGCAGCGAGGAAGGTACCCGCGACGGCCGTGGCCTTTCCATGTTCATTTACGACAAGCGCCAGGGAGGCGTGAACGTCCGCCACATCGAGCACAAGCTCGGTATCCACGGCAGCCCGACCTGCGAGCTTACCTATAAGAACGCGCGTGCCGAACTGTGCGGCAGCACCCGTCTGGGTCTGATCAAGTACGTGATGTCCCTGATGAACGGCGCCCGTCTGGGGATCGGTGCACAGAGCACCGGCCTGAGCCAGGAGGCCTTGAACGAGGCCATCGCCTATGCCCGCGAGCGCGAGCAGTTCAGCCAGAAGATCAACCGTTTCCCCGGTGTCTATGATATGCTTTCCCGTATGAAAGCCAAGCTGGACGGTGGACGGTCCCTGCTGTATACGACCTCCCGTTACGTGGATGTGTACAAGGCCCTGGAGGACATTCAGCGCGAGCGTCCGCTAACGGCCGAGGAGCGTGCCGAACTGAAGAAGTATTCCCGTCTGGCCGATGCCTTCACGCCGATGTGCAAGGGTATGACCTCCGAATATGCCAACCAGAACGCCTACGATTCCGTATCGGTTCATGGTGGTTCCGGTTTTATCATGGAATACAAGTGCCAGCGGCTCTTCCGTGACGCCCGTATCTTCTCCATCTACGAAGGTACGACGCAGCTGCAGGTCGTGGCCGCCATCCGGTACATCATCAACGGAACGTGGCAGGGTATTTTCGAGGAAATGCTCGGACACGAGGTTTCCGAGAAGATGAAACCGCTGCAGGAGCGCGTCGCCGCCCTGTTGCCGACCTATCTGGCCGCCATTGAGAAGGTGAAGGCCGATGCCAATCAGGAAGAGCAGGATTTCCTGTCCCGCCGCCTGTACGATATGACTGGCGTGATCGTCATGTCACTGCTGCTGCTGGACGATGCTTCCAAAGCCCCCGAACTCTTTGCCAAGAGCGCCGAGGTCTATGTGCGTCACGCCGAAGCGGAAGTCAGCGCCCACAGCGCCTACGTCATGAACTTCAAAGCCGAAGACCTGGCCTCCTTCCGCGTGGCGGAAGACTAGTTCTTCTTGGCTTTTTTAGCAGCCTTTTTCGCTTCCCTGGCAGCGGCTCGTTCCGCTTCCAGGGCTTTTTTTCGTTCGTATTCGCCTTTGGTCGTGATCAGGACCACGCCATTGCCGCCGCGGGAGCCGTAGATGGAGGAACTGCCATCTTTCAGGACCTCGACGGAATGGATGTTCACGGGATTCAGGTTGTTGATGTTGTCGCAGATGATACCATCCACCACGATCAGCGCTTCGGAAGGCTGCCCGTTCAGGTTGTTGTTGCCCCGGATTTGGATGCCGCCATTTTCGGTTACCCGTACCCCGGGCACGCGGCCCTGCAGGTATTCCGCGATAGAAGAATAGGAGCGGATTACCTGGTCGTCCACATTTACCTTATCTACGGCGTAACCCAAGGCGTTTTTGTCAAGGGTCCCGTAGCCGATGTTGATTTGCTCATCCCTGGGAGCATCGGCGGGCGTTTTTGCGGTCGGCCCGCAAGCGCAGGCAGCCAGGGCCGTAAGGGAAAAGAGAAGGATGCGTTTCATGATTTGCACCATTTATCAAGCCAGTCAAAATAGGTCCGATGCCAGAACAAGGCGTTCTGCGGTTTCAGGATCCAGTGATTCTCCTCGGGGAAAACCACCAGTTTGGAGGGTACACCCATCATCTGGGCGGTGTTGAAAGCGGCCATGCCCTGGTCATAGGGGATCCGGAAGTCCATCATGCCGTGGATGCACAGGATGGGCGTGTGCCAGGCGGTGACATTGGCGGCAGGGGAGTTGGCATAGTGGCGCTGGGGCTTGGGCAGGTTGCTCCAGGGCGAACCGGCCTGTTTCATGCCGCCGAAGGTAATGCCGTCTCCGGCAGGACCCATCTGTCCCGGGGTGAAGGCATATTCCTGCAGACCGCCGTTGTCCCAGTTCGGGAACCACATCTCTTCCGTCTCATAGTACAGGTATTTCTCGTCGAAAATCCCCGCATGGGCGACAAAGCAGTCGAAGGTGTCTCCGTGCACGCCGGCCAGGTAATAGACCGAATACCCGCCGTAGCTGGCACCGCAGGCGGCCAGTTTGCCGATATACGGTTCCGCCTTGATCATCTGGGCGGCGCTCAGGTAATCCTGCATGTTCAGGCCGGGGTAGTCGCCCGAAATCTGCTCACACCATTCCTGGCCGAAGGCGGTGGTGCCGCGGCGGTTCGGAAGGACGACCACATAGCCCTGTGCGGCCATCAGCCGGTAGTTCCAGCGGTAAGACCAACCCTGGCTCAAAGCTCCCTGCGGACCTCCCAGGAGAATCTCGATGGCGGGATATTGAACGCTGGGATCGAATTCCGGCGGGAAAAGCACCCAGGTCAACATATCCTTTCCGTCCACGGTATTCACGTAGCGTTTTTCGGTCTTATACGGAGTCAGCTGAGAGAGGATGTGCTCGTTCTCGTGTGTAAGCTGGGAGAAGGTTCCGTTGGGACGGATGGCCACCAGTTCGGTGGGGAATTCCATGCTGCAATAGCTGGAAAGCACGGTCCCGTCTTCCTGGATGCCGAAGGGCGATCCGAAATCGAACCAGGCATCTTCGGGGGTGAGGCGGGTGACAACCCCCTCCGGGGTGATGCTGAAAACGCCTTTCAGCCCATCTACAAGGGCGCTGAACCAGATGCGCCTGCCATCGGCATCCCAGACCGGATCTTCGACATTGGCGTCCAGCTGGGCGGAAAGATGGCGGATATCGGTGATGGAGAGAGGGGCCTGGTTCTCCGTAGCGGGGGAGACCGAGGCCACCATCAGGCGCATCTGGTCGGCTTCATAACCGTTCCGGGCCATGCTCAGCCAGGCCAGCTTGCTGCCATCGGGACTCCAGACCGGATTGGTGTCATAGCCGGCTCCACCCGGAACCCGACAGGTCTGGCCGGAAGGGATATCATAGATAAAGATATCGGTATCGGTAGAGAAGGCGTATTCCTTCCCGGCGAGTTTCTTGCACGAATAGGCGATGCGCGTACCGTCAGGACTCCAGGAAGTCTGCTCCAGGCCGCCAAAAGGCTCCATCGGAAGCTCGAATTTGCCGGCATCCTCGCCCAGCAGGTTGAGGGACTTGTCCGGGGTGATGGTGCCGTTGGCGGTCGATGCCAGATAGGTCTGCGGCAGTTCCTCCATCCAATGATCCCAGTGACGATACATCAGGTCCTCCGTAACATAGGCCTTGGCTTTGTCCAGGGCCGGGTCGAAGTCGGAGGGATGCTTGACAGGGCCGGGAACCGTGCTGACATAGAGCATCTGGGCGTTGTCGGGCGACAGGCTGAATTCGCCGATACCGGAAGGTACATCGGTGATTTTCACCGCCTTGCCCAGTTTGCCGGCTTTGAACGGCGCTTTGTAAACCTGGCCGCCGCAAAGATACCAGATAGCCTTTCCGTCTGCGCTCCAGCGGCCGTTGGAAATGCTTTTTCCGCTGCGGGTCAACTGGACTTTATCCGAGCCGTCGGCCTTGCAGAGGAAGAGGTTGCGGCAACTGCGGTTATCCGCGATGGAGGTATAACTGACGCCATACAGGATGAATTGGCCGTCGGGCGATAGTTGCGGATCGCCCAGCCGGCCCAGGGAAAGAAGGACTTCCGGCGTCATCTTGCCGTTTTCGATGCGAATGTCGGAAGGTCCGATATAAGCGGGCTCCGAGGTTTTGTCACAGCAGCTCATAAGCAGTAATGTGCTCGCGGCCAGTACGGCCGCCCCAGTTAAATATTTCATATTGTAATTTGTTGTTTGTCTGTGTATTGCAGGGCAGCGGAACGCAATTCTTCCGCAACCTGGCGGCGCACTTCTGCCGGTTCAAGGACCTCGATCCGGGAACCCAGGCGGCAGAGCGCCATGATAAAATTGGCGTTGGGAATGACGCGCAGACGGAAAAGGCGGCACCCGTCCGGTCCGGTCTCTTCTGTCTGGCTGTGGTGCAGGGGCAGGTCGCGCAGGAAGCGGGCTTCCACTTCCGACGTTTTCAGCAGGACGGAGACGGCTTGCTGGCCCGGTTCGGGGGGATAGACGCCGAAACTATTGTAAAACAGGCTGTTGACATCGAAATCCTCGGGGACCCGGAAGGTCTCTTCCAGGATGCGGATGTCGCGGATGCGGTCCAGCCCATAGACCCGCAGGACATCCCGTCCGCTCACCCGTCCCACAACATACCACCTTTTTTCGAATTCCTTCACCGCATACGGTGCCAGGATGCGCTCTTCGGGAACATTGCCGGTATATTTCCGGTAAAGGAACGATACCCGGCGGTTTTCTTTCATGGCACTCAGCAGGACCGGAAGTATCTGATGCCCGGAGGGGATGTCTTCCACGCTGACGCGGCCGCTCAGGCGGTCTCGGCTCCCGCTTAGCAAGTTGTTCACCGTGAACGTGTTGATAAGCCATTGCTTGGAAGCGTCGCGGTCCAGGGCATCATCCACAAAGGGGATATAATACCGGTTGGTGCTGCGGTCGCAGGCGATTTCAATGCCGAAGGCGTCGGCAATCGCTTCCCGGTGGTTGTTGAAGGTGCGGCGGGGATAGTCCTCGTGAAATTCGGACCGATATTTCCGGCAGATATCAACAAATGCAAGACCGCGGTCGCCGCCCCCGCGGAGGGTCTCGACGAGCCAGAGGTATTTGTTGATGAGTTCTGCTACCATATCCGGTCTATTTATTCCCAAAAATAATGAAAATTCTTATCTTTGTCAAAAAAGGTAGAGACGATGTACAAGAGCGGAATGGAAACGGAGATCCAGTACCTGGGCGGGGTAGGGCCTAAACGGGCCGCTCTTCTGCGCAGTGAGCTGGGTGTGGAAACCGTCGGCGACCTGGTCCGCCTCTATCCTTTCCGGTACATCGACCGGAGCACCTTCCATCGCATTGCCGACCTTACGCCCGACATGCCGTTCGTCCAGGTTCTCGCCCGGGTGAAATCGACGGAACTCGTGGGCGGAAAACGGCTGAGTGTGTGGGTGGAGGACGCTACCGGCGAGCTGGAACTGGTCTTTTTCAAGGGACTGAAGTACATCAAAGCCCGGCTGGAGCCGGGATCGGCCTTTGTCTTTTTCGGCAAGCCGGAAGCCTTCAAGGGACGCATCAACCTGGTTCATCCGGAGATTGACAACCCGCCTGCAGCGGCCGAACAGCAAGCGGAAGGGGAGCAGCGCACGGGCGTGCTGACCGGCGTGTACCCCAGTACCGAGAAACTCAAGAACGCGGGCATCACGGGGAAGGTGATGAACAAACTGATGATGGGGGCGCTGAACCTGGCGCTGCCGGAGGTGGAAGAGTCCCTTCCGGACTACATCCTCCGGGAAAAAGGGCTGGTCCCGCTGCGCTTTGCCCTGCGCAACATCCATTTTCCTTCGGACAAAACGGCCCTGTCCAAGGCAACCTACCGCCTGAAATTTGAAGAACTGTTCTTCCTCCAGCTATCGTTGCTGAAGCAGAAATATATCCGCAGCCGCAGCATGGTGGGCATTCCGATGCCCAAGGTGGGCGAGGCCTTCCACGCCTGTTACGATGCCCTTCCGTACGAGCTTACCGGGGCGCAAAAACGCGTGATCCGGGAAATCCGGACCGATCTGATGAGCGGTGCCCAGATGAACCGCCTCTTGCAGGGTGATGTGGGTTCCGGCAAGACCATGGTGGCGGTGCTGACGGCCCTGATTGCAGTGGGGAATGGTTACCAGGCATGCATCATGGCACCCACGGAAGTTCTTGCCCGTCAGCATTTTATCAATATATCGAAATACCTCGCCCCCACGGGGGTACGGTGCGCCCTGCTTACCGGAAGCAGCAAAACTTCCGAGCGACGGGATATCCACGCCGGTCTGGCTGACGGGAGCATCGGCATCCTGGTGGGAACCCATGCGCTGATTGAAGATACGGTGGTTTTCGCCAACCTGGGCCTCGCCATCATCGACGAGCAGCACCGGTTCGGCGTGGAGCAGCGTTCGAAACTGTGGGCCAAGGCCCGGACCGATGTGCCGCCGCACGTGCTGGTCATGACGGCGACGCCGATTCCGCGCACCCTGGCCATGACTCTGTACGGGGACCTGGACGTGTCTGTCATCGATGAGATGCCGCCCGGCCGCAAGCCGGTGCAGACCCTGCTCATCGGGGAGAACCGCCGGCTGGCGCTATGGAAGTTCATGCGGGAACAGATCGCGGCCGGGCGGCAGGTCTTTGTGGTCTATCCCTTGATCTTTGAAAGCGATAAAGTGGACTACAGCAACCTGGAGAAGGGATACGAGCAGGTCGTGGCGGCCTTCCCGTTCCCGCCGTACAAGGTGGCCATTGTCCACGGACAGCAGCCCAATGAAGAGAAACTCTTCAATATGAATGCCTTCGTGGCAGGCCGGGCACATATCCTGGTTTCCACCACCGTCATCGAGGTGGGCGTGGACGTTCCCAATGCCTCGGTGATGGTCATTGAAAGCGCCGAGCGCTTCGGTCTTTCCCAACTCCACCAGTTGCGGGGCCGGGTGGGCCGGGGCAGCGAAAAGTCTTATTGTGTGCTGGTCAAGGGCCAGAAGGTCTCCCGCGAATCACAAAAGCGCCTGGACCTGATGGTGGCTACGGAAAATGGCTTTGAACTGGCCGAAGAGGATATGAAGATGCGGGGTCCGGGAGACCTGGAGGGGACCATGCAATCGGGTTTGCCCATCTCCCTGAACATCGCCTCGCTGGCCAAGGACGGGCCGCTGCTGAGCGAAGCCCGCGCCTATGCCACCCATATCCTGGACAAGGATCCGTCCCTGGAATTACCGGAGAACGCTCCGTTGGTGGCGGAACTGCGTAAGGATAAGTATTTCAAGCGCGATTACAGCAAGATTTCCTGACAGGCATCCCGTATGACGAGGCCGCAGAGGGTGAACCCGAAAAGGGCCGTAATGTGGGCCATGGTGCCGTTGGTGACGGCTTTCTGGAACAACCCCGGGTCTTCTCCCTGCGGTTCGGGCCCCCGGTTGGGCAGCACCTCTTCATCATAGACACAGAGGAATTTGTGGCGGGGCAGGGTATTCTCCCGTTTCATTTTCTTGCGGAGGAGGGAACCCAGCGGGCAGCCGCGCACCTTCCAGAACTCTGCCACCTTGATCTGGACGGGGTCGATTTTCAGGGCCGCGCCCAGCGAGCAGAAAAATTTTGCCGGGGTATCGCAGGCGTGCAGGATGAGGCTCCTTTTGTCTTTCAGCGAATCGATGCAATCCAGGATATAGTCGTATGTCTCCAGGTGGAAATCGGCCGCGGTTTCCTCGCTGAAAGTGGCCTGGAGGGCGGTGATATCGGCTTCCGGGTTGATTTCCAGCAGCCTCTCCCGGAGGACTTCCACCTTGACGCGTCCGACCGTGCGGGTGGTGGCCATCAACTGCCGGTTGATGTTGGTGACGCTCACGCAATCGGGATCCACGATCGTGAGGTGGCCAATACCGCCGCGGATCAGTCCTTCGGCGCACCAGCTGCCCACGCCGCCCACACCGAAGAGAATCACCTTCTTCCGGGCGAGTTTTTCCATCTGCTCGTCGCCCACCAGCCGGCGGGTACGATCGAAAATTTGTCGTTGCATCTGATCCATTGCGGGACAAAGGTAAAATATTATTCCCGGATGGTCAAATTCTCGTGAATTCTTTGTATTTTTGGATAACCAATCGATTCAATATGTCAGTAGCCATTTATACCCTTACTTCGCCTCTCCACGACGAGGCGGCCGTGGCGGGCGTTACCCGCGAATTCCTTTCAACACTAAACTGTACCTACGATTTTTGCGCGACGGATTATGCCGGATTCGGGTCTTCTCACGACCTGGACCTCATCTATGTCCGGACCGGCGGAACCGAGGGCTTGTTCAAGGATTTGCTCCCCAAACTGGGCGGCGGAGCCTTCTACCTGCTGACTTCCGGGAAAAGCAATTCCCTGGCCGCATCGATGGAAATCCTTTCCTTCCTGCGCCAACGGGGCCTGAAAGGGGAAATCCTGCATGGCGATGCCGGATATGTCAATGGCCGGATCGCCTTGCTCCACGAGGTTGAGGCGGCCCGTCGGAAGATGCGGGGCACCCGGCTGGGAATCATCGGCAAACCGTCTGACTGGTTGATTTCCAGTTCCTTCGATCCGGCTGCCATCCGGCAAAGGCTGGGAGTGGAACTGGTCGAGATTCCCATGGAAGAGGTTCTGGAGGCCCTGGAACCTTCAACGCTGGCCGATGCCGCCATTGCCTGTGGCACACCGGTGTATGAAAGTGCACAGCCTGTCCAGAATGCCTTCCCGGGAGCCTGGTCCCTGTACAAGGCGCTCCGGCGTGTGGTGGAACGGCATGATTTGAAGGGCTTCACCATCCGCTGTTTCGATTTGCTGACGGCGGTGAAAAATACCGGATGCATCGCGCTCGCCCAATTGAATGCCGATGGCTATGTGGCCGGTTGTGAGGGAGATGTGCCGGCTATGTTGAGCATGTACATCGGCCGCTCCCTACTGGGCGTATCGGGCTTCCAGGCCAATCCTTCCCGGATCGATCCCCAAACCGGGGAAATCCTTTTCGCGCACTGCACCGTGCCGTTCGACATGGTTTCCCGTTATGCCTTCGATACGCATTTCGAATCGGGCATCGGCGTAGGGGTCCGGGGCCATATTCCGGAAGGACCGGTAACGGTTTTCAAGGTCTCCGGCGACCTGTCCCGCCGCTTTGTCGCGGAAGGAGAGTTGCTGCGCAACCAGTCCAAGCCCGACCTCTGCCGGACGCAGGTGGTCCTACATCTTCCGGAAACGGCATATTTCCTCACGAATCCTATTGGCAATCACCACATTATCCTGCCCGGTCATTGCCGGGCCCTCCTCGAAGCCCTGGTGGAATAGGCCCCTCATTGCGTATTGGCCGTAATGAAGGCGAAGGACTGTTTCTGGCGGGAATCCTGCGACCGGATAACCAGGGTGCCGGCCAGGGACGGGTCGTATGGCAGGGGCTCTGACGGACAGCCCTGGTTCCGCGAAAAATAGAAACTGTGCAGCATCCCTTGCAGGTCTTTCCCTTCACAGGCGGTCTCCAGGAAACCCCGGTAGGAGGCAAAGGTCTCCCGCCATTCGGGATGGGGGTTGATCCGGGAAAACATGTACTCGTAATCCCCGCTGAACCCGATCTGTTGGACGGTACGGCAGGTGGTTGTCTCCGGTGAGAAGCCTACGATTTCGAAGGCAACGTACACGTCGCCCTTGCCCATTTCCGAATAGGAGCCGGTGAACAGGAAATAGGGTTTCAATTCTTCCTGCCCTTTGGCCGTTTCCCAGTAATACTTCCAGGAACGGTCCGTATTGCTCACCTGCATCTTTTCGGGCAGGCTGTGCAGTTCTACCGTCTGGTCGAATCCTTTGTTGGTGGTAACCCGGATCCGGAGGAAATCCAGCGGGACTTCTTTCTCTTTTTCTTCCTCTTCTGATTCAGGGAGGGTCTCCGGTTCTTCTGGACCGTTTTTCCGGCAGGAGGAGAGGAAGATCCCTCCTGCAAGCGTCAGGATGATGAGAATGACGTATTTCATCGGTCATGCATTTATTGCCCGCAGGGCGGGGTCGTGGTAAAGGAATGATAGTCATACCAGCCGCGGGATGCCGGATAGATGTCCTGGAAGAAATCAAAGACATAGTATCCCCGGTTTCCGTTATCGGCATCCTGCATTCCGCCGATGGCATAGTGCCAGGAACCGCTGTGCGTGCCGGATGCTTTCAGGATATCCTTGTATGCGTCTTTCATGCGTTTTTCCTCGTCAACGACAACGCTGGGCATCTGATTGTCGTAACAGGCTCTTTTACAGTCGTTCCCATTTGCATTTGAATGACTCCGTGGGGTCAGGTCCATCTCGTAAACCCCGTTGTCGGGAGACCAGGTCACCAGGCCGGGATATATATAGGCGATATCCATGGAGACTCCTTTGACGGTCATGGTGCCGGCCGGGGCGTTGATCTGAGCCTGGATGGCCGGGTCCAGGGTCATGCAGTCTTCCAGCATGTTGTTGAAGGCGGACGGAACCTTGTAATATCCCAGGGGATAGACATAGATGGTACAGGTATAGCCGGGCCCGAATCCGCCGGTGGAACTCTGCCAGGTACCAATCCATCCGCCGATGACCGTGTGGAGGTAAATCTTCATTGTCCCGATCTTGGTCTGGTGGTATTGGTTGCTGCGGAAATTCTTGACATTGAAGACGATGGCAAATTGACCAATGCCCTTCGATGTCCCTCCCGGGGCGACGCGGACGGTTACCTGGCCGCTGGCGGATACCTCCCGTTGGATGTTGTCGTAATACGGCGGCGTTCCATTGATCATGCCGTCCACGATCCCTTCGTTGGCAAAGCTTACGCTGGTGTTTTCTTGTGTAACAGGGGTCTGGACATCATAATTCCCAATCGAAGGATGGCCTCCCGGGAGCAGCAGGGTGGAACCGGAGCGGGCCCGCCAGGCGATGGCGGCGGTCTGGGTGGCATCCCAGCCGATTTCTTCCAGGAGCGACCAGTCTTCAATCAGGATATCATCGCCCAGATAGCCTGAAACCGGGGCATGGATGGCTGCCGTGAGGGAAACGGGCGAGACTTCCGTACTATGGGCGGAGCCGAGCCGGACGGCGTCTGCCAAGGGAGAATTGAAAGTGGCGGCATGTCCTTCCCGGACGAAGTACTGGAGATAAACCTCCCGGCCCGAGAAACCCAGCAGGGGCGTGTCGGCATGTGTGCCGGGCTGTGCGGTGATCTCGCCTAGCAGGGCTGCGTAAAGGCTTGGGGAAAAATGAGTTCCATGGCCCAGTTCATCCGTCGCCGCAACGTCCATGGCCGCTCCTTCTATGGTCTCATAGTGCGCGGGAAGGTCCAGGGCAGTCCCGTCTGGTACCAGCCATTGTGTTGCGGAAGCGTTCCCTTCAAACGCGATGACCGGAGCGGCGACCTGCAAGGCGAAGGAGCCTACTTCCAGATCGGTATCTTTGTCAAAGACCTTCACGGTCGCCGTGCCGGCCTTTCGACTCTTGATGGTACACGAGAGGTTGGTGACAGCCGGAGAGGTGTCTTCTACGGAAAGCATGCCGGCCGTGGATTGATACGTGGTGCGGAAGGTCAGTCCGGTGGTCCCGGCAGGAAGGCGGGAAGCCGTTACCGACCCTTGTTGCGCGATGTATCGCGGGAGCGCGGACAGGTTCAGCAGCACGGGCGTATCGTCTCCGACCTGGATGTCGATGCGGTCTGTATGCCGGCCGTCGCCCGATCCCCCGAAAACCGGAAAGACGCTGTGTAACGGCACGCTGTCCGGAATGGGAATCCACAGGTAGGAAGCGGTCGTGGAACCCGTGTAGGCATAGGTCGAGCAGTCAACCAGGGGCAGGTGGTCGGGATCTTCCGCAGGGAAAAAGACCGTGGGACTGTCGGAACAATACCGACAGATAAACTCGTTTCCTTCCCGATAGAGATTCTCTGCAATCCATTGGTGCTGACGGGTTTGGATGAAGGAGGACCCCAGCCTGGACAGGTCTCCGTCCAGTCCGTCCGGAAAGGCCTCGTATTCGTGCCCGCAATGAGGACATACCAGCGAGGTTCCGTGCAGGTGTACCTGTGAGGCATCCGTTGCTCCCGTTGTGGTATAGGCCGTGTAGGTGGCGGCGTCCCCGGCATAAAAGCCCCATTGGGAGCCCCACATCGGCGCAGCAAAATTATCATAGGTATCGGAGGACCCATAGGTGCATCGCAGGTAGGCGGTCCCGCCGGGCCGGACCATCCTGCTGTTTGCCAGAAAGTGGAAATGGCGGTTGTCGGTGAGGGATCCGGTATCCACCTTCCAGTTTGCGGTCATGCCCAGGCCCTTCCGGGACAGGGTCAGGGTAACATCGTAATCCACATTGCCTTCCACATCGAAGTTGGTGGTGGTGTTTTTCCCCAGGTAAAACCGGTAGGTGGCGTCGCCGCCCACCCCTGGAAGATAGGTCTCTTCTGCATGTACGACAGCCTCCAGATAGGTGCACAGGTCTGCTTTTCCAGCCCCGTTAAGGAGATCGACCTGGTCCGGGATTTTTCGATAGGGGTCATCGTTATGGGAAAGCAGGTCTCCCTGCAAGTTTTCGGGGATGTACAGGACAATGGCGTCCGGCTGGTCTGAATACAGGTAAGGCTCTGTTTTTCGGTCCCAGCCTGAAATCCGGATATCGCTCGTACTCAAAGCTTTGCATGATTCGGAGAAGGGACGGAGTACGTTGTTGGAATGACAAACGTTGAGGGAAACCAATTCGTTGAAAGCGTACGGCTGGAGAGACGCGAAATCGGGTTCGAAATGGAAGGAGACACGGGCGAACAGGCGCCGGACCGGGAGGGTGATGCATCCGTCCGTAAGCCCGTCATACGCATCGGCCTCCTCGGGTCTTTTTTTTGTCAGGGACCCGAATAGCGGAATGCCGCGGGTCCGATAGACGGAGGAATCTTCTTCCAGAATCAGCGTCTTTTCAGCCAGGTCCGCTTCATCCTGCGGCCAGACCCAGCCCTCTCCGGTTGAAGTTAGTGCGTAGATGTTGTATTCCAAGGCTTTGTTCAACTGAACTTTGTCACCGCTCCCGACCGGGTAGTCCGTGTGCAGACGGCCATTCAAGTAAATGGCCAGACGGGCCTGTGAAAGGATGGTTTCGGCCGAGCGGTCGTTCCAGGAACCGATGAGGCCTTTGCTCTCGGGTTGCACCCGGGACAAAGAAAGGGTATAGAGGTCCACGTCTTCTTCCGGAGCGGGATCCGTCTCACGTTGGCAGGAGGCCACTCCGCCGAGTAGGAGGACAAGCGCCAAATAATAGGATAAGGTACGCATAATATGGATTGTCAAATGGTTTCACGAAGAGAGGCGTAGCCCCAATTGTGGACATGAAGGGCATAAACCGGGTCTATCCGGGAGGCCGGAATGTCGGGGGAGGAGGAAGCGCTGTTGGTCAGCCGTACCTCATCGATTTTGTACCAGCGTCCCGGAAGGAGAGTGGGCAGGGTAATGGGATACCAGCAGGTCTGCCCGCCAATCTCTACTTCCAGGACCAGCCGGGTGTGCCGGGGCAGCCAGTTCCCTTCCAGGCTCGACCAGGAATGAACTTCTGCCAGTGTGCTCCAGGCATCCTCTACGGTGGAATTGGGATACGTGTACAGGACGAAAGTATCGTCGATGGTATTGCCTTTCTGCACGGTTTTCTGGGTGGACAGGCGCATGAAAGACGGGGCGGCGGAGGTCATTCCGTACCCGTCGGCCGAGGTAGAGGGCCAGCCGTCTGTCCCCGGCGTATAGCAGGCGGATGGATGATAGTATTTCCGGCAGTACGCGTCCCGGTCCATGTCCCAGCCGTCGGCGAGAAAGTGTGGAAAGAAGCACGCGGAAGCGTTAATGAGGGACAGGCTTTTCAAGGTGAGGCTGCGGTTGTCGTCCCGCAGGGTATGGTAGATATGGCTGACGGAAATCTTCACCAGGCCGCATTGGACCGGTATTGATAAGGAAATATCTCCGTTTCCTTGCAGGTTCAGGGTGCCGCAAGACCACATAAACGGGTACTGGGGATCTTCTTCCGAACAGGTGGTGAAGAGTTCATCCAGGGGCCCTCCCGGTTGCAGGAGTCGCTGATACAGGGCTTCGGTTGAATTGGCAACGACCAGATAGTAAGCCGGTTGGTTGATGTCGAGGTCCCCGTTCCGGATATCGAGGCATACCTCGTTCCCGTCGGACCGCCCGCTGGCGAGGGGCGTGCAGGAAGGGTCGTGGAAGCCGGATGGCGGAAGGGAAGAAAAGAGGAGGACGGCTGCGGACCGGATGGGAGGCGTGTCGCCTGCGGCTGGGGCGTTCCCCAGCCGGATCCGGAGCGCGCGGGACGGCTCGTCGATGCAACTCCATTGTCCATCGACGCCGGCATTGCCATCGGTTAGGTGGAGGATGGCGGAAAGCGGCTTTTCTTCGTCCCGGTTGATGGGTTGCAGGTCTTTCACCCGTGCCGTCCAGGTGCGGTTCAAAACCATCCCGTCGGCTTTTGCATGCAGACGGGCCGTGACCTGGACGAAGGCGGCGCTTTCTCCGTCCAACGCATCCGGCACGTGGAAATAGACGGCTGGTGTCCTTTCTTTGGATGAAAGGGCATTTTGCAGCGAGGTAAACTCCGCAGAAGTAGGACATTGCGCGAATTCTTTCCCGATGGGCGCAAAGGTGCGGGCCCAGATATGGCAGACGCCTTCGGGACTCACCAGCCGGACATCGCGCAACTCCACGTTCCATTGTGTCAGGGCCGTCGCATCGATGCGCAGCCCCAGCCGGGTAAACAGGGGCTGCAGGATGAGGGTTGCCAGGGTGTCGGTCCGGAAAATGGAGGCTCGGTTGGTCCGGTCCGATGTCATGAGCCAGCAGCCCGCTTTGTGTAGACGGGCCCCTTCCAGGGAATCGAGCGGAACTTCTACCTGCATCAGGTCATCGTATGTGGCCGTCTTCCCCAGCCGTTTTTCTCCTGCGTTCCCGATGGCGGCCAGCCGGACCAGCGTGCCGGCCGGGATATCCGGGAAGTGGAAAGTCGTTTCCGTCCCGACGCTGTATCGCTGGCCCAGCAGGGCTCCGGTGGTGGCATCGAACGCAAACAGGTTGAGGTCGATGAGCTTTTCCCCGTTCCGGGTTTCGATGCGGACGGAAGAGACCGGACGCTCGGGCCCATCCCCGTTTCGGGAACAGGCCGCTCCCGGCAGCAGGAGCAGGAAAAGCAAGCGTGAAAGTATTCTATTCATGCGGATCAGATTACAATGTTTCCCAAATTCTCACCGGCATCCCAGGGCTGGATGCCGACCGTAATGTCTGCTCTTGCGAAATCCAGTTTCACCGTGACATCGTCCAGGTCGGTCGCAAACCAGTCGTATCCTGCCCGGTAGATGAGTTCCCCCAGTGGATAGGCGTGAATCAAGCGGCCCCGGGTTCCGTCGGCATTCTCATCGAAAAGGCGCAGTTCCAATTTGTTATCTCCCTGCCGGGGGATCCGGCATACGAAACGGTCCCGGTCGGTTCGGGTCAGGGATGCCCGGAAGGGACTGCGCATGGGGGAGAGGTCTTCGGCCGAGAAGGCGGCCCAGGCGCCGGTCAGTTCAAAATCATATCGCTGGTAGGCATCCATCCCGGCCACCACGACCGAGAGGGTGCACCATTGTTTGTGCAGGCGGACCGTATCCCGGGCCAGCTCACCGGAGCAGTCCACGACGCGGGCATGCAGGAAGAGGCTGTCGGATTGGTATCCTTCCGGCAGGACCAGCAGTTTCCCGTCCGCCGAGGGACGGAAGCGGTCCCGGCCTCCGGCAGAGGCTACCAGGGCCTTCCCTTTGGGGACTTTGACGCGCATCCCCCGGTTCCGCATCGTTTCTGTCAGGGTGACGGTTTCCAGAACCAGGACATCGGACCGGTGGTCCTGCACATCCATCCACAGCGATTTGTCGTCGTTTTGCCACTGGAGGGGAAGGTCGACAAAGTCGATGGTAAGGTAACAGGGGCAGAAGGTCCTGTCTTCCTTGATGGTACAGGCCGTCATCATCAAGATAAAGATTACCGTTCGAATTCTTTTCATGTATCTCATGCTACTTCGTTTATTTGGGCCCCGGTCCGGCGGTCAGGCCGGACCGGAGACTTGCTACGCCTCCGGGTAAGGAACGGTTCCGGAGGGGTCATCAGAGAAAGAAACGGGTTGGTTAAATCTCAAAGATGCCTGTACCAGGCGTTGTCTCATTGTTGTATTTTCCGGTAATGACACCTGTGTGCCAGTCACTTACCACGATGGAGAAGGTACACTCGGCCGTTGTAACGGGAATGAAGGGATTGTTGCTGCCCAGTCGCGTGAGCGTCACGTTCTCGATGGTATAGGCATAGTTCGGCTGCAGGTAAGGAATCGAGATGGGGTAGAAGGACGTTACCGTCTTTCCATGGACGGAGATCTCGGTTTCGATGACCAGTTTGGTGGTGTAATCCGGTGTTTCGCTGTTGTTCCGCTCTGCGGGCGAAGCATTGGGATAGGCATAGAAGAATTTGCCAGGCAGGTAGTTGTGGGAGGCATTGGCGCCGGTTCCGTACAGGACCCCTTCTCCGCCGCTGGTGGTGAACTGCGTCATCAGGCGGACATTCGTGTCCGTTGCCAGGAAGGAATCGGAGGTGGTGGTGCCGTTGACGAAATTGGCGGGCGTCATCCAGTTCCAGAACCCGTCGTTCCCGTCACTGACGCTGGGAACGGCGTATTTGTAGTACTTCATGCTTCCGTTGGCGATGAATCCTTCCGGCCAGAGGACATGGCCGTCGGGCAGGGCGGTATTGCCGCTTTCGGTTCCGAAGATATCCGACCAGTCGCCATTGACCATCTTGGCCTGCTTGGCAACATTGACAAGATACAACTTCTTGACGGTGAATGTGGAAGACTGGAGAGCAGGCGATGTGAACCCACCCGTGATCTTCTCGATTTTTACGCGGGAGACCAATCTGCGGAGGCTGATGTCGATGTTGTTCTCTCCCTGGGTGAGCACGCTCTCGCAGCCTCCTGCCATGAGCAGGCTGGTCGCAAGGGTGCCGGAGGCAATGGCATTCTCGTTGAATCGGCTGATGGTGGCCAGGAATTCTTCCTCGGTGGCGATGGTCTGCGCCAGGGCGGCCGCAGGCGTCACGGCATAGTTGTTCCCCGCGTTGGCAACCACATAAATGTGCTTTTTGCCGGTGGTCGCGTTGAACGTTACCTTGGCGTTGTTGTGTTGTTCGCCCAGAATCTCGGCGTCTTCCGCCTTCTTGTAGGATTCCAGCATCCCGTTGGTGATAGAACCGGTCTGTGCGTCAAAGACATACACTTCAACGGTGTTGAGCCGGTCTTCGTTGTTCCGGGTGGCGATGTCGGCTTTGGTGACCGGTGCTCCCTGGACGGAAACCGTGATCCGTGCCGGCTGGCGGGATGTTTCGTTTTGGCCGGATTCCGGAGTGGGCGTGAAGTCTTTCTTGCAGGAAGAAAGAGAGAGGATGGCAGCAAGTGCGGCAAAGAACAGAAAACTCTTTTTCATTTTCTCTGTGTTTAAAGATGGTTTTTAATAAATGATGGTATATAAAATAGTTAAGTGCATTATTTATAACTCCTGCGTGCCGATCGCTACCTCCTGCCAGGGGCGGGAGAGGAGCTCGAAATTGATCTGCGTGGTGGTAACATAATGGTCCGGGTCGGGGGAACCAGTGCGCAGGATATCCAGCCTCTGGATGGTATAGCACCGGTTGCTTTCCATGTCCGGAATGCCGATGGGGTAAAAGCTGGTGACACCGTCGATTTCCAGTTCGACGACAAGCCTGGTAACCCAGTCCCGGATCTGGTCATCGTCCGACTGGGGAGCGGCATTGGGATAGCCGTAGAGATAATAACCGCCCGCCGGGGCATTCCAGGTACTGCCGGGCGCGAACAATCCGGAGGCTCCGCCATCCAGCAGGGGGCGAACCCGGTCCAGATCGTCCGAATCATGGCGCCAGTAGGCCTCGTCTTCCCAGCGGGTATTGTCCAGGTTCCTGGCGACGTTGTGCAGGTAGATGCCTTTCAGGCGGACGATTCCCGCCGAATTGGGCAGCAGATTCCGGATCTGGCGGATTTCCACGCGGCTTACCAGCCGTTCCAGGAAATGGTATCCCAGGTCGATCCGGTCTTCTTGGACATCCATCGTGGAGGATGCCATCATGACGAAGGAATCCCTGGAGGTAGGGTTGTCTTCGAATGCCCAGTTTTCCGGGACGCCGGTATTGGCGACGAAAACAAAGCGTTTCCTGCCATAGGAAGATTTGATCTTGGCATCCAGGATCGAGGATTCGGGCTGGAACGTATAATGGGATTCCAGTATCCCGTTGGGGGTTTCATCGTCATAGACATAGACATGCAGGGTGTGCATGGTGGTTTCTTCCTCCAGGGGGGTGACGTCGCTTCGGGTCAGAACCGGAGAGAACCCCACCTGGAAGCGGACCGTGGCGGATCCGGCTTCGTCGGGCAGCGTCTGGCTGCAAGCAAAAAGCAAGGGAAAGAGGAAGAGGGGAAAGAACAGGTGTTTCATGGCTCGGACGGTTCTTGATTCAGCCCATACAGACGGATGAGCTGGCTGATTTCGGGATCCAGATTGCCCCGGTGGATCATGGAAGGGTTCTGCTGGCAGGACCGGATATAGCATTCTACGGCGCTTCGCTCATCCCCGCGCCGGCTATAGACGATGGCCAGCAGGTAATTGACCTTGTCGTCGCGCGGAAGCGTTTCCAGAATGCTCAGGGCACTGGCATTGTAATCCATGGAACAATAGGCAACGGCGGTATTGTAATCCTTGTACGGCCGCAGCAGGGTGACGGCGCGTTCGTAGTCCCGGTCCCGGATGGCCTGTACGCCCTGCATATAGGCAGTGTCCAGGACGGTTGTGTGAACGGTATCCTTGAGCATCCCTTTCCGGTGCAGGAAGAAGCCGAACCGAACCGTGCGTAACCGCGGGTAGAGTTTCTCCCGCAGGTGTGGATAAAAGGACTCCTCCTGGAGGAGACGCTCCCGCGCATCGGGTTCCCGGTCCCTGAGGGACTCGTATCGGCTTTTCTGTTCCGGGAGGAGCAGCGAATCGATCCGCACCAGTTCATCCAGCATCCGCCAGTTTTCCGGGTCGCTCCGGGCGATGAAACGGATGTCCTGCCGTGTCGTTTCCAGGGATCCGTCCAGGTCGAAAACGGCGCCCTGCTCGCGTCGCAGGGAATCCACGCAGTCCCGGACGAACCGGCCGAAATACGTCGAGACCGCTTCGGACCGTCTGCGGGAAAGGCGTTCGTTGTAGGCCCAATCTCCTTCCGGGGAACAGGAGGCGGTAACCGTGATGGAGTCCATCTCGAATACCTCATTCTCAACCAGCGACCGCAGGTTCTGTTTGATGCGTCCGATCTCCGATGCGTTGTTCCCCAGCTCCGGGTCGATGTCCGACTGGGCGGCACCGAAGTCGATGTAGCAGGCGGTGTTGGCTTCGACCCGGCGCTCCAGGATGCGTTTCAGGTAGCGTTCGGTGCCGTCGGCCAGGGTGCTGAGCGAACTGATATAGAAGGTGAGGGGCTTGCTGCGGGGAATCCGGAAGACCGGGTCGGCCTGCTCATAAATCTCTCCCTCGAGGGTGATATCCACCTTCTTCAGCTTGGGACGGACCGCGACCTCCTGGACATAATCGTAGATAAAATCCCCGTTGGGTTGCTGGATGACCGTATCCAGCCGGAGCCCCTCCGTTTGGATGGGAACCTTGACCCTCTTCTTGAAAACCAGGTCTTTGCGGCTGATTTTCCGGTTATTCCAACGGAGGCTCATCATCCGGGTATAGTGCCGGATGGCCTGCTCGCCGCTGACGCCGTAGGAAGAACGGAATTCTTCCTCGCTCACGAAAGAGGAATCCCGTCGGAAGCGATACAGTTGCGGGATGTTCCGCCGGATGAAAACCTCCAGCTGGTGATGCCGGATAAAATGGTCCGGATCGTCAATGATGCTTTTGAGAAAGCGTTCGTAGTGCTGGTATCCCCGCAACTGCTCCTGCCGGTAATCCTTGCCGGTGATGACGACGTTGGCCAGGGCGGTACTGTCGCCCAACAAGAACATCATGGGATAGAAGCGGAGCTGCCAGCGGCTGTCCTGCATGGCTTCCGGGACGATGACCTGGAAGCACAGATCTACTTTCCCGTGACGTTCGGCCACATTCCGGAAGCGGGCGGTGACCGTGGCGGCTTTGAGCACGTCTGTAGCCACCATTTCCCCATTCTCGTCTTTGACCGCGTTCATGATGGTAACTTCCCGGCCGTTCAGGTCCGTGACGGTCATCGTATCCCGCTGCAGTTCAGCGGTATCGACTTCCGGCAGGGCACTCTGCTCCCGGGGAAGCGAGAGGGAAGCGGAAACCTGCCCGCTCCGAAGCGCGCCGATTTTTCTCCCGGAAGAACACCCCGGAAGGATAAGGCCGGCCAGGACCGGCAGGAGGAGGAGATAGGTACGCACAGTCCGGAAGGGTTAGGAGCCGAATTGGATTTCCGCTTTTTCCTTTTCAATGACGACTTTGTTCGCCAGGACATCGTAGCTGAATTTTTCGGAACCGTCCTGGGCCGAGTACTTTTGAATGCGCAGGCGCCCGCAGACATATACGGTGGCACCTTTCTCAATCTTCTTCAAGTCGGGCATCTCTTTCCCTTCCCAGGCGATGACATTGTGCCAGGAGGTCTCGATAATGCCTTCGTTGTTGCGGTCGAAGTAGGCAAAATTCGTCGCGAGGGAGAAGCGGGCCATCTGCCGTCCTTCGTAGTCTTTGATGCGGACGATCCCGACCGTGCCGCGCAGTTCGATTTTGTTCAGTTGTTCCATTTTTTCTTGTTTTATGCGTGTAACATGTCCGGCCCGCGCTGGTGTGCACCCCGGCGGGTCGAGGGCAAAGTACGGGAAGAAAAATGGAAGGAATCGCCTTTCTAAGCGGATGGGACGTGGTTTTTTATGAATTTTAAAGAAATGCGCGGATTCTTTTGGAAGTCGAAAGATTTCGGGGACCGGAACATTCGTTTTTCTTTCAGCGGCTTTTCGGGCCCTTTCGAAAAATTTTTCAAAACATTCCGCCGCTTTTTTTCGAAGGCTTGCCGGGATGCTTTTTCTTTGTCATTTTTGTGCGTCCAATACTGGATGTGTATGCAATACAAAGTGGTACAAAAACAAGCGGAGCACCTGTGCCTGCAATGTGGAGAGGCAATCTATGGCCGTCCGGACAAGAAATTCTGCAATGACCATTGCCGGTCGGAATGGCACAACCACCGGGGCCGGCAGTCGTTGAAAATGCTGAAAATGCGGTACATGCATGCGCTGGAGAAGAACCGCTCCATCCTGCTTTCCTGCCTGGAGCGGGGGCTCCGGTCGGTGAGTGTGGAAGAACTGGCCTTCCTGGGTTTCCGGTTCGATTGTGTCAGCTCCCATTTCCAGATCAACGGACACAACGAATACGGCTGCCTCGATATACGATATCGAAAGACAGCCGCTAAGGTATGCCGGATAGAACAGGTCCCGGTTATGCTTTGACGCCTTGCTTCTGGGGACTCTTGAATAGGATGGCGAAGAGGATGCCCACTACGCAGGCGTAGCCGGCGAAGATGTACCAGGCCATGGGCCAGTTGGCGGGAGTGTTGAATACATCGCAGGCGTCCACCACCGCACCGGCCGCCAGGGTGCCGATCGTGGCACCGAAGCCGTTGGTCATCATCATGAACAGGCCCTGTGCGCTGGAACGGATATCCACTGCGACGTTCTGCTCCACATACAGGGAACCGGAAATGTTGAAGAAATCAAAGGCAAAGCCGTACACGATGCAACTCAAGACGAAGAACAGCACGCCGGGCATGGCCGGATTGCCCATGCCGAAGAAGGCAAAGCGTCCCACCCAGGAGAACATGGCGATGAGCATCACGTTCTTGATGCCGAATTTCTTCATGGCAAACGGAATCAAGAGGATACAGAGCGTCTCGGATGCCTGGGAAATGGCGATGAGCGCGTTGGAATTCTTGACGGCGAACGAATCGGCAAAGGCCGGGTTGGCCGCAAAGGAGCCCAGGAAGGTGTTGGCGTAGCCGTTCGTAATCTGGAGCGAAGCGCCCAGCAGCATGGAGAAGATGAAGAAGATGGCGAATTGCGAGTTCTTAAAGAGCGCAAACGCCTTCAGCCCGAAAGCGTCGGCCAGGGACTGCTTCTCCGTGGAATGGTTTACGGGGCAGGATGGCATGGTGAGCGAATAGCCGCACAGCACAAGCGAGAGAACACCCGAAGAAATGAGCTGGAAGGCCGATTCCTGCATGCGTACGCCATTGATAGACAGGAAGTTGGTAAGCAACATGCTGCAGATGAAACCGATGGTGCCGAACACCCTCATCGGCGGGAAATCCTTCACCGGATCCATCCCTTCTTTGGAAAGGGCGTTGTAGGAAACCGAGTTCACCAGGGCGATGGTGGGCATGAAAAAGGCCACGCTGATGCTATAAAGCACGAAAAGGGGAACGAATTGAATCGAAGCGCCGGCCGCGATGCAATAGCAGCCGGCACCGGCCATAAACAGGCCGGCCAGGCCGTGGCAGAGGGAAAGGACCTTCTGCGCTTCCATCTTTTTGTCGGCCACAATTCCCATGAGCGTCGGCATGAAAATGGAGACGATTCCCTGCATGGCAAAGAACCATTTGATCTGGGAACCGAGTCCGATATTGCCCAGGTAGCGGCCGAGGGATGTCAGGTAAGCCCCCCAGACGGCAAATTCAAGGAAGAGCATCAAGATCAACTTGATGGTAACGGGTTTGATTTTTATCTGCATAGTCACACGTGTTATCGTACAAATGTACGAAATTTTCCGTATTTTTGCAGAAATATACCGCAAGAGATGTTTAAATTTATCTGCACCGCCCAGGACCCTGGCTGTTCCGCCCGCGCGGGAGTCGTTTCTACCGACCATGGGGAGATCCATACCCCCATCTTCATGCCGGTGGGAACGGTGGGCTCCGTAAAAGGGGTCTATCACCGGGACCTGAAAGAGGATATCGGTGCGGAAATCATCCTGGGGAATACCTATCATCTCTATCTGCGGCCCGGACTGGACACCCTCCGTAAGGCGGGCGGCCTGCACCGGTTCGAAAACTGGGACCGTCCCATCCTGACGGACAGCGGCGGTTTCCAGGTCTTTTCCCTGACGCCGATCCGCAAACTGACGCCGGACGGCTGCACCTTTGCCTCCCACATCGACGGTTCCCGCCATACTTTTACCCCCGAGAACAACGTGGAAACGCAGCGGATCATCGGTGCCGATATCGTCATGGCCCTGGACGAGTGCTGTCCGGGCGATGCCGACTACCGCTATGCCGAAAAGTCCCTGCGGCTCACCCAGGGCTGGCTGGAACGCTTTGCGCGGCACTTCGACGAGACGGAACCCCTGTACGGATACGGCCAGGTCATGTTCCCCATCATCCAGGGCTGCGTGTATCCGGATCTGCGCCGGCAGGCGGTGGAGCACGCCCTCTCCCTGGATAACGACAACCGTGGCGGATATGGCATCGGCGGACTGGCGGTAGGGGAGCCCACGGAGAAAATGTACGAAATGCTGGAGGTGGTCTGTCCCATCCTGCCGGCCGGCAAACCCCGATACCTGATGGGGGTGGGTACTCCGGCCAACCTGCTGGAGGGCATCGCCCGCGGCGTGGATATGTTCGATTGCGTGATGCCGACCCGCAATGCCCGAAACGGCATGCTGTTCACCTGGAACGGCATCATGAACATGCGCAACGCCAAATGGGAACAGGATTTCAGCGAATTGGATCCGGCGGGTACTTCTTTTGTGGACCATGCCTATACCAAGGCCTACCTGCGCCACCTGTTCATTGCCGGGGAAATGTTCGCCGCCATGATTGCCACCGAGCACAACCTGGCGTTTTACCTGGACCTGGTGCGCCGGGCACGCGCCCACATCGAGGCGGGGGATTTCCTGCCGTGGAAAGAAGAAGTCATCCGCAAAGTTACCGCAAGATTGTAAAGAAGTATGGACCTGAGACCCAAGAAACTGGATGTATATATCGTCAAGAAGTTCCTCTTGACCTTCGGTATCGCGCTGATTTTGATCATCGGTATCGTCATTATTTTCGACATCAGCGAGAAGATTGACGATTTCGTGTCCAAACAGGCGCCCATGAAGGCCATCATCTTTGACTATTATGTGAATTTCATCCCGTATTTTACAAACATGTTCAGTCCGCTGTTCGTGTTCATTACGGTGATTTTCTTTACTTCCCGGCTGGCTGCGAATTCCGAAATCATCGCCATCCTGTCCTGCGGCATCAGCTTTCACCGGCTGATGGTTCCGTATTTCTTCTCGGCCTTTGTCATTTTCCTCCTTTCGCTCACGCTGAACCTCTTTATCATCCCGCGTGCGAACGTGACGCGGGCCGCATTCGAGATCAAGTACACTTCGCTGGACTACAAGAGCCTGAACAGCCGCAACATGCACTACCAGATCAACCCCGGACAATTTGTGTATGTGGAATCGTTCAGTACCTGGAACAACACGGCATACGGTTTTACCCTGGAGGAAATCCGGGACAACCAGCTGGTCAGCAAGGTATCGGCCGAAGCGGCGGTTTGGGACAGTACCAAGGCCGCCTGGCGGCTGAACCGTTATTTCATCCGGGAATATGGCGAGGGGATGGAAGACCACGTCCGCAGCGGAGAACGCCTGGATACGGTCCTGAACCTGACGGTTACGGATTTCTACCGCAACAAGAAAACGGTGGAATCCTTGTCCTATTCCCAGTTGAATGAATTGATCGATACCCAGAATATGCGGGGCGACAAGAACGTGATGTACGCCCAGATCGAGAAGCATACGCGTTTCGCCCTGCCGTTTTCGGCCTTTATCCTGACCATCATGGGCGTGGCCCTTTCGTCGCGCAAAAAGCGGGGTGGCATCGGCTGGAACATCGGCGTGGGCATCGCCCTGAGCTTCTCTTACATCCTCTTCCTGCGCTTCAGCCAGATGTTTGTCTTTACCGGGACCCTCCCGCCGTGGCTGGCCCTGTGGCTGCCGAACATCATTTTCGCCATCATCACCGGGTTCCTTTATAAATACGCACCGAAATAACATCATTCGATATGAAAGTGAAGATTGTCAACCATTCGCCCTATCCGTCTCCGTTTTATGCGACCCCGTTGTCGGCCGGAATGGATTTGCGGGCGGCCATCACCGAACCGGTTGTGTTGAAGCCGCTCCAGCGCGCCATGGTCCCTACCGGCCTGTATATCGCGTTGCCCGAGGGTTACGAGGCCCAGGTCCGTCCCCGCAGCGGGTTGGCGGCGAAGAAGGGAATCACGGTGCTCAACTCGCCGGGTACCGTCGATGCCGATTATCGCGGCGAAATCCGCGTGATCCTGGTGAATCTTTCGGAAGAACCCTTCGAGATTGTTCCGGGCGAGCGGATTGCGCAGATGGTCATCGCGCGGCATGAGCATATCGAATGGGAAGAAGTGGAGGTGCTGGACGAAACCGAAAGGGGAGCCGGCGGATTCGGATCGACAGGAGTAAAATAATGGAAATCAAGCAATTATATGCGTTGTTCCTCCGCAGCACGGGGGTGACGACCGATAGCCGCACCTTGAAGGGCGGAGAACTGTTTTTCGCCCTGAAAGGGGAGAATTTCGATGGCAATGCCTATGCGGCGTCCGCCCTGGAAAAAGGGGCTGCCTATGCCGTGGTCGATGCTGCCTCTGAAGCGGCGGCATCGGGCGATGCGCGTCTGATTCCCGTACCGGACACCCTGGAGGCCCTTCAAGCCCTGGCCCGTTACCATCGTGAACATATCCTGGTAGCGGGGAAACGGCTTCCCGTCGTGGGCCTGACCGGCACCAACGGCAAGACGACCACCAAGGAGCTGATCCGCGCCGTCCTCTCGGCCAAATATGTCGTGACCGCGACCGAGGGAAACCTGAACAACGATATCGGCGTCCCGCTCTCGCTGTTGAAAATTGATGCGCGGACCCAGCTTGCCGTGATTGAAATGGGGGCCAGCCATCCCGACGATATCGCCCATCTCGTGGCGGTAAGCGAGCCGGATCTGGGAATTATTACCAATGTGGGCAAGGCCCACTTGTTGGGCTTCGGCTCGTTTGAAGGGGTAAAGAAGGCCAAGGGCCAGCTGTACGATTATCTCCAGGCTCATGGCGGGAAGGCCTTTGTGCGCAGTGCCGATGCGGACCTTGTCCAGATGGCCGCTGCCCGGAAGGGGCTGGAAACCATCCCCTATGGGGACGGTGCCATTGTCCTGCCGGCCGATGCCGCCCATCCGTTCCTGCGCATGGCGGTTCCTTCCGAGTCGGATCCGGATATCCTCTTGGGCGTGGAAACCCATCTCGTGGGCACCTATAATGCCCCCAATGTCCTGGCAGCCCTGGCGATCGGCCGGTATTTCGGCGTGCCGCAGGACGATGCCATCGCAGCGGTCTGCCGGTATGAACCCTCGAACAACCGTTCCCAGATGATGCGCACGGCGAACAACACCCTGGTGGTGGATGCCTACAATGCCAATCCGACGAGCATGGCGGCCGCCCTGGACAACATCGCAAATATCGTATCGGACCGGAAGGTCCTGATGCTGGGGTCGATGGGGGAGTTGGGTACGGATTCCGTGGCTGAGCATGTGAAGATCCTGGAGCGGCTTCCGGTAGCCGGTGCGACCCAGGTGCTCCTGGTAGGGGAGGAATTCCGCAAGGCACTGGCGGCCCATTCGGTCGACTGCCTGTGGTTTGAAACCTCGCAGGCGCTGGCAGACTGGCTGAAAGCGCATCCGGTCAAGGATGCCGTGGTGCTGGTGAAAGGTTCCCGTTCCCAGCAGATGGAAAAAGTGATTCCGGAATTATAAGCGGAAGCGGCGGATCACCCATCGGGCAAGCAATCCCATCAGGAAACCGATGGCCAGGCCGACGATCGTACCGACCAGGACATCTCCCAGGAAGTGTTTTCCCACGAAAACGCGGCTGATGGCCACCAGGGAAGCCCATGTCCAGGCGCCCCAGGCCAGGCCCCGGTAGGAGTGCGTGGGGTCGTTCCGGAATCCCATGACCAGGGCTGTGGCCATGCCGAAATGATTGGCGGCGTGAGCCGAGAAAAAGCCGAAGAACCCGCCGCGCGGCTCCAGCATATAGAGCCCGTGACCGAGCATCCAGGTGTCGTAGCAGGGACGCAGCCGCGCCACCGAGTCTTTCACCAGGTTGGAGAGTGAGTCAATCAGCCCGACAGACAGCGCCACCGAGGCAATGACCACCAGGGCTTTCTTCCAACCCAACTGCTTGAACAAGAAGATGATGGCGATGGCGTACAGCAGGAACCAAACTTTCTTTTCCGTAACCAGCATCCAGACGGCGTCGCTGGCAGGACAGTGAAGGCCGTTGAGGGCCAGCGTCAATTCCCGGTCTATTTGATGAAGTGTCTGAATCATGAATGCAGTGCCTTCCAAAGCAGGTCTTTAAGTTCGTTGAGGCCGGTTTGTCCGACCGATGAAATGAGTACATGCGGAATGCCGGCCGGCAGTTTCTTTTCAATTTTGGCGGCCTGTTTGGCATCAATCAGGTCGCATTTCGTGACGGCCAGCACCCGTTCCTTGACGAGCAGTTCGGGATTGTATTCCCGTAATTCGTTCAGCAGGGTCTCGTATCCCTTGTTGATATCCTCCTCCTCGGCCGAAACCATGAACAGGAGGACGGAGTTGCGTTCGATATGCCGCAGGAAACGGATACCGATCCCTTTCCCTTCGTGGGCGCCTTCGATGATTCCCGGGATGTCGGCCATCACGAAAGATTGCTCATCGTAGTAGCTTACAATACCCAGATTGGGCTCCAGGGTGGTGAAGGCATAGTTGGCAATCTTGGGCTTGGCAGAGGTGATGGTGGCCAGCAGGGTGGATTTGCCTGCATTCGGGAATCCGACCAGCCCGACATCGGCCAAGACCTTGAGTTCCAGAATGAACCAGCCTTCCTCACCCTCCTCGCCGGGCTGTGCGTACCGCGGGGTTTGGTTGGTGGCTGATTTGAAATTGTTGTTTCCCAGTCCGCCCCGGCCCCCTCGGCAGAGAATCCGTTCCGCTCCGGGTTCGAGCAGTTCGAAAAGCATCTCGCCGGTTTCTGCGTCTTTGGCGACGGTTCCCACCGGTACGTCCAGGATGACATCCGTCCCGTTTTTGCCTTTGCATAAGGCGGCACCGCCCTTCTCTCCGTCTTCTGCCTTGACGTGTTTTCGGTAGCGGAGGTGGATGAGCGTCCATTTCTGCGGATTGGCCCGCAGGATGATGTGCCCGCCGCGGCCTCCGTCACCCCCGTCCGGACCGCCTTTCGGGACATATTTGGCGCGGTGAAGATGCATCGATCCCGCCCCTCCGTGCCCGGAATGACAAAAGATTTTTACGTAGTCTATGAAGTTGCTTTCAGCCATCTCTAACCTATTATCGGGTACAAAGTTACACTTATAACGTTTATAAGTGAAATTTCTCTATACAAATTTATATATTTTTTTGTATTTTTATCAGATAGTCCGTACTTTTGTGCGATTTAAGGCAATGGATTATTTTGTTTTAAGCGGTTTTGGATATTGGAAGTATTACATAATGCTTCTCTATTACCGCTTGGCAGAATACCCGCCGATGGTCCGCTTCTGTGCCATCTTTACCACGTTCTTCTTGATTTCCTTCGTGGTTTTGCTTTTCCTGGATGGTGTCCGGACATATCGGAATACCATTCATGAACGGCATGACCGTCGTGCCCGCCGCAGATACCAGCAGGCCGTCGTGGAAATGGCGACCACCCCCCAGAACCTGGATCGCGATGTGATCCTGGAACGGCTGGATATCCCGGAGGACTACAAACCGCGTCCCCGCTTTGTCCGTCCCATCCTGCAGATGTTGCTGGATATCTATCCGAAAATCAAGGACGACATCAACAAGGCCAATTGGCGTGAAATCCTGCGCACCTTCCGTATGCAGGTCTATTTCGAGCGCCAGGTCCGGTCCCGCGATACGCGGAAACGTCTGAACGCATTGATGAATATCTCTGATATCGATGCGGAACTGAAAGAGGCCATTGCAACCCGGTACCTGTTTGCAAAGGATGCCAAGTTGAAAATCTATGCCCGTATCCATGCGGCCCGGTACGGCAGTTCCTATCCGTTCAAGGTGATTGAGGAGGATCCCTCCTTCCGTTTCTCCGAGGAGATGATGGTCCGGTATCACAACGTTTTTCTCTATCGGGTCAAGAACCGTCTTTCCATGCCCAACCTGATTCAGTGGTGCAACCTGAACCCGGTCAACGAAGAACTGCGGATTTTTGCGGTGAATGAGATCCGCCTGTTGAAATTGGATAAATCCTGCCCGGAGCTCCTTCTGCTGTTGCGTGATACCCGTGATGAACGCTTCGCCTGCGCCCTGATCAAGGCATTGGGAGAATTGAAATACATCCCGGCCGAGCATGAATTCTTCCATCGGTACGCCTCCGCTTCCTTCGCCGAACGTGCCGCCCTGGTGGAAGCTTTCGGGAACATCCAATCGGACCGGCAGGATGTCGTGGATTTCCTGGTGGATGATTATCGGCAGACGACGGACGCCGTGACACGGATGAAATTACTGTCTACCCTGTACGACTATGGAATCCGGGGGCGCATCGCATATGAAAACCTGAAAGCGTCTTCAGAGAAAGAATATGAGATTTTCTTCCAGCACATTGAGTGTCCACTGATAGACAACAAGAAGTATGCGTGAGGCGATTATAGATTTCTTCAATTTCTTCGTCATCTTCTACTCGGGATTTCTGGTCTTGAGTTATGTCTTGATGGTAATCCTGGCTTTGCGCAAACACCGCCTTCACGGCATCTACCACAACGAAAAGAATACCATCGAGGAACTTCGCCATTCGCCTTATGCAACGGGTATTTCCATCGTGGCGCCGGCCTATAACGAGGAAAGGACCATTATCGATAATGTCCATTCCCTGCTGAGCCTGGACTATCCCGATTATGAGGTGATCATTGTCAACGACGGTTCAAAGGACAGGACCCTGGACCTGCTCATCGAACAGTTCGACCTGGAGAAGGTCCCTTATGCCTATATCGAAAAAATCAAGACCAAGCCGTTCCGGGCCTTGTATAAAACCCGCTCCGACAATCCGGTCTTCAAACGCCTGACGGTGGTGGACAAGGTTAACGGCGGTACGAAGGCCGATGCCTCCAACGCCGGTGTGAATGTGGTGACGAATCCCTATTTCGTGTGTACGGATGTGGATTGTATCTTGGACAAGGAAGCCTTGTACCGCATTATCTGGCCGACGATGAATACCGGTATCCGCGTGATCGCCGTAAGTGCGACGATGCGGATGTCCAATGGTTGCAAGGTGGTTAACGGACAGATGCGCGAAGTCCGTCCACCGCATAACCTGATCCCGCTTTTCCAGGATCTGGAATATGCACGTTCGTTCTACATCGGCAAGACGGCCCTGAGCACTTTCAATGCCCTGCAGAACGTATCCGGCGGTTTCGGTTTGTTCGACACGGACGTGGCCATCAAGGCTGGCGGATACGACGGAGACTCGTTCGCGGAGGATATGGATATGATCGCCCGAATGATCCGATACATGTGCGATAGCGGCGAGTCCTACCGGATTGTCCAGATTCCGGAGATCTGCTGCTGGACGGAAGGTCCTTCCAACCTGAAGATCCTTTCCCGTCAACGTACGCGCTGGGGACGTGGCCTGCTGCAGATGTTCCAGGTGCACCGCGATATGGTGTTCAACCCGGCATACCGGCAGTATGGTTTGTTTACGCTTCCGTACATTATGGTGTTCGAACTGTTCGCCCCGCTCATCGAGTTCACCGGCTACCTGATGATTCTCTGGCTCTTCCTGATCCAGGCCATTAACTATCATACCATTTGGATTGTGTTCTTATCCTTGTATAGCTTTGCACAATTCCTGAGTTTGACGATTATTACCATCGATAATTACGTGGCGCATGGCTTCAAGAAGCAGCGGGACTACCTGTGGCTTTTCCTGGCCTCGTTGCTGGAACCCTTCCTGTACCACCCCTTGAATGTGTTTTTCTCGCTGCGGGGATACTGGAAGCATATCTGGGGTAGACGCATGGTCTGGGGCGCCATGACCCGAAAAGGTTTCCAGCCGGCCGAGGCGTCGGTTACGAACGGCGGCGAAGCGGGAGAAGCAGCCGAAGAGGCAAGTGTAGAAAAAGAAATCAATGCGTAAGGTTATCAGCATACTGATGGTGTTGGCCATGACCCTGGTCCTGGCCGTCTCTTCCGAGGCTGTGCTGAAGAGGCGCAAGCTTCCCGGTTATTACGTAGACCAGGTTAATTCCCTCTTTGTCCAGCACCACTGGGCCAAGGGGAAGTCCCTGCTGGACGAAGGTCTGGCGCAATACCCGAACGATCCGAACCTTCACTACCTGGCCGGCCGGTACTGGGTCCGCAGCAAGAATTATGACCAGGCCCGCTATCATCTGGTGAAAGCCTGCCACATCAATTACAACCATACCGATGCCAAACAGTTGCTGGTGAACGTAGAGGAGGCGACGGGAAATTATTCCAGCGCCATCTGCTACGTGAATGAATTGCTGGAAGTGAATCCTTACTGGAAAGGCCTCTGGCTCAGAAAGATCAACTTGTACAAAAAAGAGGGAAACCTGGAAATGGCCAACCAGTTCCTACGTCGTCTGAACAAGATATATCCGCATGATGCGAGTATTTCGGCCGATGTCTATGAGGTGCTTCAGAGGACCTATCAGGAAGCCCACATCCGCGGTGACCTGAATGCTTCGGAAGATGCCTTGTCTGAGATGGTCCTGCTGAATCCGAAGGATGTGGAATCTCAGGTCGCCTATGCCAACCTGCTCATCCGGAAAGGCCGTTTGGACGATGCGTTGGACCATCTGATCTATGCGACGAATGAGAATCCGGGCAATGTGGAACTGATTCGTCGGGCGGCCGGAATCCTGATGGACAGCGGCCGCAATATGGCCGCCCTGTCCCTGGTGCGGAACCAGCTTGCCCAGCATCCCTCGCCCGCACTGCAGCGCCTGTATGATTCGCTGATGGAGGATGCTGCCCGTATCGAGAAGGATGCCGATGCCTATCAGCTGTATGCCAAGGTCTATCGTTCGAGCAAGAGCCCGGAATCGCTGGAGTATATGATGACGCAGTCAATCCGCCGGGGGTATTATGACGATGCCTTGACCTACATCGGAGAAATGCGCGCCAAGACCGGTCCGTCGCCTCGGCTCAGCATGCTGGAACACGAAGTTCACCTACGCAAAGGGGACCAGAAATCGGCCCGGCGCACCCTGGAGGCGGCTGCGAAGCAGTTCCCGGGAGAGTATGATATCAATCTGGCTTATTGTGAGTTGATGCTGGACGATGCCGCCAAGCTGATGTCCGACGGGCAGTATGCCGCCGCCATCGCGCCGCTGGAATATGTCGATGCCCGTGCCGACGATCCCGAGCAGCGCCAGAACGCCGTCCGTCGCCTCTCGCTGTGCTATCGGGAAACGGGTATGTTTGACAAGGCGGAGGTAAAACTGAACGAGCGCCTGCTTTACGATCCTGTCTACCAGGTGACGGCCGATCGCGCGGAGCTTTTGGAAAAACAAGGGAACAAGGACGGAGCCCTGAGCCTGCTGGAGAACGCCTACCGTGCGGCGGAAGATGGTTTTACCCGTAAATTCTACAAGAATCTGTATGAGGAAAAGGCCATGCCCGTTGTCCGGGAAGCAAACGAAGAAGGGGCTTCTCCGCGTGTGGTGGCCATGTGCGATGTCCTCCTGGAGATGAATCCCGCCAATTACTGGGCTCTCCGGTATGCGGCCAACGCTTCCGACGATCCGGAACCGTACATCAAGGGAGGCGTCCTGTATTATCCGAACGATCCCTGGTTCCGCCGCAAAGAAGCCGTCCTCCTTTCGGAGAGCGGCCGGAACGAGGAAGCCATGGCGTCCCTGAAGGAAATGCTCGCCATGTATCCGGCCGATCCGGACCTGGCCAGCGCCTATGCCGGTATGTCGGTCCGGCAGGCCGATACCCTGATGGCGCAGAAACAATGGGATCAGGCGCAGACCGTGCTGGATACGGCCTTGGTTTTCAGCCCGGATGACGTACAGCTCCGTTATGCCCGCGGGCAGGTGTATGCCCATCATCACCAGTGGGATTCCGCCTTCTATTATCAGCGGACCTATCGTCCTGCCTTCCTGGAAGAAAAAGCGTACCGCGCCCAAATGCTGGCCCTCCAGAACAAAATGTTCAAGAATTCCGTTTTCGCAGGTTACGACCAGATGCGGTTCGGAGACGACTATAAGATTGTGGGATATGCCCAGCTCGGATACAACCGCAAATTCAAACGAAGCGATCTGACGGCACAGGTAAACTACACCGGCCGCGATGCCGTCCTGGAGATTGAAGATGACCAGGCAACGGAAGAGAGCCCGGGAGGCCGTGGCCTGCAATTCCAGGTCCAGTATAATTTTGACTTGTCGGACAACTGGTCCCTCATGGGACAGGCCGGGGTGGGCTATGCCTATTTCCCGAAACTGACCCTGGATGCATCGGTTACCCGCCATTTCTCCGCCTTCGATGCGGAAGCGGGCATCCAGTACCGTTACCTGCAGGATCATTCCAACATGGAAGCCCTGTGGCTCGGTGCCAGCATTACGCCGGCGCAATGCTACTTGGGCGCCAAGGTGACGGGCGGCCTGTTGGGCAACCGCTTTTTCTTCAATTCCACCCTGCGCGGAAAGTATTTCCCATACGATGACGGCAAGACCAGCGTGGAAGCCCAGGTGGGTGTCGGAACGGCCCCTGAATTGAATTTCCTTAATTTCTATTATTCCCCGCGCGCCTATAATCATTTGAATTCCTTTGTCGCTTTGGGCGGCAATTGGCTGGCGGCGCCGGGTTTGATGTTTTCCCTTTCCGGAACCTGGAATACCTGGTATTCGGAGAGCGAAAGCCGGGTTAGTTACAGGAATATCTTTATTGCACATGTCCAAGTTACGGTATATTTCTAATTGGGCGATCCTCGCCTTTGTCGGTCTGACCTTCCTTTCCTGTCAACTCTGGAGAGCCAAGGCCGATGTCGTGTACTATATTCATCCCGAAAGCAATACAAAGGCCGAGGTGAAGATGGCCGAATATCTGTCCCGTCATTTGCAGAAGCGCTCATCCGTAGCCATCGTATCGATCAAGAAAAACGAGGATAACTGCGACGTTACGCTCCATGTCGGAGACGATTTCGGGGGAGACTATGCGGTCAGGCGCGGCGAGAACGCCTATTATTTGGCGGCGAAAGATGAGCGGACGATGACCTGGCTGGTCTATCAGTTCATCAAATATGTCAGCAAGGACAAAGAATACATGGACGCGACAGACCTGCCGCCCAGTATCTTCCCGCAAAAAGATACGGTGGCCACCTTCCCGTTCGAATATCGCGATATTTACATGCCGGCCAACCAGAATCCGGACATGACCTGGCTGCTCGGCTTGAACAACCTGGAAAACGACTGGGGCCTCTGGGGCCATCAACTGGCACGGGTGCTGGGTACGAATGACGACACCGCCTATGGTTTCCAGAACATGGACGAGGAATTGTTCGCCCATTCCGGAAGCATGACGTATAAGGACCAGTTCTGTTTTTCTTCCGAGAAACTGTATGACCTTACGGTCCGGTATATCCTGGACCAGTACGGGGACGGCTCGCGGACCCCGTCCCGGATTACCATCGGTCCGAATGACAACACCATCGTCTGCATGTGCCCGCGTTGCCAGGGAATCGGCAATACGGCCCGGAATGCGACGCCTGCGGTAACGCAGTTCGTGGAAAAATTGGCGAAACGTTTCCCGAAACACCACTTCTTCATTCCGGCTTATCTGACAACCGGGTTGCCTCCGGCCAAACCGTTGCCCGACAATGTGGGTGTCTTCCTTTCCGCTATCGATTATCCGCGGGCATGGGATAACCTGGATTCTCCTGCAGCCCGTCATTTCTTCGACCTGATGGAGCAGTGGAAGAAGGTGTGCAAGACCATCTATGTCTGGGACTATATTTGTAATTTCGACGATTACATTACCGCCTATCCGATTTTGTCCGTGATGCAGCAGCGGATCCAGGAATACCGTCGACGCGGCGTGAAGGGCATTTTCCTGAATGGAAGCGGTTACTTCTACTCCTGCCTTCAGGAACATTTCACCTTCATTCTGGCCAATATGCTGATCGATCCGGACCTGGATATTGACGAAGAACTGCGTACCTATTACCAGGATGCGATGCCGCATATCGGCGATTTCATGGCAGCAGCGAATATCGCCATGGAAAGACGGGCCCGGACGACGAAAAAAGAGCTCCCGCTGTATGGCGGTATCAAGGATGCGGTGAAAACCTATATTTACGAACCGGGATTCCGCGAGTATTATACAAAATTCCTCGCCCTGAGAGATGTGGAAATGACCCACCGCGAGCGGGTGATTTACGAGAAAACCCGCCAGAACGTGTCCTTTACCTATATGGAACTGGTCCGTCTTCACGGAATCGGTCCGGGCGGATTTGCCGACAAGGTAGAAGATGAGTGGGAAGTGAAACCGGAAGTCCTCTCTGCGCTGGCTGATTTGGGCGCCATCACCCCCGAGGAAGACATTTATATCCTGACCAACAACGACCGGGCGGCCATGGACCATATGGATCGCGTAAACGAAAACGGTATTTATTTGGCCGATTATGAGAGTGAATGTGACGAATGGCTCCGTACGGCGCTCTGGCGTGGAGACGTCATCCTGGGAGAACCGCTGGTCATCCATTCCGCAAACGGAACGGAGACGAATACCTTCCTGACCGACGGCGTTTTGGGCATTTCGCAGAATTATCACTGGGGATGGCAGGTGTTCCAGCAGGAAGGTCTTGTCATTGAACTGCCGGCCGATAAGATCCAGGACGCCATCCATTTTGCCATTGCCTTCCTGAATCTGGAGCGTCACCGGATGTCTCCTCCGAAAGATGTCCAGATCTGGGCGGACGGCCAGATGAAAGGGCGGCTCCTGCCAGAACAGGATGTATCGCTGCTGGATGAAGGCGAAGAGGTCGTCTTCCGTGGCGATGCCGATGTGAGCGGTTCCCAATCGGTAGAACTTCGTTTTACGCCCTCGAATACGCGTGATCTGGCATTAGAAGAAATCCTGGTCAAGTTATGAAACGCGTTCTTCTCTTCCTGATGGCGGTCGTACTGCTTGCAGGCTGTACGCAAAAGGTCTCCTTTACGGAAGTCATGATTTCCGATCCGGTCCGCCATTATTATCCCATCCTGCAGGGACAGCAGCTTCGGATCGTGGCCCGTGTGACGAACATCGGGAATGTGCCGCTGGTAATCTGCGATATACAGCCGTCCTGCGGCTGTATCGTTGTCAACGTGAAACGGGAAGTGATTGTGCCTCCTGGCCGGTTCATGTATCTGACCCTGGATTATGATAGCAAAAAGAACGTGGGCAAGGTGGTGCATACCGTCCGCATCTGGGGCAACATCTCGCCCAAGGGAGTGGCCGAAATGCGGTTCGATATCAATGTGGTTCCGGATGCCAATTACCAGCACGATTACGAGGAACTCTACGAACACGATAGACCCACCGATAAGTCTTTGCGCGATATCGTTCAAGGTACGGGCCGCGGAACCGGTCTGGGTTATTACGTAGAACACTAAAGCAGGGACAGGAGATGCTCCACAAGACGGGGTTTCCCCAGTTGCGCGGGCATCTTTTCATCCATCCAGATCCAACCGTCCGGAAGGGACGGTTTTTTTGTTGTCTCGAGACAATAGAAATCGGCCACGATGAGCCGGTGGGTCAAGGCATGCCGGACTCCTTTTTTCAGCAGGACGGCGTTCCCGTATGCTTCGGGCAACGGTCCTTCAAAAAGCAAGGGCTCCCAAAGGCCCTGCCAAATGTCGCCGGCCGGCCGTTTGCGGAAAGCGGTCTGGCCTTGGCAGCGAATATACAAATAGGTAAAGAAACGCTGCCGGATGGCGGGACCGGCTTTTTTGACGGGAAGCATGGTGGTGCGACCCTCCAGGAAGGCCCGGCAGGTTCGCTGGAGCGGGCAGGACGGGCAATCCGGATGCTGCGGCGTACACTGAAGTGCCCCGAAATCCATCATTCCCTGATTGAAGTCTGCTGCCTGTCCGGGCGGCAGGAGTTCCTGGGCCCGTGCGGTGAAGATCCTTTTCCCCTGGGGTGTTCCGATGGGTTCGGCAATCCCGAAATACCGGGCGAGCACCCGATAGACATTCCCGTCCACCACGGCGGCTGGCAAACCGAAGGCGATGGAACCGATGGCCGCTGCGGTATAATCTCCCACGCCCTTCAAGGCGCGGATACCGTCCAGCGTATCCGGGAAGCGCCCGGCGGCGGCAATCTGTTTGGCGGCGGCGTGCAGGTTCCGGGCCCGGCTGTAATAGCCCAGGCCCTGCCAAAGCCGCAGGACTTCGTCTTCCGAAGCGTCGGCCAGGTCACGGACGGTAGGGAAGCGCTCCATAAAACGCTCCCAGTAGGCCTGCCCCTGGGCGATGCGGGTTTGTTGTAAGATTATTTCACTGAGCCATACGGGATATGGATCCGTCGTCCCCCGCCAGGGCAGGGAACGACGGTTCTCTTGGTACCATTTCAGAATGGCTTCGGTGAAATGCCGGTCGGCCATTAGAAACGCTGCATCAGGGCTGCAATCCGGTCACGGACCTCTTCAATGGAGCCTACGCCGTCAATTTCGTTGTATTTGCCGGCGGCCTGATAGAATCCCACCAGGGGTTCGGTCTTGTCGTGATAGGTCTTGATGCGGTTGTTGATGGTCTCTTCCTTGGCATCGTCGGCCCGGCCCTCGATGGTGGCGCGGTGCTTGATGCGCTCCATGATCAGGTTATCCGGAATCATGATGGAAACCACGCCGGTCACTTCTTCGGATGATTTGGCGAGCATTTTGTCCAGGGCTTCTGCCTGGGCGATGGTACGCGGGAAGCCGTCCAACAGGAAGCCGTTCACGCCCTTGACGGTCTTGAACTGGCTTTCGATCATGCCTTCCACGACTTCGTCGGGAACCAGCGAACCGGCGTCAATAAGGGCCTTGGCCTGCAGGCCAAGTTCGGTTCCGGCAGCGATTTCTTCACGCAGCAATGCGCCCGTGGAGATATGCTTGAGGTTGAATTGTTCAACCATTGCAGAGGCCTGGGTGCCTTTCCCGGCGCCCGGAGGGCCAAATAAGATGAAATACTTCATACTATTGATCCAAAACGTAAATATCCTTGAGGTTGCGTCCCAACTCATTGTAATCCAGGCCAAAGCCGACGATGAAGGCGTTGGGAATCTCCATGCCCACATAATTCAGTTTCACGTCCTTCTTGTACACATCCGGCTTGAACAGCAGGGTGCAGATGCGGACCTCGCTGGCACCTTCTCCCTTCAGGATGTCGCACAGGTCGAAAATGGTATTGCCCGTGTCCACGATGTCCTCCACCACAATGACCCGGCGGTCCCGGACGCTGGAAGTGAGGCCCATGACCTGACGAACCTTGCCCGTGGAATTCGTGCCCTCATAGGAAGTGAGTTTCATCGAAACCAACTGGCAGGGGAAGTCCAGCCGTTTGAGCAGTTCGCCCGTGAAGACAATGGAACCGTTCAGGACGCACAGGACGATGGGAATATCCGTGCAACCGCGAAAATCCCGGTTGATTTTATCGGCTACTCCGTCTATCGCACTGATAATCTTTTCGTAAGGGATGAAAGGCTTGAAAGTCTTGTCGTGCAGTTTGACATGATCCATGATAATGCTTGTTTTTTATTGAACAAATGTAGCAAAAAATCCGGACAGAATATGTATCTTGCAGAAAAATATGGATTATGAGAAACTTCATCGTCATTTTGGCGCTCCTTTGCGCCCCCGTAACCCTTCCGGCCCAGCACAACGCACTCCTTCGCTCCATCGCTTTCCTGACCGGGGCGGAAGATGTAGAATCCCTTGACCAGCAGGAAATTGACCGGTTTTTCTTCTACGCCGCCCATCCCTTGCGCATCAATTCGGCCTCGCTTTCGCGGCTGGTATCCAGCGGCCTTTTCTCGCAGTACCAGACAGCCTGCCTGCTGGATTACCGCCAGCGGCAGGGAGATGTGCTGTCGGTGGCCGAACTGGCCCTGGTGGATGGTTTCGGGGAGGGAACCGCCCGGGCGCTGGCACCCTTCCTTTCTTTTGAATCGGACCGCCTGCCCGGGAGTCCGGCGGTTTCCGCCCGTCCTTCGCAGCATCTCAAGGTGAGGGGAAGTATCCGCAAAAAGGGGGATATCCAGTACGGAGACGGCGTGCAATACTTGTTTGCCGGCGAATCCCTGGAGATGAACCTGGCCGGCCGCAGTACCTATCTGGAGGCCTTCCGTCCAACCGGCAGCGTTGCCTGGTCGGGGAAGCGCGGCAAGGTGGTAGCCGGAGACTTCCATACCCGTTTCGGACAGGGCCTGGCCTTGTGGTCGGGCTTTTCCGTGTCCGGCCTTTCCGGGGCCTCCTCCTTCTACAAACGGCCTTCCGGGCTCTCTCCCGCGCGCTCGTATTCGGGGCTGGGAACCTGGCGGGGCCTCGCGGCCGATTATACGTGGAAACGGCTGATTGTCACGGGATTTGTCGCAAAAAATACTGTTGGGGGAAACGCCACCTGGTTTGGAAGGAAGGGGCAGGTGGGGCTGACGGCTTTCTCCAGCGATGGGGTCCGCAAGGTGTCGGCCGATGGCCGTTTCTGCCTGCGGGGAATCGATCTTTTCGGCGAAGCGGCATGGGATGGGAAGGTTCCGGCCTTCCTGGCCGGAGCCGTTTTTCCGGTAGGGGACCGCGCCCGTTTCCCGATTGCCTTCCGCTGGTACCACAGCGCGTATGACGGTACCTTCTCCGGCGCCATGCGGACCTCGACCAAGGTGTCGGACCAGTGCGGTCTGGCCCTGGGGTGGGAACAGGGCGGCTTTGTTTCTTCCCTGGATATCTCCTCCACCCAGTTGAGCGGCCAACGCCAGCTCAAGGCCCGCATGGTCTTCCCGGTATCATTACCCGGAAACTGGGACATGGAAGTCCGTCTTTCGGAACGATGGAAAAATGAGGATGTCCGCCATCGGGCGGGTCTGCGGACCGATTTCCGTTATACGAAAGGGGAGTGGACCGCCATCCTCCGCAGCGAAGAATCCTGGTCGAAGGGGCTCGGCTGGCTGGGTTATCTGGAGGGCGGGCGGAAAAACGACCGCCTGGCCGTGTGGCTGCGCGCCTGCGTCTATTTCATTGGCCACTGGGACAACCGTATCTACTGCTATGAACGCGATGCGCCGGGTAACTTCTCCGTTCCGGCCTATTATGGGAATGGATTTGTACTCAGTGCTTTATCGTCCTATAAATGGGTATGGAAGCGCTCGCGGCTTCGAGCCTGGCTGCGCTTGTCAACCTATCCGGAAGCCAAGTTGGCTATCGATTGGGAATTTTGATTTTTTGCCCGATGCGGATCTTGGAAGAAATGCCGTTGTATTTCATGATATCCTGTGCCGAAACGCCCGGATACCGGGCCGCAATATCGTAAAGGGTATCGCCTCTCTTGACGGTATAGACCGTGTACCCGCTGCCGGAGGCCGGCTTCGAACCGGTTGCTGCCTTTGTGCCGGAAACTGGCTTCGAGCTGGCTTCCTGGGAGGCCGGTCCACTGCCGCGGCCGTAGATATACAGGATCTGTCCTACCCGCAAGTTATTGCTGCGCAGGTGGTTCCACTGCTTGATTTGGTTGATGCTCACATGATACCGGGAGGCGATGCGCCCCAGGTAATCGCCCGATTTTACCTTGTACGTGATGCGCCCGCCTCCGCTTGCGCGACCTTCCTCGATGGCCTTCAGGGTGGCCGGCTTGAACAGGGAATCGACCATGTAGGTGTACAGGGAGTCCTCGTGCTCGATATACGCATTGGTATATTGGTACGGAATCCGGAGGATGTATTCCTGCGACGCCCCCGGGACAATATCGTGCATGTACTGCGGGTTCAGGTTGTGCAGGTCGTCCATCGGAACACCGGCAAGGGCATTTACTTGCTTGAAATGCAGCTGTTTGTGAACACGGAAGGTGTCGGTATGCTCCGGCATCGGGACCACTTCCGGGACCAGCCCGTGTTCCTTGTAGTAGCGGATGGCATACATGGCGCCCACGAATGCCGGGACATAACCCCTCGTTTCGCGGGGAAGATAGGGGTAGATGGACCAGAAATCGCGTTTCCCGCCGCTGCGCCGAATGGCTTTGTTCACGTTTCCGGCTCCGCAGTTGTAGGAAGAGATGGCCAGGTTCCAGTCACCGAAAATGGCATAGGAATCGGACAGGAAACGGGCGGCGGCATCGGCCGAGGCCACCGGATCCAGGCGTTCATCCACGTAGGAATTGATTTCCAGGCCGTAATCGCGGGCCGTCTTGTACATGAATTGCCACATGCCCTTGGCGCCGGCGCGCGACACCGCCACCGGATTCAAGGCAGATTCTATCACCGCCATGTACTTGAGCTCCAGCGGCATGTCATATTTGTTGAAGATCTCTTCAAAAATGGGCATATAATAGCGGCAGAGCCCCAGGATATGGCCCATCTTGGTGGGCATTTTCTCGGAATAGAGGATGATATAGTTGCGTACCGTCTCGTTGAAGGGCAGGGTGATGAAAGAATTCATCGCCTCGAGCCGTTCAATATAGACCTTGTCCGGTACGTTGGATTCGAAGTGGACCGAATCCATGTCGTATTCCTGTCCTTCCCGGTTGCGCCCGATCTGGCGGTGTAAATACCAGATGCTCAGCAGGCTGTCCGTGATTTCCGGCGTATAATCTTCCGGATTCAGGCCGGCGGCGCTCCGCTGGGCGTTGTTCTCGTAAATATCGCGCAATTCGGAAACGATGCTGTCGTTCAGGCGGGAGTCGCTGCGGTATTTTTCCAGGTCGATTCGCAGCGAATCCATCTGCATGCGCAAGCGTGCGTTTTCCTGGCGAAGCTGTTTTTTGGTAAGGCGAAGGTTCTGGCCAAGCGCGGGTGCCGTCAGCGCGACACAAAGCAGGGCGGAAACCAATATCTTGTTTACATGCATGGGCGTTAAAATCTGAATCCGACGCTCAACCCGTATCCGGTGGGGGCGAAGGGGGTATGGCGCATGGCATAGGTCGTTTCGGGCGTAATGACGGCCGGCGCGATGTGCATGGACAGGTCGTCGCTTACGTCGAAGTCCTGCATATAGGCAAATACATTGGCATCAATGATTTGCAGCAGGTAAACACCAAGGATCGCCACGATGGAATAATCCCTCCAGCGACGGAAAACATCGCGATAATACAAGGCCGCATCAGCGGAGATGGGCGGTTTGGTCGTGGATTCGGGATCCGTTGCCTCGTTGTAGATGCGTTTATAGCGTAAATAATTCGTATTGTTCAGATTATAGTAATGGAAAGAGGCTACCAGACCGCCCCAGTAGATGGGGATCTTCCAGTATTCGCCGTTGTAGGCTTGTCCGAGCCCAGGTAGCAGAAGGGAATACAGGGTAGCCTTTCCGGGGTGCGGATGCCGTCCGCCGGACGGATACCGGATGACACCGTCCATCAGCGTGGCCCAGTATATGGCGCCGGCTCCGATGAACATGGCGGTACTCAGATTCCGGTCATGTTCATTCCCCGTTTCGTTAAAGTTCCGCCGGTAGTGGATACCCAGGCCCACTGTGGCGCCCAGGCCACCGTAGATGATGGGCAGTTTCCAATAGTCTTTGTGATAGATCTGCTGGCTTCCGATGAAGAGCATCGAGCCGGCGAACAAAGTGCCGGGCAGCAGTTCCTGCTTGTGGGACACGCCGCGGAAGAACTCCTTGAAAGAGAACATCTTATCAATGGAATCCTTGCGGGCTGTCGTATCTTTGAGGTCGCTGTAATTCTGCGTAAAGGCATCGCGCTTAAACTGTGCGCGGGTGCCCGGGCAGGCCAGGACCAGAATGGCTACAATAATTAGAAATCTACAAATTCGCATTCTCCAACGCATTCAGGAAGGCTTGCATTTCGCGATCGGAATCGAAACGGATGGTCATGGTTCCTTTGCCGGAGGCAGACCGCTTCAGTGAGATGTTGTTGCCAAAATATTTCCCGATATGTTCCAATACTTTGTAGTAGCTGTCCGGGAGATCCTGCTGGGCGGGGGATGCCGGTTTCGGCTCCTTTCCCAGCCGGTTCAGTTTCTCTTCCAACTGTCGCACCGACAGGCCGTCCTTCACAACCGCATCGCACAGGCGCTCCTGGAGGACGGGATCCTCCACACCCAGCAGCACCTTGGCATGCCCTACGCTCAACAGACCCACTTTCAGGTCGTGCTGGACCTTGGCGGGCAGTTTCAGCAGGCGCAGGTAATTGGTCACGGAAACGCGTTTTTTCCCGACGCGTTCGGCCATCTGTTCCTGCGTAAGGTTGCATTCTTCAATCAGCCGGCGATAACTCATGGCCACCTCGATGGGATCCAGGTTCTCGCGCTGGATGTTTTCCACGATGGCCATCTCCAGCATTCCCTGCTCGTTGGCGTCGCGGATATAGGCGGGAATCATGTCCATCCCGGCCAGACGGCAGGCGCGGAAACGCCGCTCACCGCTGATAATCTGGTACTTGCCATCGGCTTTCCGGCGGACGGTAACCGGTTGGATCAGGCCGAAGGTCCGGATGGATTCTGCCAGTTCCTCCAAGGCCTCCTGGTCGAAAGACATGCGGGGCTGGAAGGGGTTCGGCTCGATCCGGTCGATGGGAATCCGGAGGATATCGGAAGTGTCTTGCGGCGCTTTCTCGTCCACGATGCTCTTGTTGATATAGCCCACCGGCTTGCGCAAGTCGCGGACATCGATGTTGCTCTCGCCCAAAATGGCGCTCAGCCCTCTTCCGGGCCCTCTTTTCGGTTGTGCCATGGCTTATTCGTTTTTATCCATCACCTCTTTGGCGAGGTTGAGGTAATTCGTGGTACCGTTGCTCACCACATCGTACAGGACGATGGGTTTTCCGTGCGAGGGCGCTTCGCTCAAGCGGATGCTGCGCTGGATGATGGTCTTGAAAACCATGTCTTTGAAGTGCTCGCGCAAGTCGTTTACCACCTGGGTATGGACGCGGGTGCGCCCGTCGAACATGGTAACGACGAAACCCTCGATGGTCAGGTTCGGATTCACACCCTTCTCTACCAGGCGGATGGTCTGCAGCAGCTTGCCCAGACCTTCCAGGGCAAAGAATTCGGGCTGGACAGGGATGATGACCGAGTCGGCGGCCGTCAGGCAGTTGATGGTCATCAGGCCCAGGGAAGGGGAACAGTCAATGATGATGTAGTCGTATTCATTGCGGATGGGAGCGAGGCAGTTTTTGAGAATGGATTCCCGGTTCTCCTCATTGATCATCTCGAACTCGATGCCCACCAGGTTGATGTGCGACGGGATGAGATGCAGGTTGTTCATTTCCGTCTGGATCAGGGCGTCCCGAACACCGATCTGGCCAATCATGACCTCGTACAGCGTGCGCTTCTGGTCGCTTTCGGGCGGGAAATTCAGGCCGGAGGTGGTATTTGCCTGCGGATCGGCGTCAATGATGAGCACCTTCCGCTCCAGTACGGCAAGCGAAGCGGCAAGGTTGATGGCTGTCGTCGTCTTACCGACGCCGCCTTTCTGGTTCGCAATGGCGATGACTTTTGACATAAAACCTATCTCTTAACTTACAAAGATAGGAATAATATCGCAAAAAACGTGCAGTTTTTTATACGGGATCTACATCGATGGCGAAATGGCCGTTCCAGGAACGCTCTTTCTCGAAAGCGGCAAGCGTCTCTGCCAGCAGCTTTTTGTGCTCGCCAAGGTGCTTGTCCTTGGCCATCGTAAGGCGGATATGCCTGAAGTGCTGCCCGGCAATTTTGTCTATGGCAGGTGCGTAGGGGCCGGAAATCCGGACCTCGGGCCCCAGGGTGGCGCCCAGCAGGCGGGCCAGTTCGTCGGCCAGATAAGTGAGCCGTTTGAGGTTGCTGTCTTTGAGCAGGATGAGGATAAGCCGGGTAAAAGGAGGATAACCGAAATTTTTCCGTTCCGGAAGCATGCTTTCCGTCCCGGTCAGGCTGGAGAGGTTGCGATAGACGGGATGTCCGCTCTGGGCGGTCTGGATCACGAACAGGCCCTTTCCGCCCCGTCGTCCGCAGCGTCCGCGGAACTGCTCCAGCAGCTGGAAGGCTTTCTCGTCCGAACGGAAATCGGGTTGGCCGAGCAAGGTGTCGGCCCCAATGACGGCTACCAGCGCAAGCCGCTCGAAATCAAAACCTTTCGTGATGATTTGCGTGCCCACGAGGATGTCGATTTCGCCTTTTTCGAAGCGGTTCAGGAGGTTTCGTGTATAGCCGGCCTGCTGGGCGGTATCGCTGTCTAGCCGGGCAACCTGGGCCTGCGGGAAGAGTTCCCGGGCTTCTTCTTCGATTTTCTGGGTCCCGGCGCCCAGGGAAATCAGTTCTCCGCCACAGCTGGGACAGTGGCCCGTGTAGGGCTCGCTGTAGCCGCAATAATGGCACACCATCCGGCCCGTATCCTGGTGCCAACTTAATTTTACCGAGCATTGGGGACAAGTGGCCATTTCACCGCATTCATGACATTGTAGCAGGGGTGCATAGGACCGCCGGCTGCGCAGGATAAAGACTTGTTTGTCAGCCTGCAGGGCTTCCTGGATATGGGCGATGAGTTTGCGGGAAAAATGTCCGATCATCCCGCGTTTGCGCCGTTCTTCCACGGTATCTATCACCTCTACCTCCGCATCGTTCCCGTGAAAGAATCGTTCTTTTAAGCTGATGCGGATAAAACGGCCTCCCATGCAGTTGTACAGCGATTCCAGCGAAGGGGTTGCGCTGCCAAGCACCATGCGCGCCCCGTATTGGAGCGCCAGCATGACGGCGGTTTCCCGGGCATGGTAGCGCGGGGCGGGTTCGGTCTGCTTATAGGAGGTGTCGTGCTCCTCGTCCACGATGATCAACCCGAGGTTGCGATGGGGGAGGAAGAGGGCGGATCGGGTTCCCAGGACGATGCCGGGAGCGCCGGTCCGGCAACGGGCAGCGATGTCCCGCCGGCGGGCGATTGTCTCTCCGGAATGATAGACCTGTACGCCCGGGAAGACTTTCCCAACCCGCGATTCCAACTGGCGGCTCAGGGCGATTTCGGGGACCAGATACAGGACGCTTTTCCCCTCTGAGAGTGTGCGGGCGGCCAATTTCAGGTAAATTTCCGTTTTGCCGGATCCGGTTACCCCGTGCAGGAGGACGGGTTTCTTTCCGGCCGACAGGATCCCTTCATACGCCTGCTGCTGGGCGGGGGAGAGGACAATGCTGTCATCTACCGCAGCCGGCCTTCCGTCCGGTCCGGCTTCACGGTTGTCTCTTTCAATCCGCAATTGCTGCAGCGTTTCCCGCAGGCGCTCCCGGGTGCTTTCCCGGGTCCGCTTCGAGGCCTCCGCCTTGGCCAGCTCCGCTTCCACGCGTGCAATCCGCTCTTCCAGCCGTTCCCGCCTGGCCTGGTTGGCCGTGGCCTTCATCTCTTCGGCGCGGGCGGCCGGATACGCCAGTTTATAAACCTCGCCGATGCTGCAGAGGTAATAGTCCGCCACCTGTCGCCAGAAGGCGATTTCCTGTTCGGAAACGCGGGGCAGATCGGCCTCGACCGACTGGATGGTGAATACTTTCCGATTGTCGATGGAGGGTTCCGTATCGGTCCGGCTGACGACGGCCAGATAGGGCTTTCGGGAAAAGAGGACTTTGACCCGGTCACCTACCTGCACCGAGATGCCGGACGGGAGGGCGTAAAAGGGCTCCCACCCCAGCCGGAGCGGTAAAATGACCTGGATATATCGCCGTTCTGCCATCCGCTATATGCCCGAAAAATATTTCAGCAGGGGAGTGAGCATCAGCGACTGGATGAGCCGGTTTTCTTTCAGCAGGGTGAGCACTTCCTCGCGGGAAAGGAGGTGCACTTCCAACTCTTCCGTCGCGTCCAGATGCGGCGTGGCTGTTTTCGCGACGCCGGTGGCCAGGAAGCAGTGGGTAAAGTTGGACATCGAACTGGGATTCGGGGTGATGTCCAGCAGGTGCGTCCACTCGCCGCCCGTGTATCCCGTTTCTTCCAAAAGCTCGCGCTGAGCAGCCTGCAGGGGCGTTTCTCCTTCCTCCATCACGCCGCAGGGGAGCTCGTAGCAGGTCATGGCCACCGCGTGCCGGTACTGCCGTTCCATGACGAACTGTCCGTCGCGGGTAATGGCAATGACGTTTACCCAGTCGGGATATTCCACTACATAGTATTCCGGATTGATGCGTCCGTCCGGCAGCAGCACTTTATCGCGGCGTGCCGTGAGCCAGGGACGACGGATCAGGTATTCGGTGGAAAGTATCTCCCAGCGGCGGGTATGATCATTGGGCAGCAACATACGCAGTCATTTTTCTTCAAAGTTCGGAAAAATAATGGAAATGTTATGCTTTTGTTCAAGAAAAGTTTGCAAAGTCTAAAAATTGCTGTATCTTTGCATTCCCAAAACGATGGTGCTGTAGCTCAGATGGTAGAGCAATGGACTGAAAATCCATGTGTCGGCAGTTCGATTCTTCCCAGCACCACAGAAAAATGCCTCTCAGATAGCTGAGGGGCATTTTTAGTGTAACAAATTGGCTACATTTTGGCTACATTTTTCGCTTTGGCTGCGAAAAAGGTCCGGCTGCAATTGGCAACGCAGTCCCGGACCCGAGCATTTTAAAGTACAGCTTTGGGGCTGCCACTTCGTTTGCAAATGTACGAAAAATTTCCCTTTCCCCTGCTTTATTGGCTCACCTGTATTCTAAGACTTTTCAAAATTTATTTTAACAAAGTTGATGGAATGTTTTCCCTTCGACTCAACGGGGTGTTTCGTGGATATATATTGCGCTCATAGG